>NZ_MVDI01000008.1 GCF_002939305.1 Chroococcidiopsis sp. TS-821 | reverse complement strand
TTCGTTGTGGGTTATCTGAAACGGTAGATGGTGGCCTTTCGTCGTCTGGTAGTGTTGGTGTTGGTGATTGGTCATCAGTGGGTGGTGTGTTGTCTTCTGGGTCAGTTGGTGGCGTGTTGTCTACCGGGTCAGTTGGTAATGGCGTTTCGGTATCCGTTGGTGGCGTGTTGTCAACTGGGTCAGTTGGTGGCGTGTTGTCTACCGGGTCAGTTGGTAATGGCGTTTCGGTATCCGTTGGTGGCGTGTTGTCAACTGGGTCAGTTGGTGGCGTGTTGTCTACCGGGTCAGTTGGTAGTGGTGTTTCGGTGTCCGCTGGTGGCGTGTTGTCTACCGGGTCAGTTGGCGGGGTGTTGTCTACCGGAACGGTTGGTGGCGTGTTGTCAACTGGGTCAGTTGGCGGGGTGTTGTCTACCGGGTCAGTTGGTAATGGCGTTTCGGTGTCCGCTGGTGGCGTGTTGTCTACCGGGTCAGTTGGCGGCGTGTTGTCTACCGGGTCAGTTGGTAGTGGCGTTTCAATATCCGTGGGTGGCGTGTTGTCTACCGGGTCAGTTGGTAGTGGTGTTTCGGTGTCCGTTGGTGGCGTGTTGTCTACCGGGTCAGTTGGCGGGGTGTTGTCTACCGGGTCAGTTGGTAGTGGCGTTTCAATATCCGTGGGTGGAGTGTTGTCTACCGGGTCAGTTGGTGGAGTGTTGTCAACTGGATCCGTTGGCGGCGTATTGTCAACTGGATCCGTTGGTAGTGGCGTTTCGGTGTCCGTTGGTGGCGTGTTGTCTACCGGGTCAGTTGGTAGTGGCGTTTCGTTGTCCGTTGGTGGCGTGTTGTCTACCGGGTCAGTTGGTAGTGGTGTTTCGGTGTCCGTTGGTGGCGTGTTGTCTACCGGGTCAGTTGGCGGCGTGTTGTCTACCGGGTCAGTTGGCGGCGTGTTGTCTACCGGAACGGTTGGTGGGGTATTGTCAACCGGGTCAGTTGGCGGCGTGTTGTCAACTGGACCAGTTGGTAGTGGCGTTTCGGTGTCCGTTGGCGGCGTATTATTTACCGGGTCAGTTGGTGGGGTGTTGTCTACCGGAACGGTTGGTGATGTGTTGTCAACTGGATTGGTTGGTGGTGTATTATTTCCACCATCAGTAGGTTGAGTAACGGGACTTTCGCCCGTTGTTGGTGCTGTGGTCGTATTATTGGGCGGTGTAATTGTTGTGTTATTTTCTATTGGAGGATTTACTGGTGCAGTATTGTCATCGTCAATTTCGTCTCTAGATCCATTGCTAGGAATTTGTAGATTACCGCTGTTAGCTCCACTTGGGGAGTTATTTGTATTAGTTGAGTTGTTCCCAGTTGTATTTCCAGTAGGCGATGGTGTTGTTGAAGTATTGTTGCCTTGATTTTGTTGAGTTGGTGTTGTTGAAGTATTGTTGCCTCGATTTTGTTGAGTTGGTGTTGTTGCAGTATTGTTGCCTTGATTTTGTTGAGATTCTCGTGCTGAATTACTGGGCGACTGAACGAAAGACGGATTTTCGACGACTCCTTCGCCTCTAACTGGTGGTTTTGCAGCAGCAGCAGCCGCAGTTTCTGCTTGTACACTAGAGAGTGCCGGATCAGCTGAAGGATTAGGATTTGGTCGATTCAGATTCAGCTGCTGTACTAAATCACTTGTTTGGTAAAAAGTATTGAGGTCAAACTCGTATAGTTGTTCAATTCTGTCATTGACAACAACTGCCATTTGCCCAGCTTCGAGAACTTCTCTTTGAGAAGCAGTTTGATTAAAAACTTCTATATTGCTATCTGTTAAAGCCCCAACAAGTGTTGTATTTGTTTCGGGTATATAACGTACAAATAACGCTGAACCTCTAATTGCAGCTGCTGCGTTTGGGGTTCGAATATCTGTGACTCCTCTTCCAGGAGGAATTAGTAATAATACTGTACCGTTTGATAGTCTGAATCTACGTGTTCGTGCGATGAAGCGGAATACAGCTTGTTCTCCTATCCTTGCCAAGGAACCGTCATTAAAGCGCAGTTCTGCTAAAGAGGAACGACCTGTAGATAAACCATCTCCAGGCTGCATAGCATCTGACAACCGGGCTGGACGTGGTGTGCGATTTTGTGGAAGTAAACGCACTAGATTGCGGATATTTTGCACTACAGCTCGTGTCAGAGTAGTTTCAGCATTAGCCTTCTTAGCTATTGGCAGCGTCATGCTCCAAAAAACAAAGGTAAGGATGAGGACAAACTTGCGAGACATGGCTTTTAGTGCCTAAAAAGGGTGAACAAGTGCCAGAGCAATCAGACGCGGTTTCTGATTTCCAAGTTTCATCAAGTCAAATCACATAGTTGCAGAAGCTATCCAAAAATAGCAAATTCTCAAAATTGGCATTTACTCATTTTCATCAGCGATTGATTATACTCCACTCTTCTAGAAATGATCGGGAACATTTTTTTTGACTAAGTACGTCTTGAAGTAGCTAATGTTACGCTTTAAGCGCAGTATTGTTGGGTCGGCAAAATAGAACGGTGATATGTAAATTTTTTGTAACTATTTGATCCTTCAAGAAATATATGTATAATTATATACTGTGAAAAGTCTAATCTATAAAGCTACTATTACAACGTGGCAGCCGAAAAAACTATCTAGCTTACCTTATAGCTTATGCTGGCAAAAACTGCTACAAGCCGGATGTAAGAAGCTATCCGTACTATCAATCTTCACTGCCAGTACTACCAGTCTGTTGTTGCTTGATTCTAGTATACTAATTGCGGCACCTCAAAATGATTGTCAAATAAATTACTCAAATACTACAGAAATATCCTCAATAGATCAAGAAAAGGCAAACAACTTTTCTTGTATTTCTACAATAGATTTGCCCGCGATTCCAGAAAAGGCTTTCATTTCTTCAGAGTGCCAAATCTTTAATAATCACAAACCAAAATCGCGAGAAGAATTTACGACTTTGGTTCATTCTCAAAATCAACTGGCTGGGAAACAAGACGATCGCTTATTAACAGAGAATCAGAATCCACCTGCAAAAACGAAATCAGAATACATAACTGAATTTAGTTCGAGTTCTGCAGGTGCTCTGACGCTTAAGCCCACTTCAGAGTTCCTTCCTCAGCGACAAAATCATTCCGATTCATCTACCGCGACTTCTTGTTTAGTCTCTGATTTAGATGAACAGCGTTACACGTTTAATTCAATTTCTCCTACACCTCACCCTAGACAAATTGCGCAGAATTTAGATCAACAATTAAGTGTACCAGCCGATGGTGAATTAGGCGAATTGCGCTTGCGCGAATTAGAAGGACGATCGCAATCCGACATTGATGCAGAATTAGGAAGATTGCGCATCCGCGAAATCAAAAGGCGATCGCCCGATCCAGAATTAGGAATTCTGCGCGTAAGAGAATTAGAACGCCAGCCCACGCTTGCAGATACTGTCATTCCACCACCACCATCACCCCGCTTCGGTTCGCTCTTGGCTCAAATTGGTTACTTCCAAACAAACAACATATTTTCAGCAGTAGATCCGATTCAAGGCGGTTTGCTATCGTCAGGTATCACGCTGATTACAACACCGAAGTTGGGAGAAAATACGGATCTGATTGCTGCGATTGATGGTAGTTTGATTCGCTATATCGAGCAATCGGAATCGAATTACAACCAGTTGCGCTTCAGAGCGGGAATTCGTCAAAGATTTTCGCCGCAAATGTTTGGTGAAGTTGGTTGGATTAATCAACAACTCTTTCGTTCGGAGTCGGGCGATCGCTTCTTAGATGAAAACGCACTCCGCTTTGTGCTGCGACGGCGCGATCGCTTGACTGACAGGTTGCGACTCGATAGCTTATATGAGTTACGTATAAGCGATGCCGAACCAGAAACTCGCAGTCGCATCATCAACTCATTATTAGTCTCGTTAAGCTACAACTTACAAAACAATTTGTTAGTTGGATTAGATTACCAGTTCGCCCGCTCAGATTTTACTCAACGCGATCGCGAAGATCAATTTCACCGCTTACTCGGACGCTTGACTTACGCCGCTTCGCGTAGTAGCCAATTTAATCTTCAAGCAGGAGTAACGCTTGGTGGTTCTTCTGCTCCAAATATTAATTTTGATAACTTATTTTTGAGCGTAACTTATACTGTTGAGCTAGGACGTTTTTAATCCGAGCCAACCATCGATCAGGAATTAGCGTAATTCTCGTTAGTTCTAGTTTCCGCAGTCGGTGGTTCAGCGATGAGATACGAACACCAGTCACTCCAGCTACCAGCGTAGAGCTTTCCAGTATAAATTCCAGCTAATTCTAGAGACAGTAAATTGACACAAGCTGTCACACCCGAACCACAATAAACGATAATTTCTTCAGCAGATTTAAGCTTTTCCCAACGATCGCGCTGTGCGGTAGGCGATCGCAGGTAACCTTGAGTGTCAGAAACCTCTTGCCAAGGATAATTTACTGCACCAGGAATATGACCTGCAATCGGATCGATTGGTTCGCGTTCTCCAGCATAGCGATCGCTTTCGCGTGAATCGACAAGAACGACTCCTGGAGAGTCTTTACGAGCTTTAACTGCTGTGATATCAACAACGCGATCGAGATGCACTTGCGGCACAAAACTACCCGATTTAGATTGAGGAATAACTGACGTTACGCGATAGCCACTGTTGAGCCAACCACTGAAACCACCATCCAAAACAGCTACTTGAGTGTGTCCTAAGTAACGTAATAGCCACCACAAGCGCGCCGCGAAAGCAAAGCGCGAGTCATCGTAAGCTACGACAAATGTTTGTGAGGTGATACCAAGTTGTGCTAACTTGCGCGCCAATGTATGCGGGTCGGGTAACGGATGGCGTCCGCCATGTATCGCTACAGGGCTAGAAAGATCTTTGTTTAAATCTAAATAGAAAGCTCCTGGAATATGATTTTTTAGATACTGTTGATAACCAAGTTGTGGATCGGTAAGTGAAAAACGACAATCGGCGATCGCTACTTGTGGATCTTCCAAGTGTTCCAACAGCCATTCGGCAGAAACTACTGATTGTAAGTCAGTCATAAGCAGATGCGCATAACTTGTGTAAGTTAGTGGATAGAAATAAACATAACTTAAGGGTTGGGAACCGGAAACTGGTAATTGGCGAAGCCGAATATCTATTATTGCGTTCCCCAATAAATCTCTTGTATGTGTTATTTAATTAGTGCCTACTGACTGCTCGCATTTTTTAGTTAATAGTTAGCGATCGACACTTGATAGCAGTTCATCACGAACCACTGACTCAATGAATCATTACAAATTGTCAACCTGAAAGATATTCTATGCCTAAGAGTTACTATGCGCAGCGAAGAATTTGTTCCCCAGCGTACCGCCGATGGCTCATTTACGTTTTTTTCCACAGAATTTAATGAAGCGTTTCACAGTCAATATGGGGCGCGTCAGGAAGCTGAAAGAAAGTTTGTCGAACCAACACAACTACAACAAAAAGCCCAGCAACCTCAAATAAGGTTATTAGACATTTGCTATGGCTTAGGTTACAACACCGCAGCAGCTTTAGCAACGATTTGGCAAGTGAATCCGCGTTGCTACGTCGAAGTTGTTGGTTTAGAAACAAATCCAAATGTACCAACGTCAGCGATCGCGCATGAACTCCTGCAATCTTGGGACGAACCCATACCGCAACTTTTGAGTCAATTAGCAAGCGAACATCAAGTACAAACAAGTAATTGCAAAGCTACGCTACTCATCGGTGATGCTCGCAAGACAATTCAAAACCTAAATCAATTCAACTTTCAAGCTGATGCTATTTTTCTCGATCCCTTCTCACCACCACATTGCCCGCAACTGTGGACAGTAGAATTTCTTAAGTGCGTTGCTTTATGTTTAGCTCCTGATGGACGTTTAGCCACTTATTCGTGTGCAGCTGCGGTACGTACTGCATTGATCCAAGCTGGATTAAACATAGGTTCAACGCCACCAGTCGGAAGGCGAGCGCCAGGAACAGTCGCAGCTTGGGAATCTATTGCTCTTCCTACATTATCGCCAGAAGAACAAGAGCATCTTCTCACACGTGCAGCGATTCCCTACCGCGATCCACAATTAAGCGATTGTGCTAGTGTTATTTTGCAGCGACGACAGCAAGAACAAAATGCGAGCTCATTAATATCAACATCACAGTGGAAAAAGCATACTAACAAATAATAGTAAAAAATCACTACATAATACTTCATTTATCCTGCTTCATGAAGTTTTTAAAATACCAGTTAGTCTATTCGTCTTCGAACTTCAAACTTATGCAAACTTGTGTATTGCTTCATTAAAACTTTAATGAAATCCATCTAAACAACTGGCAAAATAAAGTTATAGTAAAAATAGGCAAAAGCTCTATTTGATTTTTTGTTTTTTCTTTATCTTATATTCAAGTAAGTTGAAACTAGAAATTCAAAAGTTTCAATCATAATTTCTATAGGTGGCATCTTCTCTAGATAAATGAACTAAAAAAATATTTAGTTCGTAATTCAAGTTTGTATATTGTTATATTTCTACAGCTATACAAATAAGGTTCTTCCTATAAGGGAGGAGTGTAATGGTTACAAGCATTCCCTACCAGGGAATTTTAAAAACGGTAAAAGCATTCGGTACTAAAGCCACTATCAGCAAGATTCTTTTAATTTTTATTCAGCTAATTAGTGGTGCTAAAGCAACATTTTCAAGAATTGACAAGTTAAAAGGAGCTGCATTTTCTCTAAATTAAAATAACGTCAGCAAGTCATTCTTGACATATAAACAAATACAAAATGCGCCACTTAAACCTCTGATTTTTCATTAGTGTTTTGCTAAAAATTTAGGAAACAGCATTCATCTATTATGCTGTCTTGTCGATTATTAAACAAGATAGCTCTAGCTGACCTTGTGATGCAATTATTAACTAACAATGTAACACTACAGAGGTACAAAAAAACTACCTGATTTTGTTTTGCTCAACTATTAGTTTGATAAATCTAAGCATTTTATAAAAAGTATTGCTACGAGATTAGCACAGCGTTTATACACGCTGCCAAAATGCAGCAGTGTTTACCAATAAACAAGTTTTTATGGAGTATATTATGTCTTCTAGCCTTTCGCGTCGTGAAGTTTTAAGGCTACTTAGCTTCTTGTCTGCTGGCGCTGCTGGTGTTGGAACTATACCATTAATTAGCGAACTTTTTGCAAGTAAAGCCACTGCACAAACAAGTTCTGTTTATGTTCGTGAAAATATTGCCACATTCATGCAGTCGCCCACAAAAATTGCAGCTTTAAGAAGAGGAATTCAGGTAATGCAGTCTCGGTCTGATACTAATCCAACAAGTTGGATTTATCAAGCTAATATGCATGGCATTCCCAGTAGTGAATCACGTAGATTGACCGCATGGAGGACTTGCAATCATGGAAGTTTTTTCTTTTTCCCTTGGCACCGAATGTATCTATACTACTTTGAGCGAATTCTGCGTCAGGCGTCTGGCGATCCAACGCTAGCACTTCCTTACTGGAACTATTCAGATTTTCCCGATCAGCGTACATTACCTGAGCCGTTTCGGAATCCACTACTATCAGATGGCTCTACCAATTCGCTTTATGTAGAACAGCGCGCCCCAGGAATTAATCAAGGTACAACAGCATTAGCATCAGCGGAAGTCAGTTATGAAGGAGCTTTTCAACGCACAAACTTCTTCCATACTAGTTCCGGACAGCAAAGCTTTGGTGGTCGAAGAGTTACAAGTGGAACGCACCGAGGTTCTGGTGGAGGACTTTTGGAGGGACGACCTCACAACCAAGTTCATGTTGTTGTCGGTGGTAATAGTGGCTGGATGCGTCAAGTAGAAATGGCGGCTCGAGATCCGATTTTTTGGTTGCATCATGCGAATATTGACCGCTTGTGGGAACGTTGGTTGTTGCTAGGAAATGGAAGAGTAAATCCTACGAATGATAGCGACTGGATGAGCGATCGCTTTACCTTCTTTGATGAAAATGCCAGACAAGTGACATTGCGCGGCAGAGATATCATCAACATCGTGCAGCAACTAAACTATAGATATGATGACGCCCCCCTGGGAAACCAAATCCTGATGCGTGGAATGAGCAATGCTGAGCGTTCTTCACAAGCAACGACGATGACTCCTCAACTGTTAGCAACAACACCTACGAACAATCAGCAAATGTTAATAGAACTTAGAGAAGCTCCAGTTACTTTAAATTTAAGATTTCCTCAGTCACAAGGAGTAAGACCATTTAGTAGTTCTAGAACGATAACAGCAGGTTCTGTTACGCTCAACGTTGAGAAGGTTGAATATAACCCCAGAAATTCAATTCCCTATGAAGTGTACGTCAACCTCCCTCAAGGAGTTCCTCCAGACCGCAACAGCCCTTACTATGTAGGCAGATTGGCACTATTTGCCCATCCTCAAAAAGCCACCTTTAGTCTAGATATTACTGAAACGGTACGCGAGCTACAGCGACTCAACTTAATAACTGGAGATTCTATCTCAGTGACTTTTGTGCCACCAGGTGGAGAGATGCATATCATGCAAAGGACAGATCGCGCTAGAGAAGCGCCAGACGTCGTTCGCTTTGAACGCGTGACGATTACTACAACTAACTAATTCCGTTGTTTTTGCGATCGCTTGATATGACTTCCCCAGAACGCCAAATACGTAGCTTCAAAAACTACCGAGAGAGCGAGCATTATATTACTAATAAGTTCCATAACTTCATTGTCATCTAGTTATTAACCCATGACTTATGGAGCATTCTTCCAGCTTACATGAAAAACGCAGACCACATAATATAATTCATATCAAAAAAGATAACTTTGCAAAAAAAATTAATATTCTATTAGAGGTTAAACTACTTGGTAGTAGCTAAAGAATTCAATCAAAAAAAAATGTTAAAAATAGCAGATCTGCCTCAATAAAAGTGTTAAGACAGGCTTGTTTTAATGAAAAGAACATAGATTTGCAATCTTTAGCTAATAATTAATATTGAGGCAGTAGTTAGTAAAAAATATTTTTTAGAGAAGATCGTATCAAATCTGGTTGATTAGTATTAACAAAAGGTGAAAGGTGACTAATAACTAGTCACTAACCTACTCATAACAGCGTATTAATACAGATTTGTAGTTATTTAGCCAGAATGAGCTCGAATTCCCTAAAATGTTTGTATTTTTCTTTGATTTATTAAACTCCTGAATCATTAGATAATACACTTTAGAAAGCTAACTGTAATCGTCAAGTAAATGAGTTTTGCCTTGTCTTATTTTAGGAGTACTAATTTGTTTAACGAGAACATTTTTTTTGAATAAAAGTAAGAAAAACAGATGATAACTAAAACGTAGACCAAGAAGCTTGACAAGATAAATAGTTTATAAACACGTAAAATTAAAAGAGGTTTACTATTATGGCAATAATTAAGGGAACTGCTGGTAACGACAATTTAAAAGGTGGTTCAAACAACGATAAGCTCTACGGTTATGAAGGTAACGATACCTTGAATGGCGGTGCAGGAATCGATACTTTAATTGGTGGTACAGGCAGCGACGTTTATATTGTAGACACAACTACTGATGTCATTATTGAATATTCCGGTGGCGGTGCCCACGATACAGTGCGATCTTCTGTAAGCTACAAACTGGGCGCTTATCTGAATGATTTGGTACTAACTGGTAGCAGCAATATTAATGGCACCGGTAATGAACTAGACAATATTATTACTGGCAATAGCGGTAGAAATGTCTTAAGAGGTCTTGCTGGTAACGATAAGCTCGACGGTAGTAATGACAAGCGCAGCGATACACTTTATGGCGGAGTTGGTGACGACACGCTTAAGGGTGGTAGCAAAGATAAACTTTACGGAGGTGCTGGAAACGATCGCTTAATTGGAGACCACGCAGGCTCTTTCGCAATGCCAGGCGAGACAATATACATGGATGGTGGTGACGGCAATGACTACCTGTATGTTAATAATGGCGCTGAAATGTATGGTGGTAGAGGTAACGACACAATCACTGGCGGTACTTCAGTGGACATTGATGGTGGTGATGGCGACGATTTACTCGATGGTGATGAAAGTACAATCTACGGTGGTAAAGGCAACGATACTATAACAGGTAATTACAGTAGTCTTTATGGTGGCGATGGTGATGATGTTTTAAGTGGAATTGCTGGAATGGAAGGTGGTCAGGGAAACGATACCCTGACTGGAGGAGATTGGGATAGCGGCTTTATTTTCAGTAAACCGACTGATGGAATAGATACAATTACCAACTTTGCAGCAGATAAAGGTCACACAATTTATGTTTCTGCAAGTGGTTTTGGCGGTGGGCTTGTAGAGGGAGAATTGTTATCAGGACAGCTAAAATTTGGGACTTCAGCAACCGAAGTGGACGATCGCTTTATTTACGATACATCTTCTGGCGCGTTGTATTTTGATGTTGATGGTATAGGAGCTAGTCAGCAAGTCCAGTTAGCAATTTTAGTTGGTGCTCCTGACTTAACATCTAGTAGTATTTACGTTAATAGCTGAAACTAATTTATTCAGAAATTTATAGCAATCTGCTTCCGTGAGAGGTTACATGGTTGCTTAGTAACCTATGCACGGAAGATTTTTTTATCGGATAATTGATATTTTTTCAAAGTGTGCCATTGCATTGTTAATTCTTCGACATCAGGTAATTGTCCGCCATAACGCCAACTCATGTAAGCTTGGCAAATTTCTTCAATGACTTTAGCAACGCTTGTAGGATAATGCTGATGCGATATTTGCGCATATTCTAGCGGTGTTTGGGCAGCGTGTTTGCGCAATCCTTGTGTTGCTGTCCAATCAAGCATTTGTTGGTACAATCTCTCAATAGGATGTAGTTTGGCTAAAGTTCGTTGTCTGCGCCAAATTTGCCATTGTTGTAAACCTAGCCAAATTAAGAAACTGATTCCAGTAGCAACAATTAACGCCGTTAAAATACCAAACCAACCTTGAGAAAAAAGCGCAATAAACCAAGCAATTGCTGCAGTTATTCCATCCAACACTATCGCAAACAGCGTATTCAGAAAACCAGATACAGGGCTAGGTAACCACCCAGCAACCCATTGCCAAAATTTTTGTAAAACACTAAACGTTTGCGCCTCTTCGACGGAAGGCGGAATTAAGGGGTGTCCTGGAATTGGATCGAAAGCAAACCAGCCGTATTCTGGAAAATACACTTCAGTCAGCGCATACGCATCTGTATTACGTACAATGTATAAACCTGTAAACGGATTGAATTCTCCAGGACTAAAGCCGACTGTTAACCGCGCCGGAATCCCAATCGAACGCAGCATAATTGTTAATACTGTAGAAAAGTGATCGGGATAACCACCTTTGTGTTTAAAGAGAAAAGCTGTGACTAAATCTTCATTTTCTGCAAGATAAGGAAGAGCTAAGGGATTTTCTGGGATAGTATAGTTTTGCTTGAGGTACTGCGCGAGGTATAAAGCTTGCTCGTAAGGCGATGTGAGTGCTTTTTCTGACTGTCCGACGCGTTGTTGGTTGTAGTTTGCTAAGATTTCTTGAGTGAGTTGCCTTACTTGTGCGGCGATTTCTGGCGGAATTTGTAAATAATAATTGCGGATATTTTTCGGGTAATTCGTTGAGGCTTGTCCTAATAAAGTGCGATCGCGGTAAGGAATTTGCGAAATCACAGTATAGGTGAGATCTTTGGATAACCCCACAGGCGATCGCAAACCGCCTTCTGGATCGACTGCAATTTCCGGTGCGGGAAAGAATATCTGTTTGGGATAAGCTAACGCTGGAATTAAATTAGGTAATTCAGAAACGACTGTATACGTTTGGACAACTTCTCGCGTCGAAAGCGCGATCGCAGGTGGTGATAAAAATATTTGATACGACCAAGTTGGACGCTTGAGGTTGACGACTTGTTCGTTACGCGAAATTTCCCAACCTTGACCGGTGTAGCGGTCAAATCCCAAGACGCGCCAAAATCCCTCGACTTGCGATCGCACTCGCATGACAACTTTGGGTTTCATCTCGCCGCGTAAATTTTGATTAATTTCGCTATTAAACCCGTAGTAAAAAGTTTCGTCTACACTTGTTCCCCCTTGGGCGTCGCTACCACTACCGCCATTTGTTCCTCTACCGCTTCCCTCGCGCACGTAACCTGGGTTGACAATACTGCGCCCATCAAAGTTTTCTTGAATATCAATCGGTGCACTTACGGGAAATGTCCGTAGCTGATAACCTGGAAACCGAGGTAAAACTGCAAAAACGGTTAATCCTAGCCCGAGAGTTACTAAAAATAGTATTCCTGTACTTTTGAACGTAACGAAGGAAAATTTTTTGACTTCTTGTCCGTTGTTCTTCGCCCCTCGCTCTTCAATTCCCAGTCGCGAACGATAATCTAGGACTAATACGGGTAAAGCGATCGCTAAAAAGAGTAATAACATCGGTGCAAACGCTAAAGTCTGACTAAGAGTTCCTGCAACCGCGAGTAAAATTAACCCGACAACGATGGAATAGCCTAAATCTTTGCGACGGGGTAAATCAAAGCTGTGACAAACTTGAAGTTGAATCAAAAGTTCGGCGAGAAGAACCCTGGTATCGTTTAATTCCCCCAGCAAGCGCCCAAAAAATGCGGCGAGTGCATAACACATCGCGATCGCAATACAAAACTTAGTTGAAATGTTGCGATCGTGACGGCGATACCAACTCCAAAAAGCCCCAACAATACTTAAAGGTACCGCCCACAAGCTAAACTGCGTTTCTGCTGCGACATCGGTTGCGATAATTCCAACGATAACTAATGCTTGAACAAGCGATCGTAGCAGTCGCGATTCTTCTACTTCAGTGACTTCTATTGTTCTAGACTGTCGCCACCGATTCCAACCAGATAGCGCAAGCGATGCTTTTATTCGATTTCGCTGTCGCATTCTGGAAGATTTTGTCATACTGTTTTTAATAGTAAGTCGATGAGTCGTAGATAATGGTGTAACATTTTTAACAAATTATCCTGCGCGCAGTATTTACCAAAGGCAATAGCAAGAAATGTAGTCTACTTTCTTAGTTCTTGTTGTCCTTTCTTTAAGTTTTTGAAGTAAATTAGTAATGTTTTTATTGCAGTACACGACAATAAGTTAACGAATAACTGCTTGAGTACACTAGCGCAATCCTACTGATTAATTTGCGGATTTAAAAAACTTTTTTAAGAGTTTACGTAAATGTACTGCATAAATTGGTGATGCTTTGATTTCAGTAAAATTACGATTTTTCTAATAGCTAATAGTCCCAACAAGCAGCTATCGACTTTAGCTCGCTAAACTCAAAGGGTAGCAAGAGCTGTTTCGCGCTTAATTATGAATTTAGACACGCAAATTCAATTATTGATTGATGACGCCCCCCAGGACGGCATTACACCCAAAGTTGTTGCAGCGATCGCACCTGGATTAAAACTGCTCGCTGAGAAGTTACATCATTTACAGTACTACATTGTACAAAGCTTAGAACAAGAGTGGGTAGTGACGACTTTACGCAGTCGCGATGAACTTCATCAAGAAAAGCGCGTTGTTTATGCTTTTCCCACGTTAGAAGATGTTGCTACTGCTGCTGACATCGATCCACAATTAATCGCTGTTCCAGTTCCTATAACTGTTATCTTATTTCAGCTTATTGCTTTAGAAACTGTTGACAGTATCATCTTCTTTGAAAGACCAGGCGATACAACCAACGGCGTTGAAATTCGCCGCGAAGATATGCAGCGTCTCGTTCAAGTTCAGTTGCAGCAATCTTCGTTGTCAAATACACCTTCCAACCACATTCCTCCAGATATCGCTTAGTAAAGGTAGAGAGCAGAGGATGCACAGGAGAAATACTATAGATGAACTACTACGAGTCCTAACCACTACTGGCTAACTAACCACTAATACAGCCGATTGAGAACGTAATCAGCCATATTCATTAGAGCTTGGCGCGATTCAGAAGGTGGGAGAATATGGAGATGCTCAACGGCTTGAGTTGCGTGTTGTGCGGCTAATTCCCGTGCTTGCTCGATACCTTTACTGTCTCGAATGAGTGCGATCGCGTGTTCTAAATCGCCTTCTTGTGCAAATTCTCGTTCAATTAAGACTTCTAAATATGGTTTTTCTGCCAAAGCAAATATGACTGGCGCAGTTAGATTGCCACTTTTGAGGTCCGAACCAGCAGGTTTACCTAAGACATCGGTTGAGCCAGTAAAGTCAAAAATGTCATCGACAATCTGAAATGCTAAACCAATGTCGCGCCCGTAATTATACAAATGCTCTGCAACTTCGTTTGATACGCCACTGAGTATACCTGCAGCTTTACAGCTATTCGCGAACAAAGTTGCTGTTTTGTAGTAGCTCTTTTTCAAGTAAGCTTCGATAGACAAACTTGTATTAAATAAAGTATCGCCTTGCTGGATTTCTCCAGCTGCAAAATCCATAATGACTTCTGATAAGAGCTTGACTACTTCTAGATTGTCTAAGTTAGCCAAATACCAAGAGGATTGAGCGAAAAAGAAATCTCCTGCTAGTACAGCGACACCATTACCAAATAGGCTGTGAATTGTGGGAACACCTCGCCGCATTGCGGATTCATCTACCACATCATCATGAATGAGACTCGCGGTATGAATCATTTCTGTGATTTCAGCTAAGCGACGGTGACGCAGCGTAATATCTTCATCCAACATTGTTGCTCGCGATACAAGTAGCACAATTGCTGGGCGCAGCCGTTTTCCTCCGGCTCCGAATAAGTGCTTTGCCGCTGCGAAGAGTTTGGGATGGCGCGTACCTACTAACTGAATCAAGTTTTCTGACAGTATCTGTAGGTCTGCTTCAACTGGGGAGAAAAGGAAGGTGGCTGAGGTCATGTATAAGCCGACTCAAGCTTTAGTTAAGAAAATTTACATAATCTGTACTCATTTTAAGCTAAGCCTTGGCGTGGGGGAAGTTTTATGAGGAAATCTGTAGAAATTGTCTTGCATCTTCAACTAGAGTTGAGGGTAAGTAGTTCGTCTCAAACGTCAGTTCGCATACATTCTTTCTCCTTTGCCCCTCTGCTTTAGACTAATCTAGACTGTACTGCTGTTAGGCAAATAGCTTCAACGTTGGGAGTATAGCCTAACCAAGGTAAGGAAGATTGGGCAAACTGTTGAGGACAGCCAGTGACACAAAAACGTGTAAAAGAGGGAGAATAAGTATTTTTTAATCCTAATAATTCTAGTTCTTGAGCGGTAGCCGCGACGACATACTCAGCAGGATCGATAAGTTTCACAGTCCTTGGTAAAAGCGATCGCAGCACTGGCGCGAGATGAGGATAATGCGTGCAGCCATAGACTAAAGTATCGATGCGCTGTTGTAATAAGAAATTTAAATAGTCACGCGCGACTTCTTTTGTATAGGGATCGTGGATGCGATTTTGCTCAATGAGTGGCACAAATTCAGGACAACCAACTTGCCACACTTGAACACTTGCATCGATTTCTAAAATTGCGCGTTTATAAGCATTACTTGCCACAGTTGCTGGAGTAGCGAGCACGCCGATGCGTTTACCATACTGTACTGCTGCTTTTGCTCCCGGCAGAATGAGATCGATAATCGGGATAGGAAATTCTTTTTGGACGATGTCGAGTGCCAGTGCTGAACTTGTGTTACACGCCGCGACCACCATTTTGACTTGTTGCTGAAGCATCCAGGCGAGAATTTCGCGCATAAATTGAACAATTTCGCCTGGCGAACGAGTACCATAAGGAACTCGCGCTGTATCTCCAAGATAAATAATCGATTCTTGAGGCAGTTGTTGGTAAAGCTGATGTAGTACCGTCAGACCGCCTAAGCCGCTATCAAAAATACCAATGGGAGCGTTTTGTATTCGATGTGAATTTGAAGAGACAGAAGTATCAGCCACAGGTTATTAATTAAATTAAACAAAGCACAGATGCTGAGTATGAATTTTGGCATAAAACACCAAAATCACCAAAAAATCAGACTAGCGCCCAAGATACTCTAGAATGCCACGCGCGATCGCTTCTGCCATTTGTGTTTGGTAAGCCGGATTTCGCAATCTGGGATTATCTTCACGACCAGTTACATAACCGAGTTCCACAAGAACCGAAGGCATTGAAGATTTGCGCAGAACATAAAATCGAGCGCGTCGCACGCCGCGATCGCGCACAGTTACACGCTGCAAAATATTGCGATGAATCACCTGTGCTAAACGCTGACCGCTAGAGAAATAGTAGGTTTCTAGACCATTGACATCAGGACGATTTAGTCCCATTGAGTTGGCATGGATACTCACAAAAATATCCGCATTGGCGCGTTCGGCGATCGCTACGCGCGGCGCTAGGTCAACAAAATAGTCTGAATCGCGGGTCATTACGACTTTTATGCCTTCTTTCTCCAGAATCGCGGCAATTTGTTTTGATATTGGTAGAATTACCTGTTTTTCCTGCAATCCACCAATTCCAATCGCCCCAGGGTCTTTTCCACCGTGTCCTGGATCGATAACGACTACAGCACGCTGTTTAGGAGGATTAGGCTTTGCAGGAGGTGGCGTGGCAGGTTTTGGTGGTGTTGCTGGCTGGGGTACAGGTACTGGGATAGGCTGCGGCTCTGGTGGCGGTGTTTGAGCATTTGCCGGTGGTAGTACGATCGAGCTGGCGCGAGACAGTTGTAAGGCAAGAATGTCTTGTCCTGGTTGATTAAGTTCGCCAATCCGAACCCCCGTTGCGGGTTGTACCCAAATCGTAACTGTCCGCGGGTCGGATTGTTGCAAGCGCACGCGTAGTACCGGACTATTAGCAGTCAGCGAAGGTCCTTGGACATTACTCGCAAGCTGCGCATTCGGAATCGTAATCCGATACAGTCCTGTAGAGCGGTCCCAACCAGCTGTATAGTTAACCTTTTCACTAGAGCGAATCAATAATTGCGCGCCATCAATCGTTAGTTCAGCAGCTTGAATAGTTGCTAAACCTGATGACGAAGGTGTATTTGTGTTTGTGTTTTGCGTCAGAGTATTGACAACCGTATTGGCAGTACTTCTTCCCTGCGGAAGCACGACTAAGCCACCAAAACGGCTGACTGTTGCTTGCCAATCAGGTCCATTTCTGTCTACCCGCATTGTCATCCGCGTCACGGGCGGTGAATTTTGAACTTGATTGAATTGAATCCGGCTAACACCATAGCGATTGATTGTGACAGTAGGCTTTTTAGCGAGCTGTGGTGATAGCGAAGCACCGACTAAATCGACATCAATCGTACTGCGATCGCTACTGCGATTTACTCTAATTTGAGGAGTTCCACCACCACGAGTGCGGACAAATAGTCCATCTCCTGTCACCTGAACATTTTCTACTTGTACAGTTGCAGCCGTTGTCAGCTTTTCTTGGGCTGGAGCGCTATTGTTTGTCGTACTACTTCCTGACACGATCGCTGATAGCAACGGTTGGGAAGGCGAAGTGTTTGTCGTTGCTTGCTGTGTGGGAGACGATGGTGCTGGTGGACTACTAAGGGCAATTCGTTCTGGCTGAGGTAACTGTACGCTCCACTGACTTGGTGTTGTGCCTTGAAATTTTACCTTTGCTGGATCGAGCTTGTAGCCTGGACTTAATTCAATCACGACACGAGTTGTTTGTTCGTCAAATTGACCAACTCGGATACTGCGAATTGTCCCGCCAAGCTCTTGTTTTACCGTAGGACGTTGTAATTTGGTTCCTGGTAAATCGATGACCAATCGCACAGGATTAAAAATAAGTTGTGCTTTGGGCTGAACTGCACCATCTGTCTTGAAATCCAATCGGTTGCGATTCGCATCAAAATTCCACGATTGAAGTTTCGCCGCCTCTGCGGGAGACGATAACAGAAAAATGCCTAAAGTAACGCCTAAAGTACTGGGTAATAGCCAGTGAAATCTCACAATGCTTTCTCCTAATTCATCGCATTCATTTCGCGCAGTTTACGTCTCCTCGATCTGCTCTAATTCACTCCATCACACATCACACACACTGATATATCTGGTATGCCGCCCTTGAGTATACCTGAGGAACAGGACACAACGCGTATGGCAGCGATAAAACCCACCTCAAGATTTAAGAGCAGTGAGCGTAAAGACTCAATCCTGACTTAAAGGCGAGAGCTTACACTAAGTCGCGAACCACAATCAACAGTCGCTGGCTCCTAATCAATAACTAGTACAACCGCAAACTGTAACGCTGAGATTTCGTCTTGATTGAGCCAAAGGTTTGAGATGCATCCTTTGCTGCTCAACGGTTACTTCTACAAAAAGCAACCTAGATTCTCAACTTTGGTGGTAAAATTCCGCCTCGGATGAGAATTTTAGTTCAGCAAATTTAATAAAACTGCGGACGGAGATTGAGAGATTGAAGTTTCCGCTGTCACGTACAAAATTTAACAGAGAATAAACTTGGAATAAATTTAACTTCAGATGTGTCTAAAATCAATTACTTAATCAGGTAAATTGAAAACTATTTGCCTAAAATTCTTATCGCGTTTCGTAGCATGCGAAAAAGCCGTCTTGGATCTTTACTGCACTACCATGCATGACAGCTATCTCATCGCAAGTTGATTCGCCATTAAAAAAACTGGCACATTCTATAGCGCTATTCTGGCACAAGACCTAATAATTTTAATGCTGATTTTAGACTATCCTGGTAACAAAATTGTACATATTTTTACAAGAAACTTGGCAAGCAAGTTGATTTTCAGTTCGCAAGCACAAAGCCTCAAGTCCGCCTACTGAATCAATACGTGTATAAAGAATAACTAAAGTATTGAGGTCGTCAATCTTTAGCAGGACTTTTGAAAGATTAGTTGAGGCTTTTTATAATAAATAGCAAGACCTTGCTAGCAATTGCTTGTAAGCTTAAGCTATAGTTTGACAAAAGTTAGAAAATGACTCAAACAGATATTTATACAATAATTCTCCCAATCGGATTGTTACCTTATAAGAATAAACGCGCATAAGTTTCAGCTTTTAGAGAAAGCATCAGCAGCCGATATATTAGCAGAAACAATTGAATTTATATTTACACTCAGTTGCTGGTCTACTGAGATAATAGATTATCCGTAAGGCTGAAATGATATAAATTAAAATACATTTTATTTGTTTAGATGTTCGGGGTTGACTTATTCTTAAAGAAGGCTCAATTTCTATTATTATTCCCGTTGTTAATGAAGCCACAAACTTGCCACAAACACTAGCAAGTATTCAACCCGATCGCGCGCTAGAAATTATTGTGGTAGATGGTGGTAGTAGCGATCGCACGCTGGAAATCGCGCACTCGTTTGGCGTAAAAGTTTTGTCTGCGCCTGTAGCTAATCGTGCGGTGCAAATGAATTTGGGTGCTTTGTCAGCTACAGGTGATATTCTGTTGTTCTTACACGCTGATACGCGTCTCCCAAAAGGTTTTGATACCTTGATTCATCAAGCCTTAAATACGCCTAAGCACCACAAACAGGTAATAGCTGGGGCTTTTGCGCTACACATCGATGCCGCGCTACTGAGTTTAAGAATCATTGAGCGCGGAGTAAATTGGCGATCGCGCTGGCTACAAATGCCCTACGGCGATCAAGCTATTTTTATGAAGTCAGTAACTTTTCACCAAATTGGAGGTTTTCCTCAGCTACCGATTATGGAAGATTTTGAATTGATGCGGCAGCTGCGACGTCAAGGACGTATTGCAATTATCTCAGTCCCTGCGATCGTTTCAGCACGTCGCTGGTTAAGGTTGGGAGTCTGGCAAACTACAATCATTAATCAACTAGCAATTATCAGCTACTTGATAGGTGTTCCACCACAAAAAATTGCTCGTTGGTATTATCAAAAATAATGAAGTAAACTCGATTTTAGTTCGACCTGACAAAAGTAAAGTAGAGTAAACATTTGTACAGATGTAAGAATTTGTTTTCTCTACCTTTGCGATACCAAGCTATTACTTCAATTATCCGTCGCATAGCTATCTTTCATTTTCTACCTTCTGTCTTTTTAAATAAATATTGATGTATTTTTTGCAACTTCCACTAATATTAACTACCCTCTAGGAAACGCCATAGTTAGAAAAATAATTCATTGCGAACCAAATGAAGATAAAATACTCTTCTAATGCTCGCTTCCAGAACCTGGCACTGAAAAGATTGAAACAATGAAAGCACTTAATAACGACATATTATTTTCTTCACTGGCATCTCGAACCTTGAAGATAGTAGGAGTTATCCTGATTTTGGCTTTTCTGCTTGATTTTGTCTTATTGTTATTTCCGTTTCGAGCACAAACTCAAGCTTGGCAAATCAACTTTGCCACTCAAATCATTGACCGAGGGACAATCCCTATGGTCGGGACAGCCTTACTTTTAGCAGGGTATTGGGTTGAAAATGTGGCGACAAATGCGACTTGGACTCGCCAAGCTGGACTTAACTTAAGATTTCTTGTGTTGGTGTTGGCAAGTTTATTAGGGTTGCTGTTTCTGCTACTGGCGCCGCTACATATTAACAATATTTTGCAAGCTCGGTCAGAAGCGATCGCGCGCATCAATCAAGAAGTATCACAAGCTGAAACACAACTACAAACCCAAATTGCTGCACAGCGAACTCAAATCCGCACTCAAATTTCTGCAATCTTGCAAGACGAACAACAAGTCAACGCCGCACTTCAAAGCCCGCAGATTCCAGAGCAAATCAGGAATATACTCCAACAAGCAAGAGAAAAGCCTGAAGCTCTCGATCAAATCATCGACCAACAACTTAATGCTGATACTGTCCGCAATCAAGCTTTAGAACAGATACAGCAGCGCAGACAAGAAGTCGAACAACGCGCGCAAGAACAAGTTCAGTCAGGAATTGGTAGTGGTATTCGTAGTTTGCTGCTATCAATTGGTTACATCCTCATTGGCTGGACAGGATTAAGAAATATGAACTCACTGCCACCAGAGCGCCCCAATTACACTGACTACTAGCGAAGTCAAGGGATGTAATTCACCAGTTCATGAGTAATGTTACATTAATTGAAACAAATCTTTACAGCTTTTAAAATAATACAATAGAATATGCAACCAATTGCAAACGACCTTAGTCAAGGCAAAAAGAGAGTGCGAGGATAATAAAATTACGTGTCAGTATATGAGATAACATTTTTCCCTAGTGCGTCATATCTTAACTTACTGACTCACAACAAAGAACTCAAAAGTCAAGTGCCAGTTACAAGGAGAGTGGGCGATTTGTGTTTGAACGCCTTAAGCAAGACTTAAAAAATGACTTGATCGCAGGGCTATTAGTAGTCATTCCGCTGGCTACTACGATTTGGCTAACCGTAACGGTCGCGACATGGGTGATTGACTTTCTCACGCAAATTCCTAAGCAACTAAACCCCTTTGATGGCATGCATCCACTTTTAGTGGATCTGTTAAGTTTAGCAGTAGGGTTAACGGTACCGTTACTTAGCATTTTGCTCATTGGTTTGATGGCTCGCAATATTGCAGGACGGTGGTTACTCGATGTAGGAGAGCAACTTCTGCAAGCAATTCCCTTAGCAGGCTCAGTTTATAAAACACTTAAACAGTTGCTAGAAACTTTGCTAAGAGATACCAACGGCAAGTTTCGCCGCGTTATCCTAGTAGAGTATCCCCGTAAAGGAATGTGGGCGATCGCATTTGTGACAGGCACAATCAGCAGCGACATACAATCGCAATTAGCTCGTCCTGTACTAAGTATTTTTATTCCGACAACCCCAAACCCGACTACTGGTTGGTATGCAATTGTGCCTGAAGACGAAGTGATTACATTAAAAATGTCAATCGAAGACGCCTTCAAGATCATTATTTCTGGAGGTATCGTTGCTAGCACTCCTATACAACCTTTAGTTGTTCCCAAAGAGCGTACCCTCGAATCACCACTACAGTGAAAAGGAGTGAGGAGTTAAGTGGCTAGTGATTAGTTCTGAGTGATAAGTTTTGAGTTATACAGAAATACTACTCCTCTGCTCCTCTGCTCCCTTACTCCTCTGCTTCCTTAGAACCCCAACCTTCTTATGCAACCTCGTAGAATTGCCCGCGAACTTGCTTTACTCAGCTTGAGTCAACTGCCAAGTTCACCCGAAAAGCTAGAAACACAGCAACTATCAAACATGGTGCTAGCAGCAGTTAGGACTTTGACAGCTGAAGTTCAAGATACGCTGACGACCGCTGCAGCCGAATTACAACGCGCAAGCGATCGCTTATTAAGTAGCGAAACCCGCGCTAGCGACTTACGTACTTCTAGGTCAATGGTAAATGAGTCGATTCAACTGACTCAAAGTGCAATTAACCGAATTGGTACAGCGCTAGAGCTACCCGAACTCATTCAACTCGCAAATCAACCAGAGTTTGACGTTCGTACTTATGCGCTACAAATTGTCCGCGCTGTCAATATCCATCGCTCAGAAATTGACGAACAGCTAAATGCAGCGTTAGTCGATTGGCAAGTCTCGCGTCTAGCACGCATTGACCGCGACTTACTGCGCATTGCAGTAGCAGAGATAGTATACTTAGGCGTTCCCGATCGCGTCGCGATCAATGAAGCAGTAGAACTTGCTAAGCGTTATAGTGGAGATGACGGACACCGATTTATTAATGGTGTTCTCCGCCGCGTCAGCGAACAAACACAAGCTGCTTACCCAAAATCTTAACCCCAGACATCTCGCCTGCATCAATTGCGAGTTGGTAAATTAAACATCTCTGCTATTTAATAAAGTTAAGTCGTAGCTCTGGCAATTACAGTAGTGCAATGGTTTTTAATTGGTTCCGTCGTCAATTTAGTAGTAATGAGCAAGCTGCTCCTGCAACCGAGGAACAGTCTACTGCCACACCACCAGAACCAACACCTGAAGAAGAACAGCGCGAGCCATTACGTGATGCTACCACTGACTACTTAAGTTTTGCCAAAGCAGCTTACAAAAACATTCAACAAAGACAAGCACAAACACAAGCTGTTGCACCAGGACAAGACGAAGCTACCTCTGACGAAGAAACTGCAACAGAAGAAGTAGTAAAACTGCCAACAGCGGACTCAGAAACAGAGATTGCTCAAAGCGAACCAGTCACGACAGAAACTCGAGAAAGTGAGCAACCGACAGCGGAAATATCCGTGACAGCAGAGGATGCGCCACCAACCAGTGATGAAACCACAGTCACTGAGGCGACAACTGAGTCTTTACCCTTTTGGGCAAGAGCAGAAGCTGAACGCCAAGCACGATTAGAAAGACTCAAAGCAACCGCAATTGAGGAACCCGAACCAATTAGCGCCACTGTTACAGAAACTCCACAAGTTGTAGACGAAGCACCACCAATTCCTGGTTTGGCATTCGATGAAGGTTTCTTGTGGTCAGCTGAAATTTTAGCCGCGCAAGGGCGTAAACCAGAAGATATTTCGATAGAAGAAATTACCTGGCTCAAAAAGCTGCGCCAAGGTTTAGACAAGACTCGTCGTAATATTGTCAATCAACTTAAGGCGATCGTCGGGCAAGGACCTCTCAACCAAGCAGCAGTACTAGAAATTGAAGCACTACTATTGCAAGCCGATGTTGGCGTTGAAGCAACAGACTATGTAATTAATGCCCTACAAGAGCGAATCAAACAAGAAGCACTACCCCCAGAAGTGGCGATCGCCTATCTCAAAGAAATTCTGCGAGATATGCTCGATCGACCTTTAAAAGCGCATAATGCTACATTTGCTCCTGAAAAAGATACGCTAAATATTTGGCTAATAACCGGTGTCAACGGTGCGGGTAAAACAACGACTATCGGCAAAATCGCGCACATTGCCCAAAAATCAGGCTACAAATGCTTAATTGCTGCGGCTGACACCTTTCGCGCGGCGGCGGTCGAGCAAGTGAAAATTTGGGGGTCGCGTAGTGGAGTTGACGTGATTGCCAACCCAGGAAAAAACACTGACCCAGCGGCAGTGGTATTTGATGCAATTACTGCAGCACAATCACGCAATATCGAATTACTGTTAGTCGATACTGCCGGACGACTCCAAAATAAGAAAAATCTTATGGACGAACTCAGTAAAATTCGTCGTATCGTTGATAAAAAAGCTCCCGACGCTAAAATAGAATCGCTGCTTGTTCTTGATGCAACATTAGGACAAAACGGTCTGCGTCAAGCAGAAGTTTTTGCTCAAGCAGCTCAACTAAGTGGAGTTGTCTTAACAAAGCTCGATGGTACGGCAAAAGGAGGAGTCGCATTAGCAGTCGTGCAGCAACTCAATCTCCCCATTCGCTTTATCGGTGCGGGTGAGGGAATTGAAGACTTGCGCCCGTTTTCCAGCTACGAATTTGTGGAAGCTCTACTCAGTAGTTAATTTAGACACAAAATATTAAACAATTTCAACTGAAAATACTTTTTTTTAGCTAAAATACTTCAACATTTCCAATTGAATAGTCTCGATCCAAGGAAGAAAATAAAACTTGCTCGTAGCTTTATCTTCTACTGCTAAATTTCTGCTTAGATGCTATAAGTGTGGCAGGCAGCAGAAAGCACAGTGCTAAGAGTAAATCGCAGTTCTTTGCTAAAATCCAAACAAAAAACTAGAGTAGAAAACTGTACTGCAACGTTGCGATCGCCAAGTTGCACAAAAGGCATTAAACTTTCTAGTGTGTAGCTGGCAATACCTTCTCGTCTAAACTAAACACAATGATTTTTGCTGTCACTTGATGGATAAAATCCTCAGATAAGAGAATAAAATTGTGCCTGTGTCTCAATCTTCTTCGCAACCTACTGCTGACCGCAATAACAACGCCAACACCGATAGCACTCCGATTTTGGCGCTCAAACAACTTGTAGCGCGTCTGCACAAAGAACAGCACAAGATCCACGACCTATTGAGTTCTCTTGGATTCGCTCTGCGCAGCTTTAATAATCTTAATCAGTTTTTGGAACTCATTCCACTCATGGCAACACGCGTCACAGACGCTGATGGTGGAGCCTTAGTTTTATTTAAGCCCAACGGTCAAGTCCGTCTAGAACGACTGCACTGCCAAGACAGTCTTCAAAGTCAAAACATTCGTAATGCGCTAGAAACTGCGATCGGCGCTGTGACAGCTTCCTTAACCACCGCGCCTAAAATTGTTCCTGCAGTTGCAACAGCGACTTTAGACGACCAAGTGAGTCGCTACCTAGGATCGGACATTCAACTCTTTGGCACAACAATTTTTGTCAAACAATCCGAACGCGGACGACTTTATGTTTTTAGCAATAAACCAGAGTACACTTGGACAGAAAATAGACAAAAGTTAGTCCGCCTAGTTGCCGATCAAACCGCCGTTGCCATTGAAAACGATGAGTTGACAGCGGAACTGCGCAAAAAAGAACGCATGAATCGAGAACTAGAAATCGGTGCAGAAATTCAACTACGACTGCTACCCCGCCAGTGTCCCAAAATTGCAGGAATAACCTTAGCCGCACGCTGTCAACCAGCAAGTCATATTGGAGGAGATTATTACGATTTTATTCCTACCAACTGCCATCCCAACGAAGCAAAGCTAAGTAGCAACAATCCCTGTCGCTGGGGAATCGTGATTGGAGATGTGATGGGAAAAGGTGTTCCTGCAGGATTATTAATGACGATGACACAGGGAATATTACGAGCAGAAGTTCCTAACGGCAATTCACCAGCTCAAATTCTCCAAAAACTAAATCAGGTAATTTATGCACACTTAGAAAACTCGCACCGCTTTATTACTTTATTTTGTTCTACCTACGATCCCCAAACTCAAACGCTGTATTACAGTAATGCTGCTCACAACCCACCTTTACTGTGGCAAGCGGCAACAGGAAATGTCAAACGCCTGGATACTTGGGGAATGTTGATTGGGTTAGATTCTC
This sequence comes from Chroococcidiopsis sp. TS-821, assembly GCF_002939305.1. Classification (NCBI taxonomy): domain Bacteria; kingdom Bacillati; phylum Cyanobacteriota; class Cyanophyceae; order Chroococcidiopsidales; family Chroococcidiopsidaceae; genus Chroococcidiopsis; species Chroococcidiopsis sp. TS-821. The sequence goes on along the minus strand of NZ_MVDI01000008.1, from coordinate 172,592 downwards.
AAAGCCAGTATGAAGATGCCCAGATTCAACTGCATCCAGGAGATACCATTATTTACTACACTGATGGTTTTACCGATGCAGCCAATCAAAGCGGCGATCGCTTCGATGAAGAAAACCTGATTCGTCACTTCTACTGGGCGTGTCAGCACTGTCAAGGTCCACAAGCGATCTTAGAATACTTATTTGAACAAGTGCATCGCTTTATTGGTTCCGCAAATCAAAATAAAGATGACATGACCCTTGTTGTCTTGCAGGCAAATTAAGAGGAGTAGAAAAGCAGAGGTCAGAGTTGAGTTTAAAAGCTTCTATTGCTGTCTATTTGTAGAAACTTTAAAGAGAAACGGTATTAAATGTGCACTCGTCACCTTTGTTTGGCAAGCTCTAAAGAAAGTCGTAGGGCTTCTTTTTCCTTAATCTCCCTCCCTGACCTCTGACTTCTCATAAATTGCGTGCAAAAAGCAGATTTAGTAACAGCAATTTAAAATTAAGTACTCATATCATCTAATTTTCGTCAAAATCTTGCTTTGATGGGAAGTGTCCTGGAGTGAAGGAACGTAAATTAGCTGTGAATCAACAACAAACATGGAGTCAGCGATTTGAATCAGCGCTACACCCGGCGATCGCTCGCTTCAATGCTAGTATCGGCTTTGATATTGAATTAATCGAATACGACATCACTGGTTCGATCGCCCATGCGAAAATGCTCGGACATACGGGCATCGTGACACCCGCAGAAGCTGCGCAACTGGTTACAGGTTTAGAACAAATTCGTCAAGAATATCGACAAGGAAAATTTACCCCAGGAATTGATGCCGAAGATGTTCATTTTGCTGTTGAACGACGCCTAACTGAAATTGTGGGCGACGTTGGTAAAAAGCTCCACACCGCGCGATCGCGTAACGACCAGGTGGGAACTGACATCCGGCTTTATCTGCGCGACCAAATCCACCAAATTCGCCAAGCTATTCGCGAATTTCAAAGCGTTCTTCTCGATTTAGCCGAAACAAACATTCAAACGCTGATCCCTGGCTACACGCATCTGCAACGCGCCCAACCCGTGAGCTTAGCGCATCACCTCATGGCGTACTTTCACATGGCACAGCGCGACTGGGAACGCCTAGGAGATGTATATCAGCGCGTTAATGTCTCGCCTCTGGGAAGTGGTGCTTTAGCCGGAACGACTTTCCCAATAGACCGATATTACACTGCCGAACTCTTGCAATTTGACAAAATTTATGCTAACAGCATGGATGCAGTAAGCGATCGCGACTTTGCGATTGAATTTCTCGCAAGCGCGAGTATCATCATGGTTCATCTCAGCCGTCTTTCAGAAGAAGTGATTTTGTGGTCGTCGCAAGAATTTAGCTTTGTCAAGCTTAAAGATAGCTGTGCTACGGGATCGAGCATTATGCCGCAAAAGAAAAACCCCGATGTGCCAGAATTGGTGCGGGGAAAAACTGGCAGAGTGTGCGGTCATCTCCAAGCATTGCTTGTTTTAATGAAAGGTTTACCCTTGGCTTATAATAAAGACTTGCAAGAAGACAAGGAAGCTATTTTTGATACTGTTCGCACAGTGAAAGCTTGTCTAGAAGCAATGACAATTCTGCTAGGGCAGGGATTAGAGTTTTCTACCCCGCGCCTATCAGCAGCAGTAGCTGAAGATTTTTCTAATGCAACTGATGTTGCAGATTATTTAGCAGCACGAGGAGTTCCTTTTCGCGAAGCCTACAACCTTGTTGGAAAAGTTGTCAGAACTTGCATCGATGCAGGAAAACTCCTCAAAGATTTGAGCTTACAGGAGTGGAAAGCTTTACATCCTGCATTTGAGCAAGATATTTATCAAGCGATCGCTCCTCAACAGGTCGTTGCAGCACGCAATAGCTACGGTGGAACGGGTTTTGAACAAGTGAGTCAAGCAATTACTGCTGCTCGTCAGCTGTTGAGCGCGGAGTAGACCTCCGCAACTGCTGATATTTTGTCAAAATAGTGCCGCGTTATGTAGGTGGTAACTGGCTGCTCAAGCCTCAACAAGCGCGATTAAACGCTTATGTTTCTGCGGCGGCGGCTGTATCTTCTTCTTCTCGTTGCTGCTGCGGATTTTGTTGATATCTTCTTTGGAAACGCCCTGTAGTTGTTCTCTTACGAAACTTGCGGGCGTACGCCTGATTCCGTAGCGCCTTTTCTTTTTTTGGGTTACGGCGCTTAGCCATGTTCACCTCATGAATAAACAACAATTTGTGCCTCTAAGATTTTTAGAAAGGCAATATAAGCTACCAGTAATAAACGGTAATACTTTTAGCCTAGCGAATTTAACTGGGTAGTCGTACGCCTCAACGCTAAAAGTATACTTATTGCTGGCAGCTACACAGCGACTTGTGTGTCACACAGGTTTTTGACAGTAGACTCTAGTTACCTTATTGCCAGACTATGCTGCCATAGACTAAGCACTAAGATTAGACAATATGCCAATTACTAAGTCAAACGACTATTATGCCACTTTAGCGTTCATTATAAGCTAACTTCCGATTCTCTTGGGCTAAGTGTAGTGGTTCGCGAACTTTGGATTTAAGCTGAGCTCTATTGCTTTGTATGTGAGGTGTTAGCATGAACACTAGTTCAATGTATGGGATGCTAGTTAATCCATTTCTAAAAAAAGAGCCGAATACCCCAAAGATGCATTCAATGATATTACTGACGGCAGTTGATTTCAAAAATTGTAAGGTTGAATAATATTAGTTTTTCTCGCGTTCCAGCTTTGCGCTATATGAGCCGTTTGTGGCAAATCGGTCAAACTGTCTTAGGAATTATCTTTCGACATCCCATTCCTGGTACGAGCATTATTCCTATTCTGCCCGATGGCCAGATCGTTTTAGTTCGGCGTCGTGATAATGGCAAATGGTCTCTACCAGGTGGCATGATCGACTGGGGAGAAGATATTCCAACAGCCGTGCGTCGAGAGTTAGCTGAGGAGACGGGTCTTGAACTCGTCAAAATTCGCCGCTTGGTAGGAGTGTATTCCGCACCCGATCGCGATCCGCGCGTACACTCAATTTGCGTACTGGTAGAAGCCGAAGTCAAAGGCGAAATGAAAATTCGCGATTCTTTAGAAGTCATTGATATCAAAGCTTTTCCACCAACGTCATTACCTCCAGGCGAACTTTCACACGACCACACGCAGCAATTACAAGATTATTTTGCTGGGTTGACTACTGTAGCGTAGAGAAGGGGTGAGAAGTAAGTGGTTAGTGATTGATTTTGGGTTAGCTCTCATTTGTAATTAATTCATAACGATTAATTTTCCTCTACCACTTTGCGCCCTTGGTGCTTATTCTCCTTGAGAGCCCAGTAACAGCACATTCCTTGAAAGATCAAGTATGGAGCAGAGGTAATTTTAGCGGCAATATCTGGGTGTTGTCCTTGAAGATAATTGAGAAGTAAAGTGCGATCGCCGCCTGTCAGTACAACACAACTTGCGGGAAATTCTTGCCACCAAGCACTAATAAAGTCTTCGATCCCAGCTATTAGCGTATACGCAATACCGCTTTGAATTGATGCGGGTGTACTTAATCCCCAGCGAGGTGGAAGTGATTCTTTGGGAGCGACAAGGGGTAATGCGGCGGTTCGTTCACCTAGTGCTTGAAATTGCAAGCGAATACCAGGGAGAATCGCACCACCAACTAGCACGCGATCGCTATTTGCTCCTGTGAAAGTTAATGCAGTTCCAGCATCAATAACGAGTATGGGGAAACCCCACGTTGCACCTGCTCCCCACACAGCTAAGGCGCGATCAATTCCTAACGTCGGATAAATTCCTTGCAGCGGAACTTGTGCTAGGGTTATTTCGTGCAGGTTGGGATATGCTTGCCAAATTGTCGTTTGCGCGGGAACAACTGAAGCGAGGTAAATTGGCGGTGCTAATCCGAACTCGAGCGCCTTAGGAGCTAAAATCTCTTGAGAAAAATCGGTGACGTTTTGACCGCTAGCAAGTTTTTGAACGACTAATGCGGGTAAATAATCTGTATCCCAAGCAAATTGCAACGTTTCTGCATTAAACCACGCCCAGTGCAATCGCGAGTTACCAATCACCAGTGCTAGCCAGTGCAATTCACTCATAAGATCAGTCACTATTCTGATTTTTTTTCTAACTACCAACCACCGATTACTACTGCAAGAAGTATCAACTTTCCTCAAAACTCAACACTCTCATAACACTTTTAGTTTTTTAAACTGAAATATAAATTTATTAATAAAGCTTTACAAAAAAAGCGTGAGAGAATAGAACTAGATAAAAAAAAGTTATAAGTTGCGCAGGAGGCTGACGAATGGTAGTGCTCGCCGATAAAGCCCAAAACCGGCTAACAATGCAAACTGCGGACATTGCTCCTAATACGACAGCAATTCGCTCGCTCGACTGGGACCGGGATCGTTTTGATATCGAGTTTGGCTTGCAAAATGGCACAACATACAACTCATTTATCATTCGAGGTGAGCAAACGGCTTTGGTCGATACCTCTCATGAAAAATTTCGCCAACTATATTTAGACACGCTGCGTCAAGTCATTGACCCAGCAGAAATTGACTATATCATTATCAGTCACACCGAACCGGATCATAGCGGCTTAGTGAAAGACGTATTGCAGCTTGCTCCCGCAGCAACGGTCGTAGGGTCGAAAGTCGCACTTCAGTTTCTAGAAGATATGGTGCATCAGCCGTTTAAGCGGCAAATTGTCAAAAACGGCGATCGCTTAGATTTAGGTGACGGACACGAATTAGAGTTTGTCAGTGCTCCCAATTTACACTGGCCAGATACAATGTTCACCTACGATCGCAAAACGCAGGTCCTCTACACGTGTGATGCCTTTGGATTGCACTATTGCGACGACTCTACCTTTGACGAAGATCTTGGCGCGATTGAAGCTGATTTCCGCTTTTATTACGACTGCTTAATGGCTCCAAATGCGCGTTCAGTGTTATCTGCACTGAAACGGATGGGTGAATTGGGTAAAGTATCTACCATCGCCACAGGTCACGGTCCACTACTGTATCACAACGTCGAAGAACTCACCCGCCGCTACCGCGTGTGGAGTCAATCGCAAGCTAAGACAGAAACAGCCGCTGCGATTTTCTATACCTCCGACTATGGATACAGCGATCGCCTCGCACAAGCAATCGCTCAAGGTATCGCTAAAACAGGCGTTGCGGTTGAAACTGTCGATCTCCGAGCCGCAGATCTCCAAGAAGTTCAAGAACTGATTAGTCGCGTATCAGGAATCGTAATCGGAATGCCTCCCGCGTCGGGAGATGGGGCAGAAACTACCCAAACTGTGTTAAGTACCATCTTAGCCGCCGCCAAAGCAAAGCAAGCAATAGGCATTTTTGAATCAGGTGGTAGCGATGATGAGCCAATTTACCCACTATTGAACAAATTCCGCGATTTGGGACTTTCGATTGCTTTTCCCGCAATTCAAATTCGAGAAGCACCAACTGAAGCCACCTACAAGCGGTGCGAAGAAGCAGGAACTGACCTAGGACAATGGCTAACGCGCGATCGCAGCATCAAAGTTATGAAATCTTTAGATGCCGATCTCGATAAAGCTTTAGGCAGAATCAGCGGCGGACTTTACATTATCACTGCCAAAAAAGGAGACGTATCCAGCGCGATGTTGGCGTCGTGGGTCACACAAGCAAGTTTTAAGCCCCTTGGTGTAACAATCGCAGTTGCGAAAGACCGCGCAATTGAATCGTTAATGCAAGTCGGCGATCGCTTTGTGCTCAATGTCTTAGAAGAAGGTAACCATCTGCACTTAATGAAACACTTCCTCAAGCGGTTCCCACCTGGTGCCGATCGTTTCGAGGGCGTTAAAACCCAACCTTCCCAAACTGGTGCGCCAATTCTTACTGATGCGCTGGCTTACATGGAGTGTCAAGTCACAAGTCGGATGGAACTCAGCGACCACCATATTGTTTATGCCACCGTCGAAACTGGTAGAGTTAGCAATCCTGAAGCTCTGACCGCCGTTCACCACCGCAAAGTTGGCAATCATTACTAAAAGCGAGGAGTGAGGGGTGAGTAACTAATGGCTGGAAGCTAGTGGTTAGTGAAAGAGAGTCAATAGACAACATTTCTCCCCTGCTCCTCTGCTCCTGAAGCTTCCTAATCCTTCACCACATCGGACTTATGCAATCAAAGCCACGCGACGTACAGTTTTTTCCCGTTGGTATCGATACTACTGTGCTGCGATCGCGCAGTTGGACGCGGTTACGATTTGAAATTGAATATGCCTTGGCGCGCGGTACGACTGCTAATTGCTACATCATTCAAGGCGATCGGCTAGCAATTATCGATCCTCCAGGAGAAACTTTTACCCAAATTTATCTAGCAGCCTTACAGCAGCGCATCGATTTACAAAAGCTCGATTACGTCATTCTCGGACACGTTAACCCTAACCGGGCTGCAACGTTAAAAGCGCTACTAGAAATTGCCCCGCAAATTACCTTTGTTTGCTCTAACCCTGGTGCAATCAATCTCCGTGGCGCACTAGAAAACCCTGAGCTGCAAATTATGGTGATGCGCGGTGAAGAAACGCTGGATTTAGGAAAAGGTCATCATCTGCAATTTATTCCTACTCCTAACCCGCGCTATCCCGATCATCTTTGCACCTACGACCCGCTTACAGAAATTCTTTACACAGATAAGTTGTTCGGCGCGCATATTTGCGGCGATCAGGTCTTTGATGAAGGCTGGGAAAGTTTTCAAGAAGACCGGCGCTACTATTTTGACTGCTTAATGGCGCCGCACGCGCGTCAAGTGGAAACGGCACTCGATAAGCTTGCTGATTTTCCTGTGAGAATGTATGCTACAGCGCACGGTCCCTTAGTCCGTTATGGACTATTACAACTCACCGAAGCTTACCGACAGTGGAGTCAGCAGCAGACGTCTCAAGATATGACTGTTGCTTTGATTTATGCTTCAGCTTATGGCAATACGGCAACATTAGCACAGGCGATCGCGCGTGGCATTACCAAAGCTGGTGTTGCTGTCGAATCGATCAATTGTGAATTTGCTACTCCTGAAGAAATTCGCGCTGCGGTAGAAAAATCATCCGGATTTATTATCGGTTCGCCTACCCTTGGGGGTCATGCACCAACTCCGATCCAAACCGCTTTAGGAATCGTTCTCTCGACTGCGACTAATAATAAACTCGCAGGGGTGTTTGGTTCTTACGGCTGGAGTGGTGAAGCAATCGATTTAATCGAGAGCAAACTCAAAGATGCTGGTTATCGATTCGGGTTCGACACGATGCGTGTCAAGTTTAAACCTACTGATGTTACCCTCCAGTTGTGCGAAGAAGCTGGTACTGACTTTGCTCAAAGTTTGAAAAAAGCCAAAAAAGTTCGCGCCCCGCAACAACCAGCAACGAGTGTTGAACAAGCAGTTGGGCGAATCGTTGGCTCGCTGAGTGTCGTCACAACAAAACAGGGAGACGTTTCTAGTGCGATGCTGGCGTCATGGGTTTCTCAAGCAACTTTCAACCCTCCTGGATTAACTGTAGCAGTTGCCAAAGACCGTGCAATTGAGTCACTCATGCACGTTGGTAACAAATTTGTGCTAAACATACTCGCTGAGGGCAGGCAATTACGCAAGCACTTTATGAAGCCTTTTGCGCCAGGAGAAGACCGTTTTAGTGGTGTAGCAACTCAAAGCGCTGATAATGGCTGTCCTATCCTTTGTGACGCGCTGGCGTACCTAGAATGTTCAATTCAAAATCGTATGGAAGCAGGCGATCATTGGATAGTTTACGCAAGTGTGGATAATGGTAAGGTTCTCGCTCCCGATAAAGTTACTGCGGTTCACCACCGTAAGTCAGGAAATCATTACTAGGGGTAGAAGCCAGGGAAAATTAGATTAAATAGGAATTTCCACTAACTACTAACCACTCATCATCTGTTTCTCACCCCTACAGTCTCTTCTCTAAATACTGACCAATCATCTGCTGTTCGCCTGCGCGCGAGATAATTGTTTGCCGAGTGCGGTAGTTGTTACCGATCAGTTTCAATTCCTCTTCAAAGACAGAACCTTTGTATTCGGTGCGCAAACACATCGTTTGTGAATTGGAGAAATAATATTCAGCTGTCACTGGCTTTGTTGTGGCAAAACCGCGATCGCGATACAACGTCGTTCCACATACACCGAAAAGTGTCGCGCCCTTAGACTCTTTTTTTCCTGACACTGAATTGGTACTTTCCCAACTAACTTCTGCACCACAGGTAAGGATTGCTGCACGATCGAGTTGGTGTAATTGAGCGAGTTGTTCGAGTTCCACACACCCTGACTTTAAAAAGCGAATGGTAATTATACTAACCATTTCCTTGGTTTCGCCGTCGGGTAAAGTATAGTATCGCCTTTCTGAACGCCATTTTCCCGCGGAGCGTTTGAAAAATTCCGCAGCTAGTAGCGAAGCTTCTGTGGTTGGGGTCAGTTGTCGCGGTGATGTCACTATCAGCAAGCCTCATGGAAAGTTAAAGTAACACAGGGTATCAAACGATTAATTGCAATACCTTGTTACTTTTTTTAATACAGTGAATTATACCTAACAATATAGCGACAAAAATAAAAAATGTGTCACTGTTTTACAAAATCTGTCGAGAGGATAGGGAGCGAAGTATTTAATAAGCAGAAGCCAGATGAAGTGCGTGTCAGGGAATGTTTTGTACCGCAGTATCATTTCTAGCGCAAGGCTTCAAGTGTCCGAAATCTGGCTCGGAAAACGCCTGAAGCAGCGAGAACAGTTATTTTCTACTGCTTTTATGCCTTTCTTCTGTAATGTGCAAATTTCATCATCTGATGAAGAACTCTCACTCGCTTACTAGACTCAAACATAAATATCGAGCTATTATGAATGATCGTGAGTTTTTCATAAGGCTATGAACGCGCAAGAAATCATCCGCTCGATTGAAGCGGAGCAATTCAAATCGGATATACCTGATATCTATGTCGGCGACACGGTTAGGGTGGGAGTGATCATTCAAGAAGGTGGTAAAGAACGTACCCAACCCTATGAAGGGATAGTCATTGCTAAACGTAATGGCGGAATTAACGAAACAATTACTGTCCGACGAATCTTTCAAGGAGTCGGTGTAGAGCGAGTTTTTCTTGTACATTCACCGCGTGTTGCAAGTATTAAGGTGCTGCGTCGTGGTAGAGTACGTCGTGCCAAGTTATACTACTTACGCGATCGCGTTGGTAAAGCGACTCGCGTTAAACAGCGGTTTGATCGTACTCTATGACTGGCGAACAGTAGCAAATTTGAATTCAAGCTCGATCTTGCGCATTCAAACTCAAATTACGTTACACTATATAATTAGTGGCTATAGCTACAGCAAATTGTGCGCTCTTAGTTCAGTTGGTAGAACGCAGGTCTCCAAAACCTGATGTCGGGGGTTCAAGTCCTCCAGGGCGCGCTGCGCAGGATCTGACCCTGCTAGGTGTAACATACATTTTTACGCATAACCCGAAAGCAGTTCGCAATGCTATTTGAGTGTCAAGAAATATGACTTTCGGGTAAAATAGTATTGGTATATATGACTAAGAGCGTCTCGCGAAGCAGACAATAAGTTGTGTTTGTAACTGCAGAAATTCGTGTCATAGCTGCATTGTGATGAGGGAGACGATTGCTCGTGAACAAGAAAAACGAAGTCGAAGTCCAAGAATCCAAAAATGAGGGTAACCTTGGCAACTTCTTTCGCGGAACCAAAGAAGAATTCGACAAAATTGTCTGGCCTAGTAGACAGCAACTTGTCAGCGAATCGGCTGCTGTATTGTCGATGGTAGTTCTATCCGCGACTTTTATTTATCTGGTTAATGGCTTCTTTGCTTGGGCAGCAGGACAGGTGTTTCGATGACATTAGAAGACGAACGAGGTAATTCCAATCAAGTTCAGGATACAGAAGCGACAGAAAATTCGCCTAATATCCCGACGCGTTGGTATGCAGTTCAAGTTGCTTCGGGATGTGAAAAAAGAGTCAAAGCAGATATTGAGCGACGAGCGCAAACCTTTGACGTTGCAGAGCGGATCGCTCGCGTCGAAATTCCACAAACTCCCGCCGTGAAAATCCGCAAAGACGGTAGTAGACAGCATACCGAAGAAAAAGTGTTTCCTGGCTACGTACTCGTCAAGATGGCAATGGACGATGACACTTGGCAGGTCGTCAAGAATACACCTCACGTCATTAACTTTGTCGGCGCGGAACAAAGAAAAGGCACGGGAAAAGGACGCGGTCACGTTAAACCAGTGGCGCTCAGTCATGCCGAAGTCGAACGGATATTTAAACAGACAACCGAGCAAGAGCCAGTCGTCAAAATTGACATGGCAGCTGGCGATAAAATTGTAGTGCTTTCGGGTCCGTTTAAAGACTTTGAGGGTGAAGTGGTCGAGGTCAGTCCAGAACGAAGTAAGCTGAAAGCGCTACTCTCCATTTTTGGACGCGACACGCCAGTAGAATTGGAGTTTAATCAGGTTCAGAAACAAGGCTAAATTAGAGATGGCAAAAAAAGTTGTTGCGGTCATTAAGCTGGCTCTGACCGCAGGAAAAGCAAACCCAGCACCTCCAGTGGGTCCAGCGCTTGGTCAGCATGGCGTCAATATTATGATGTTCTGCAAAGAATACAATGCCAGAACCGCAGACCAAGCCGGAATGGTTATCCCAGTCGAAATTTCGGTTTATGAAGACCGCAGTTTCACCTTTGTACTCAAGACACCACCAGCTTCAGTGTTAATTAGCAAAGCGGCTGGTATTGAGCGAGGTTCGAACGAACCAAACAAAAAGAAAGTTGGTAAGATTAGCCGCGCGCAATTGCAAGAAATTGCTCAAACAAAAATGCCAGACCTCAACGCAAATGATCTAGAGGCAGCAATGAAGATTGTTGCTGGCACTGCCCGCAATATGGGTGTGACGATAGTAGATTGATTGCTAAAATTATTTTCTAGCGCATTGAATTTTAAGCTCTAATGTACACATATAGCGGGGGAGAAGTATAACTTCGTTAGTTGACCCCAAGGGAGAAAAAATGGCGAAAAAAGAATCTCGCCGGATGCAAGAACTACGGAAAAAAGTTGAAGATAGACCTTATCAACCGATAGAAGCGCTGAGCTTGTTAAAAGAAACTGCGACCGCAAAATTTCCCGAAGCCGCAGAAGCTCATATTCGTCTAGGAATTGATCCTAAATATACTGACCAGCAACTACGGACAACAGTAACGCTACCAAAAGGTACTGGGCAAGTTGTACGAGTAGCAGTGATTGCACGCGGGGAAAAAGTCAATGAAGCAACTAGTGCGGGTGCGGATGTCGTCGGTTCTGAAGAACTAATCGATGAAATCCAACAAGGTCGCATGGACTTCGATCGGTTAATTGCAACGCCCGACATGATGCCGCAGGTGGCAAAACTTGGAAGACTGCTAGGTCCACGCGGCTTGATGCCTTCACCTAAAGGTGGAACGGTGACATTTGACGTGACGCAAGCGATCGCCGATTTCAAAGCAGGTAAATTAGAGTTTCGTGCCGATCGCACAGGAATTGTTCATGTTATGTTTGGTAAGGCATCCTTCTCACCAGAAGACTTATTGGTGAATCTTAAGGCTTTGCAGGAGACTATTGACCGCAATCGTCCTTCAGGTGCCAAAGGTCGTTACTGGCGGACAATGTTCGTGTCAGCAACAATGGGACCATCAATTCAAGTTGATATTAATGCCCTACGCGACATGAAATCTGAAGCTGCTTAGAGAGAGGTTAGAGAATGTTGATGTACTTAAATCTCTGAACTCTGACCCTTTCAAATCAAATAGATAAAGCCAGAGACAGCAGGAGCTTGCATAGCTTAATACCCTGCCGAGGTTTGTAACTCAATTGCTTAAATGTCACTTGTGCGAACCAAGTGGCATGGCGGTAGAGGTATAACCTGCTTAACCCTGGCTGATAAAGCTGGGGTTTTTGCTTTGAGTATTAGGCTACGCACAAGTTTAAGGAGGTGAGACAAAGATGGGTAGAACGCTAGAAAACAAGCAAGCAATTGTCGCTGAACTAAAAGAAAGTTTAAGTCAGTCGCAGCTAGCGCTTGTCATAGATTACCAAGGACTCACTGTTGCCGAGATTACCGATCTCCGTCGGCGACTGCGTCCTACAGGCACAACGTGCAAAGTAACCAAAAATACCTTCATGGGTATTGCGATTGATGGTCAGGAAAACTGGCAGCCAATGTCAGAATTTCTCCAGGGTTCTTCTGCCTTTTTATTAGTCAAAGAGGACATTAGTGGAGCCATCAAGGCTTACCAAGACTTCCAAAAAGCCAGCAAAAAAACGCAACTGCGTGGCGGCGTCATGGAAGGTCGGATACTCAAAGAGCCTGATATTAAAGCACTTGCAGACCTGCCATCCAAAGAACAACTGATTGCTCAAATTGCTGGAGCAATCAATGCTTTAGCAACCAAGATTGCTGTGGGAATCAACGAAGTTCCTGCTTCGCTGGGTCGCAGTATTCAAGCAATCTCAGAAAAAGACAAAAACAATGATGCCCAAAGCGATGCTGCATAGCTCGCTAAAACTGAATTGTATTTTTGTGAAAACAATTAAACATTACAGGAGTTAATCAATGTCTGCTGCAACTGACCAAATTCTAGAACAACTTAAGTCTTTAACTTTGCTAGAGGCTGCTGAGTTAGTCAAGCAAATCGAAGAAGCCTTTGGCGTTAGTGCTGCTGCACCTGCGGGTGGTATGATGATGATGGCTGCGCCTGGCGCCGCTGCTGCTGCACCTGCAGAGGAAGTCGAAGAACAAACTGAGTTTGACGTCATTCTGGATGAAGTACCTGCGGATAAGAAGATTGCAGTTCTTAAAGTCGTACGTACGTTGACCGGTTTAGGTCTAAAAGAAGCTAAAGACTTGGTAGAGTCTACACCCAAGCCTATCAAAGAAGCTGTAGCTAAAGAGGCGGCTGAAGACGCGAAGAAGCAGCTGGAAGAAGCTGGTGCGAAAGTCACTGTCAAGTAATTAAGCCGATCGGCTCTCGCCCTCTCTCAATCTCCCCCAACGCTGGGGGAGAACACTGCGATCGCAGATGCTCTACGCTTGCCGTTGGAGCTATTCAGACAAAGTGTGTCGCGCACGCTATGAGTAACATTTTATGAATAAGTCTACGGCGGGCTCCCTTGCGGGTAGCCCTTTGAGAGCGCAGTTGCTTCAAGTCAAGCGCAATTTTTTGTATTATGTATAGTTCTAGTCAATAGAATTAGGACTCGTATCGAAGCTCGTACCGATTTCCCTCTAACTTCTGACCCCCGCTATAGGAGATTCAGTGCAAGTCCGCATCCCATACGCCAATATAAATGCGATCGCGATCGTTGCGTTCGATGACTCCTTTGAGTTCACCCGTATTAAACGAGTAACGATTGGTACGACGTTGATAAACTTGCTGTAGCCCTTCATTGATCTCAGCAGAAGCATTACCATCTAACATTTGTTGCAAAGTTTCTTGCATAACTTGCGTACCGACAGATTGCGCAAAAGAGACCTCAGTTTGTCGCAGACGTCCAGAATTGCGGTCAAATAGATAACCTAGGGTAACTTGGTTAGGCTTGATATCGTAAATTGCCGCACGTGTATTACCCCAAAGACCTCTAGTTGTTTTTGTCGGATTGCCGAGTGTGGCTCGAACTTGGCTTTCGGCGGTACCTGTAGGAAATCCAGGAATTCTTGCAGTATTGGCTGAGGGCGCTGTATTTTCTGGACGAGGGGACGCAACAGGTGACGGTGAAGGTGTTGGAGGTGGTGTCTCCTCGACTGGTGGTGATGTTACTTCTGGTTCTTGTGGTTCTTGCGTTGGAACTGGCGTTTGCGCAAGAGGTTCCTCCTCGGTGGGTGATGGAAATAGTGGCGGTGGTGGTGTCGGAGACTCTACAGGAGGAAGTGTTGGTGACGCTACCAGCGGTGCGGTAGGTGATGGCGATAATTCTGGTGTTGGACTTGCTGCAACGGGAGGTTCGGGAATTTCTGGCGGTGTTGGGTCATCAAATGCTGCTTGAGGTTGTTGGCGAAAACTTGTAAAAAGTGCGATCGCTGCTAAACTTCCTGCAAGTAAACCACCAATTGCCAAGATGAACCAATTGTTTTTTCGCGATGGATACCCGCTAACAGGTGATGTTGGTGCTGGACTTATGACAGTACGCTGACGAGTACTGCTAGGAATAAATAGCGTTGCTTTTTGCTTATGATGATTGGCAATCCGGCTCATCGACTGCAGATCTTCCAACATCTTCATTGCAGTTGTGTAGCGATCGCGCGGATGATACTGAACTGCTTTGCCAATAACTGCGGCTAGCTTGGGACTTACATGGGGAACATAGCGCTGCCAAAGAATTTCTTCATTCGACGACGTTTCCAACTCTTGAGGTAGCTTTCCTGTCAACAGATAAATTGCTGTTAAGCCCAAGCTATAAATATCGCTAGCATATACAGGTCTTCCTGCTGCTTGCTCTGGTGACATAAACCCAGGAGTGCCAATTACCATTGTCTGAGTCACTTTACCTTGCGAATTGATCGCTGTTGCCATTGTTTCTTTGACAGCGCCGAAATCAATCAGCACAGGCTGGTTAGTAGACTCGCGCAAAATAATATTGTCAGGTTTAATGTCGCGATAAATAATTCCTTGACTGTGGACGTAATCCAATACTTGCAGTAAGCTAACTAAAATTTCACGGACAATGTTTTCGTTTAGCGGTCCTTCGGTTGCGACTTTACTTGCGAGTGTTTGACCTGGAATCCACTCTTGAACTAAAAAAAACTGACCGCGTTCGGAGAAATAGGCGTATAACTTAGGAATTTGCGGACTTCCTTCGCCTAAAGCTTCCAACGTTGCGGCTTCTCGCTGAAATCGCTGTTGAATCAGTTGATACATGCTAGGATCGTTCGCTAGCGGTTTGAGTTGCTTAATTACACATCGGCGGCGTGAAGGCATATGCGTATCTTCCGCTAGAAAGGTTTCGCCAAAGCCACCTGAACCTAGCATCTGAATGATTTGATAGCGATTGTTTAACAGCGTTGTCATCACGGAGTTTTTTCCAGCGATCGCTTAGCTTTTTTGTTATTTTACTTACGGTATAAGATTGAGCTTCTACCCTCCACACTACAATAAACTGCTTTGACTGAAAGCTGCCACATGTATAGTCAGCTTTGAATGTCTGGTTAAGATGATTGCCAACTATTGAGAAGCACGGTACTTAGGTGACGTCCAAAATGCCTTTTTCCTTTAGTTTTGGATTAAAGCGAATTGGTACTTTTACACCACGTGATTCTAGATTTGATAATACTGTTGCTTCTACTCGGCGAGCAACGCTTTTTAAGAGCTTGATTTGTTCCAGTTCGTCACTTGCTTGATAGCTCGTTTGCTCCTCAGCCGTCATTGTTAATTTAGCATCAATCGGTTCATTCCACTGTGTTGTAGCAGCTACATTACCTGGCGGAATTAAGCCATTTTCTTTTATCCAAGCTTCCTTAATTGATTCTAAAATTGTCCGACTAGGACGATCAATTGTTTGAATTTTGAGCCAATAGCATTTTGCTGGTTGACGTACCAAATGTTGTTTAAGGCTTAGATATACATCTCGCGAGTATCCTACAAATTGCAACACGCGATCGCGGTCAAAAATTGCATACACGCCGACTTTATTTTGAAATTCTTCCGGTAATTGACCGTTGGTGTCAATGTATGGAATATATTCTAGCTCTGTCAAAGCAGTATTCGTGTTTATCGTCATTAGTTATTAAAAATAATTTATTTAATGAAAGATGAATAAGCTAGAAATTTAGCTTTTTTGTAAAACCACAAAGTACGCAAAGTATACAAAGAAGAAGTATAGAAGGAAATTTTTCTAAATTAATTTACGATGGTTTTATATCTAACATAGTTATTTTACTTAGCATAGAAGATTTTGCGATACTCGTCAGCTAGAAGCAATTTTTTCTATATATAAGAACTGTAATGAGCGTTACTCATTCTTGCAAACCTTATTTAAAACATGAGCTATCAATTATAACGACTTTGAGGTGACACCTTGAAGAAGAAAATCTAAAGCACGACGCATGTAACTTTCAATTTCTTCAGTTTCAGGCTGGAAAAGAATTGACTTAAATAACAAGCCCATCATCAAGTCACAAATTAAATCAGGATCGACATCTGGAGACATTTCACCTCTTGCTTGAGCGCGTTTAAAGATAATCGAAGCGGCTTTTCGGCGAGGTACAGCGTATTTTTTCCAATAAATCTCAGCAAACTGTGGCACTGTGGATGCCAAACTGATGATCATCGCAATCGTTTGCCGACCGAGGGGTGAAAGGTCAAGTTCCGCAGCTTGTTTGTGTACTTCTTCTAAATCAGTCCAAAGACTTCCTGTATCTGGTATGATGAGTTGTGGTCGATTGCTTGCAATCGCTTCGGCGATTAACTCTTCTTTAGAACCGTAACGACGATAAATTGTTGCTTTTCCCACACCAGCACGCGCGGCGATCGCTTCAATACTTAAGCCTTGATATCCGACTTCTGCCAATAAATCGAGCGTCGCTTGCAAAATTGCTTGATGAACTTCAATACTTCGGGGTCTTCCTGGTAAGCTTTTTGTTGTCTGACTGATCATAATTAAAAATATTCGTATCTCATGTCGCTCAAGGATACCCCCTCATAACATTATCTTATCAGACAGTCTGGCACAGCATGATAATCGCTAGCTAATCCTCTACGTAACATTTTTATTGTAATACGGTGCCGTATCGTATTATAATTTTAAAAGTTTTTTAAAGTTTAGTTGCCGTTGCCACCACAAAAGTTGAGAAGTCTTTGTACTCAGCAGCGAACGCGCTGCAGCGTTCGTTAGAAAATTTTGAGTTTGATAAGCGAGGGATCGAGCACAACGTATGGCGCAATCTAATTCCGATTACCCAGAAACATCTGAGCAAACTCCTTCAAAGACACCTCGCAGAACAAAATCGGCTCGGTCGAGAGCGAAGCGTCGTAATCGCTGGATTGCAATTATTAGTGCGATTGTTTTGTTAACTGGCGTAGGGTTTGGTTGGCGATGGTGGGTGAGTAGTCGCAACGGTGCTCAAAATTCCGCCGCCGGACAACCGCAGGGAATTCCAGTCAGGCTAGAAACGTTGGAAACAACAACAGTAGAAAACACTACAGACTTTCTTGGTTCCCTCGAATCGCAACGCGCAGTTGTCCTGCGTCCTGAAGTGACAGGGCGAGTTAGTCGCATACTTGTCTCGCCTGGCGATCGCGTAAGTGCAGGAACACCACTCGTTCAATTGCGCCCCGATCAACAGCAAGCAAACCTCGCAAGCGTCCAAGCAAGCGTTAATTCAGCCCGCGCGATTCGTGCCAACGCGCAGTCACAAATTGAAGCATTAGAAGCCGAACGCATTGCTCAACAGGCAGAAGTTGACCTGCAAAACGAAGAATTTCAGCGAATTTCAGTTCTCGTCAATCAAGGCGCGCTACCAAGACAGCAATTAGATACTGTGGTGCGCGATCGCCGCACAGCACAAGCAAACCTCAACGCGATCAATCGTCGCATTCAAGCAGCACGCGCAAGCTTGCAAGAAGCCGAGGCGGGATTACAGCAGGCACAAGCAAATGCTCAACGCGCCACCGCCGAACTTCAAGAAACGACAATCACAGCACCGTTTAGCGGTATTGTTGGCGATATTCCAGTCCGGCTTGGCGATGTTGTAACAAGCAGTGATACACTCACAACAGTCACTCAAAATAATCCGTTAGAACTGCGGCTATCAATTCCTTTAGAACGCTCGCCAGACTTACGCCAAGGTCAACAAGTAGAATTAATTGACACGCAGGGAGAGACAATTACTACAGGACAAATCAGTTTTATTGCACCGCAAGTAGAAACCAACGCGCAAAGCATTCTAGCAAAGGCAACGTTCAATAATCCAGAAGGACGACTGAGAAGCGGTCAGTTTGTTCGTGCTAGGGTAATTTGGTCGGAAGAACCAGGAATTTTGATTCCCACAACAGCAATCACTCGCTTAGCTGGAGAACCTTTTGTCTTTGTTGCCGAAACTCCACAACCCGAAGGAAATGCACCAGCTGCACCGGAAGGCACTTCCACACCAAACCTGATCGCCCGACAGCGCCCCGTGAAGCTCGGTAATCTGCAAGGTAACAGTTATCAAGTTCTTTCGGGTGTAGAACCAGGAGAGCAAGTTGTGGTTTCCGGAACTCTCAATCTGATGGATGGTGCGCCCATCATACCAACTACCGCAATGTCTCAACCTGTAGGAGCCAATACACCATAGTACCCTCCTGACCCCTACTATATGTTTGTCGAACTGTTCATCAAACGCCCAGTTGTCTCGATCGTCTGTGCCATCATCGTTGTCTTGGTGGGCGCGGCGAGTATTCCGAATTTGCCAATTGCCCAATATCCAGAAATTGCCCCGCCGCAGGTAACAGTCACAGCGAACTACATCGGAGCAAGTGCCGAAGTTGTTGAAAATACAGTAACAAACATTCTAGAGCAGGCAGTCAATGGTGCAGAAGGCGTACGCTACATTTCCTCATCGAGTAGTAACAACGGCAATAGCTCGATTAACCTCACGTTTGAAACTGGGCGCAATATCGATCTTGCGGCGGTAGACGTACAAAACCGCGTTGCAACCGTACAGTCTCAACTACCTGAAAGTGTCCAACGTACAGGAGTCAGGGTACTGAAGCAATCAACAGGCTTCTTGATGGCGGTCGGTCTGTATTCAGACAACGGTCAGTATACGAATACTTTCTTGAGTAACTATGCTGACCTTTATATTGTCGATGCCCTCCGACGCATTCAAGGCGTAAGTGACGTGCAAGTTTTTGGGGAACGCCGTTACGCCATGCGGTTGTGGGTCGATCCGGAACGGCTTGCAAGTCGGGGCTTAACAATGCAGGATGTCGTAAATGCACTCAATGAGCAAAATATCCAAGTGGGTGCAGGACAACTCGGACAACCACCGATTTCTGACGAACAACAGTATCAATTAGATTTAGAAGCACGCACGCAGTTTAACGATGTTTCGCAGTTCGAGGATTTGATTTTGCGAACTGAAGAAGATGGTTCACTCGTGCGATTTCGCGATGTGGGGCGCGTTGAGCTCGGCGCACAAGACTATAGTACTATTCTCCGATTTCAGGGAATTGAAGCAACGGGTTTGGGAATCTCGCAACTTCCTGGAAGTAATGCACTCGAAGTTGCTACAGCGGTGAGAGCAGAATTAGAACAACTTGCGCAGCGATTTCCCCCAGGGATGGAGTACCAAATTGCGTTTGATACAACGACATTTGTGCAGCAATCCCTGAGTGAAGTTGTGGGAACTTTGATTCAGGCGATCGCGCTTGTTGTCTTAATCATTTTCATCTTTCTGCAAGACTGGCGGACTACGCTGATTCCAGCAATCACAATTCCCGCTTCGCTAATTGGTACGTTTATCTTTGTGCAGATTTTTGGGTTTTCGATTAATACCTTAACGCTGTTCGGGTTAACGCTTGCCACAGGAATGGTCGTCGATGACGCTATTATCGTTGTTGAAAATATTTCCCGCCTGATTCAAGAGAAGGGAATGAACCCGCGCGCCGCCGCGATTGAGTCGATGCGCGAGTTAACAAGTGCCGTTATTGCAACCTCACTAGTATTAATGGCGGTGTTTGTACCTGTGGCGTTTTTCCCTGGTTCTACAGGCGCGCTGTATCGTCAATTTGCGCTAACAATTGCGTTTTCCATCACTGTATCAACCTTTCTCGCACTGACATTTACACCCTCGATGTCGGCAAAATTATTGCGCCAAGGGCAACATCCTCCACGCTGGCTAGCATGGTTTTTCAATCGCTTCAATCATGTTTTGGATAGTGCGCAACGGGGTTATGCGCGATCGCTACGCACGTTGATGCGCTTTAGAATGATTGTGCTGGGTGTGTTTGTCTTATCCTTAGGCTTGACCGCGTGGATGTTTGCGCGCGTTCCGTCTGGTTTTTTACCAGAGGAAGACCAAGGCTACTTTATTACGCTTGTGCAAGCACCAGAAGGCGTTTCGCTCAACTACACGAGCGATGTAATTGCGCGCGTTGAACAAGAACTCCAGCAAATTCCTGAAATTACATCTAGCTTTGCCGTTGCCGGATTTAGCTTTACTGGTAGTAGTGCCAATAACGGTATTATATTTTCTAGTCTTAGACCTTGGGAAGAACGCCGCGAACCTGGACAATCAGTCGATGCAATTATTGGTCAACTGTTTGGTCGATTTGCCACAATTACCGAAGCGAGAATTTTACCACTGAATCCCCCAGCAATTCAAGGTTTGGGAACCTTTGGTGGATTCAGCTTTCAGTTGCAAGATCGCCGTGGCGTGAATGACCTTAACGCACTCGTACAAGCTGCTGGACAAATCATGGCGCAAGCGAATCAAACTCCAGGTTTGCAGCAAGTATTTACAACTTTCGCCGCGAGTACGCCTAAGTTATCGATTGATGTTGACCGCGATACTGCTAGAGCACTGCAAGTTTCGGTTGATGATATTTTAAATACATTACAAACTGCGATCGCCTCGCAATACGTCAACGACTTTACCTTGGGACAGCGCAACTATCGAGTCTACGTACAAGCAGATCAGCAATTTCGTTCAACTCCGGATGATATTAGTCGCTTGTACGTGCGGTCGGCGTTGGGAGAAATGATTCCCCTGAGTAATCTTGTGACGCTGACACCCGAAACTGGTGCCCAAACGATTAATCACTTTAATCTATTTCGCTCAATTGAAATTACAGGTTCACCCGCACCAGGATATAGTTCAGGAGATGCGATTCAAGCAATGGAAGAGATTGCAGCGAACGTCTTACCACCTGGATTAGGCTATCAATGGTCAGGAACTTCGTTGGAAGAAATCGAATCTGGCGGACAAGCACCGATTATCTTTGGTTTAGGTTTAGTCTTTGTCTTCCTAGTCTTAGCAGCGCAGTACGAAAACTTTATTGACCCCTTTATTATCATGCTGGCAGTGCCACTCGCGATTCTGGGTGCGTTAATTGCCCAGTCCTTGCGCGGGTTGATTAATGACGTGTACTGTCAGGTGGGGTTAGTGATGTTAATTGGTTTAGCAAGTAAAAACTCGATTTTGATCGTTGAGTTTGCTAACCAACTACGCGCTGAAGGATTACCACTAGTCAAAGCTGCAATTGAAGCTGCACGAGAACGCTTGCGCCCCATCTTAATGACAGCGATTTCTACCTTAGTTGGTATCTTTCCTCTAGTTATAGCGACAGGTGCGGGGGCTGGTAGTCGTCAATCGTTAGGAACTGCGGTTTTTGGGGGAATGTTCGTAGCAACGTTTTTGTCGTTGTTTATCATTCCTGTACTCTACGTTATCGTTGTTTCACTTGAGGAAAGCGTGCGCGATCGCTTCGGTTGGTCTAAATCTGACGCGATGGATAGTTAATTTTTACTATGAGTGAGTGCAATCTTTAATCCATAAACGCAGTTCAGCTTCAGAATCTGCATAGACAAATTCACCTGTGCGCGGGTTGATGGTGTACCACCAGCGATCGCTACCATTGACAAATTCATGTACTCGCGGCGTTGAATGAGTAAACAACGCTGCAACCCTTTGTTTTATGCTTTGCAACCACGCATTTAACTTGAATCGCTGACTTGATGTATCAGCAATTGTCAATTGCTGCGCTTCGCACTCTAATAGCCTCGCAAGTTGACTATTGTTTGTCGCTTTAGCAACTTCTAGACGATGCGCTAAGGAAGCCATCATGCTTTCTAGGTGTCTATCTCCGTGCGAAGAATCTTTGTAGAGTACTGCCATGAATGTCCCTCGAAAGACGTTTGCTTTTCAAATTCAATTATATATTTCTGTAGCTTAAGATACAAAATACAGCAATTTACAAACATCTACTCGCAGACAGAAACGCAGACGCCTTCTGACTCCCTTCGGAGCTATAGAAACTAAGTGTACGCGGCAGCACACTCAGAGAAGCACTTGATACTATTTCTCTAAATAAGAACTACAATTAATTTCTCCTCTGCTTCCTCTGCTCCTCTGCTTCCTCTGCCCCTCTGCTTCCTCTGCTTCCTCTGCTTCCTCTGCTTCCTCTGCTCCCTATTTGTAGAAACTTTAAAGCAACACGGTATTATAAGCTAGGGTTAGTGGGAAGTAATTGTGAAAGCGCGATCTCAGGAATAGTAAGCTTGGTTAAGATATCTTGATAGATAGCAAAGAGTTGTTCAATGCGTGTTACTGTGTATTGCTCAATGCTGTAGTTTGCTCCTATTTTTATTGTGTTCGATAGTTCGACATAAAGTTCGAGGGGAATGTCTTCGTCATAAAGTTCGGAAGGAATATCATCCCCTTGCTGCACTTGCACGATTTCCCAATGAGGGATGCGTTTAATACCTGCATCGGAAGCTGTAATTGTGATACTTGCCATCAAGTTAACAGGGCGCGATCGCCGCGTTTGAGCAATCACCCATTCTAACGGTACTTCTTTATGCGCAATCGCTTCGTTGAGGTCGGCTTGCAGTTGTTTGATGACAGTCGATCCTGTTTGTTCTGGTAGAAACTGCGATCGCAAAATCACATCGTTGATAAAGCAGCCTAGCATTCCTTCGGTTTCGGGCACAGTACGGTTGCCGATCGTTGTCGCAATCCATACCTCGCGTCTTCCACTCCAGACTGCTAAAGCGAGTTTTAAAGCGGCGAGTAAAACAACAAAACTTGTCACTTGCAGCGAACGACTCAAAGCCTTAACTGAGTCAACGAGTGTTTCAGAAATAGACGTGAAATAGCGTTTAGCCTGCTTACTCTTGATCGCAGAAGAATTGTACTGAGCTTGAGGTATATGCTCATCAACTAATTTGCGTTGCCAATATTGCAGTTGCTGTGCGATCGCATTTTCGTTATAAACTTGCTTTTGCCACAAGGCAAAGTCCGCGTATTGCAGCGATACTTCTGGAAGCGGTGAAGGTAAATTGCCAGAGAAGGCTTGAATTAGGGTATGTAACTCTTGTAAAAGTAAATGAAAAGACCAACCATCGGTAATGAGGTGGTGCATTGTCACCAATAACCAGTGTTCGCACGCACTCAGTCGATACAACGCCGTTCGCATTAAAGGGGCGCTTAAATCAAAAGCAGGTTGCGCAACGTTGATTGCTAAGTCGAATGCTGCTGATTCGCGGACTTCAGGAGCCAAATGTTCTAGATCAGCATAGACTAATGGTAAATGCAGCGCGGGTAAAACAACTTGCATTGGTTGACCGTCAACGACACTAAAAACAGTCCGCAAAATTTCGTGACGTCGTACAATTTCATTCAAACTTCGCTCTACGACTGCGGGTGAAAGCGAGTCTTGAATGCGGATGATAATTGAACTATTGAGTACTGCACCTGTAGTGCTGGCGTGATGAACGTGCCAAAGGTACTGCTGCGAAAACGAGAGTGGTACGGGTGTTTGTGGCGATCGCTCTACTAGAAAGAAGTCTGTTGCGTGAGGCTTGGTTTGATTGACAACGCGCTCAGCTAAACCGGCAACGGTGGGAGACTCAAAAAGATCGACAATTGATAATTCTACCTGAAAAACTCGTGATAGCTGAGCAATTAGCTTTGTTGCAAGTAATGAATGTCCTCCTAATTCAAAGAAATCATCTGCAATCCCTACCTGCGGAATGTTCAGAATCTCCCGAAAAATTTGAGCGATCGCAACTTCAGTGTCTGTACGCGGTGCAACAAACGCTGCGGTTACAGTGACACCATCAGGAATAGGAAGTGCTTGACGGTCTATTTTGCCATGAGAGTTTAGCGGTAAGGTATCCAACAACATAAATGTTGCAGGCACCATATACTTAGGCAATCGCTTTTCCAAAAACCGCCGTAGGTCTAACGTAGTCAAGGTACTGCATGCGGGAACAATATAGGCGACTAACTGCTTATTCCCCGTTGTCTCTTCGCGATCGACGACGATGCATTCGCGGACATCAGGATGTTGAGCAAGTAAAGCTTCAATTTCGCCGAGTTCAATGCGGAAACCGCGTACTTTCACTTGACGATCGATGCGTCCTAAATACTCAATATTTCCATCCTTGCGCCAACGCGCGCGATCGCCAGTTTTATATAGTCTTGCACCTGGAATTTCGCTAAAAGGATCGGCAATAAATGCTTGTGCTGTCAAATCAGGTCGGTTGTGATAACCTCTAGCGACCCCAAGTCCGCCAATGTATAATTCTCCTGGAACTCCAATCGGGGTAGGCTGTAGAGACGAGTCAAGAATATAGACTTTTGTATTACTGACAGGTTTACCAATAGGTAGCGCAGAGTTATCGCTTGCTAGTTCGGATAAATCAACTGTTGTCGTTACAATTGTTGCTTCAGTAGGTCCATAGCTATTTACAAGACGAACGCGCGCATCAACGTGTTTTTGCCAAAGCATAAAGCGATCGCGCGCTGCTTGTTCGCCACCAATAATTACAAGACGCACGCAATCGGGTAACAGCAAATTTTGGGTTGCCATTTCTGTCACCATCTGATGCCAAAATGCAGTCGGTAGATCGAGAACTGTCAATTGCCAATCTTCACAAGTTTTCAAAAAACCTGCGATCGCACTTAGCATCGTATCGGTGCGCAAAATCAACGTTGCGCCTTGCGTCAAACAAGGAAAGATTTCTTCCGCCGCAGCATCAAAACTAATTGAAGCAAATTGGAGAATGCGATCGCGGGCACAGATTTCATATTCTCTAACTGCTGCTAAGGTGTAGTTTACTAACGATCGATGTTCAACCATCACTCCTTTGGGTTGTCCGGTGGAACCTGACGTGTAAATGACATAAGCCAAGTTATGGTTGACAACCGCAGGCGTGACATTCGTGGTGTCTTCTAACGCAATTTTTTCCCAATCGGTGTCGAGAAAAACCGTTGCAGCAATTTTTGGCAGTTTTGTTGCCAGCGATTCCTGCGTTAGTAACACCGACACTGGAGCATCCGATAAAATAAACTCCAGGCGTTGCTGTGGATAAGTCGGATCGAGCGGAAGATACGCGCCTCCAGCTTTGAGAATGCCTAACAATCCCACGATCGTGGAAATTGAACGCTCAACGCACAGACATACGAGAGATTCTGGTTTAACGCCCAATTTTTGCAGATAGCGGGCGAGTTGATTCGCGCGGTGATTGAGTTCGCGGTAGGTAAGTTGTTCGTCACCACTGATGAGTGCGATCGCATCCGGTGTTTTCTCAGCTTGGGCGGTGAAGAGTTCGTGAATACACCTATCAGAACAAGGCGTTGTTGTTTGATTCCACGCGCGTAACTGCTGTTGTTCTGCCAAAGTCAGTAATGGTAGTGCAGACAGCGTTTGATGAGGATTAGTGACAATTCCTGTCAGGAGAATTTGAAAATGTTCTAGCAGACGAACAATCGTCGATTCATCAAATAAATCGGTGTTGTACTCTAGTTTGCCAATTAGTCCAGAGTCGGACTCGACAAGGTGAAAAGTTAAATCAAACTGGGCTGTGTGATTATCAATGCGCGAATGTTCGACGCTCAAACCTGGTAACTCGATATTCTCAATCGAAAACGCATTTTGCAGAACAAGCATCACCTGAAATAACGGGGCGTAGCTTAAGGAACGCGCTAGTTGTAATTCATCGACTAACTTTTCAAAAGGTAAGGTTTGGTGCGCCAAAGCCTCCAGTACAGTTTCTCGCACGCGCTGAAGTAATTCTAGAAAAGTAGGATTTCCTGATAAGTTCGTCCGCAACACGAGAGTATTGATGAAACACCCGATTAAGTTCTCGGTTTCAGGGTGGTGACGATTTGCGATGGGCGAACCGACAAGAATATCGTCTTGATTTGTGTAGCGAAACAGTAAAGTTTGCAAGGCTGCTAGCAGCGTCATAAATAAAGTTGCACCTGAGGCTTGCGATAGCTGCTTGAGTGCTGTGGTTATAGACTGCGAGATGTGAAATGATAGAGTTTTCCCAGCAAAAGATTGAACCGCAGGGCGCGGGCGATCGCACGGAAGTTGCAATAAATCAGGAGCATTGTGTAGTTTCTGCTTCCAGTACGCTAAGTCTTCAAGAAGACTACCTTGTAAAGATTGCCGTTGCCAAGCTGCAAAATCAGCATATTGAATCGGTAATGCTGTTAGCGGGGAAGGTTGATTGCGGGAAAACGCCTTATAAAGCGCACTCAGTTCGCGAAAAAAGATCCCCAATGACCAAGCATCGACTGCGATGTGATGCATTGTTAATAGTAAAACGTATTCTGCATCAGCGAGTTGCAGTAGTGTCGCGCGCAGCAACAGATCGGTTTCTAAATTAAAAGGAGTGCAAGCCTGTTTTGTCACTAATCGTTGTTCGCGATCGCCCTCTCTTTCTAAGCGCAAGTCATGCACAGGTAACTCCCATTTGTCAAGAGGTAAAATTACCTGAGTTAGTTCTCCACCAACCGTTTGGATGGTAGTCCGCAGACTTTCATGACGCTGAAGAATTTCCCGCAGACTCTGCGCTAAAGCATTGACCTGAAGCGAACCTGTGATTTTTAAAGCGATCGAGATATTATTAGAAACTGCACTTTTAATGCTCAACTGGTCTTGAAACCACATCCGTTGCTGCGCAAAAGATATAGCAAGCGGCGCGTGTCGATTGCATTTTGGTATTGTTAAGCGTTGTGA
Organism: Chroococcidiopsis sp. TS-821; assembly: GCF_002939305.1. Lineage (NCBI taxonomy): Bacteria > Bacillati > Cyanobacteriota > Cyanophyceae > Chroococcidiopsidales > Chroococcidiopsidaceae > Chroococcidiopsis > Chroococcidiopsis sp. TS-821. Next base: position 145,831 of record NZ_MVDI01000008.1, on the reverse strand, counting down.
GGATTGTTGTTGCAGTCGCAGCCGAAGTAATGCCTGCTGTTCTGGAGAAAGTGCCGCAATTCGTTGCGAATGATTCATCGATTAGCGATTCCTTTTACCGATATGCATGACTAAACCCGCGTTTTTGACTCTATGAAGAGACATCTATAGTAATCTGTAATTCCCTATTCTCCTCTGCTCCTCTGCCCCTCTGCTCCTCTGCTCCTCTGCCCCTCTGCCCCTCTGCTCCTCTGCCCCTCTGCTCCTCTGCTCCTCTGCTCCTCTGCTCCTCTGCTCCTCTGCTCCTCTGCCCCTCTGCTACATAATCCGCCGAACTTGAATCATAATGATGCTTGATACTTTGCAATGCCTGAAGACTTTCCATCACTGAGTCAAAATCGACACCGAAGTCAATCAGCGCTGCAATTTCATCGACGCCAGCGTGTTGCAGATTATCAATCATCTTGCGGCAATATTCAGGAGTTCCCATCAAGACTTTGCCGTTAAAGTAACTCTCGAAGCTAAATTCGAGTAGATCGTCGAGATCTTGCGCCGTCAGCGTTTCCGGATCGATCGAAAATCGCAAGTCGCCAGCCGATTTGACAACCAGGTCGAAATGCGTTTTCAAGTAATTTTTAAAAGGTTGTTTCACCTTTGCTTTGACAACATTAATATCGCTGCCAATAAATGTATGAATCATCAATGCAACTTTACCCTGCTGCGGATCGCGACCGTGTTGCGCGAGCGATCGCCGATACAGCGATACTTTGTTTAAGATTTCGTCGAGGCTTTGGTACAGTGGTGAGGTGAGAATGTTCGCACCGATTTTACCTGCTTCCACAAATGTTTCGTCGGATAATGACGTAATCCAAATTGGAAGGCGAGATTGGATCGGCTTGGGAAAGGTGTGAATATTGACATATTTGCCATTACCACCTGTGCGGGCGATCGCGTTTCCTTGCCACAACTGCTGCACAACTTGGATATCGCGCCACATGATTTCTTTTTTGCGCGCGTACTTTTCTGGATAAAGAACGAAATCATTCGGATGCCAACCTGGTGCAAACGAAAGGCTAACGCGACCTTGCGAAAGATTATCAACCATTGACCATTCTTCGGCAACGCGCAAGGGATCTTGTAATGGCATGACAACGCTACCCGAACGAATTTGAATGCGTTTCGTCACCATCGCGATCGCTGCGCCTGCTACCGCCGGATTTGGATACAAACCGCCAAAGGCATCAAAATGGCGTTCGGGAATCCAAATTCCAGCAAAATCGTGGCGATCGGCAAACTTTGCGCCTTCGATCAACAAACGATATTTGTTGTTGTCGGTGGTCGAACCATCACCAGAAAAATAAAACAAACTGAATTTCATGGGTAATTGATCGTGGGTAATTTGTTTACAAATTCTGTTGTGATGCCAACTGCGCTTGCACTTCATCGAGGGATAAATTTTCAATTTCGGCAAGGAGGCGAGTCATTTCGTCCGAGTCATCTGGTTGCAATTGTGCAGCGATCGCACTTGCTAAGCCTGCGACAGTAGGTGCTTCTGAAAGTAATACCCGCAGTGACAAATCAACGGAATATAATTCACGCAACCGCGACACGATTCTTACTGCTAGTAATGAATGTCCGCCTAACTCGAAGAAATTATCGTTGACTCCTACGCGTTCGATTCCGAGTTGTTCTTGCCAAAGTGCCGCTATTTGTTGCTCTATTTCGTTGCTAGGAGCAATATAAGTTGTCGGTAGCGATCGCGCATGATTTGATGGTGTATCAACAGTATTGACTGAAGTATCAACTGCAATGCGCTCTTGTTTGGGGTTGGTTTGCCAATCTTTCGGCGAGACTATGACTTGATTGCAACGACTTTGGAGAATGCGATGTAATGCCTCGATTCCTTCTTGAGGAGCGATCCCTGTCTTGAGTGCTGCCAAACGCTCTTGCTTGAGCGCATCGGGCAGTTCAGCAATTTTTTGCGCTCCCATACCGATTTGCCACATATCCCAGTTAATTGATATGACGCGTTGTTGGGCGCGCGATCGCGCAAAGGCATCGAGAAAGCAGTTTGCTGCACAATAGTCAACTTGTCCCACACCGCCTTGAATCGCACTCAACGACGAGAACAGCACGAGAAAATCAAGCGGTTGATATTGACTCAGCACCAGCGTACCTTGCACTTTCGGTCGCATCACATTAGCCGCAGTTTCAGCCGTTTTGAGTTGAACGATGCCATCGCCTGCAACACCTGCGGTATGAAAAATGCCGTGAATTTGACCGAAGGTTTGCTCGACGCGCGTCATGACAGCTTGCATTTCTGTTGCATCGGCAACGTCAGCACTTAAAACGAGAACTTCAGCGCCGATCGCTTCCAAGGCTTGAATTTTTTGGAGCTTGACAGATATCGGGTCTTGTGCATCTTTGCACCAGCGTTCCCACTCTTGACGCGGTGGTAGCGGTGAACGGCTAACTAATACGAGTTTGGCTTGAACCGTGTGGGCAAGATATTCGGCAACGGCTAAGCCGATTTCTCCTAGTCCTCCGGTAATCAGGTACACGCCTTGAGTCCGCAATGCTGGCTCAACAGTTTCTAAACGCAGCGGTTCGTAGGTAGGAATCCAACGGTAATTGCCGCGATAAGCAACTTGAGGTTCCGTTGCAGGCGATCGCATTTCTGCAATCATTTGGTTGATATCTGGTGAAGGAAGAACATCAATATGCCGACAAGTCAGATTAACGTATTCTTGCGCAATGACTTGACACGCTCCGAGTACAGTTGCTTTTGCAGGGTGGATCTCCTCAGTGCCAATAACTTCTTGAATATTGCTTGAAACAACGTGAATTGGAATTGTCGGACTTTGGTGTTGTCCCAAAGCTTGCGCTAAATAAAGTAAACTGTAAAATCCCAGCGTTTGCGATTCGTCAAACGAAAGCTCTGCAAGCGTCCACAGATGCGCAATGATTGGGGCTTCGTCGCGAGCAAGGACTTCTTGAATTAGAGTTTGATAGTGTTCGCGATCGCCTGGATGAAGCGTGTAAACATTATCGTGGTGACTATAACTTTCACCGGCATACACCAGAATAACTTGATGTTCTTGTTGCTGTAGTCGTTGGGCGATCGCTGTGGCTACGTTGTTGCGATCGGCAAAGATCAACCAACATTGCTTTTGCTTGTTGTTGATAATTTGTGGTATAGGCGAACGCTTCCACGACGGGATATAAAACCAGTCGGCGATGTCCGTTTTACGTGTCGCCACAGCGCTGCTTGACGATGCTTGGGGTGGTTCAATCCAATATCGCTGACGTTCAAAAGGATACGTCGGTAGCGGTACGCGGTGACGTTGCTGGCGTGCGTAGAAGCTAGCCCAATCGATCGCAACACCTTCTAGCCAAAGTTTTCCTACTGTTTGCAAAAGAAATTCGCGATCGCCTCCGGTGCTGCGCGTAGCGCAATCGCCTGATTGTGCCTTGGGATGCGGTAAAGACGCAAAAACACTTTGTGCAGCTTGTTGTTTTGTTAAAGTGCTAAGTGTCGAGCCTGGTCCAACTTCTAGAAAAATCGGGTCGGGGAGATTTAATAGTTCAGCAATTCCTTGGGAAAATTGGACTGTTTGCCGCAAATGCTGTGCCCAGTATTGTGGATTTGCAGCTGTGGCTGCGATCCACGTACCTGTTACGTTTGAGATAAACGGAATTTGTGGCGGGTTAAGGCGAATCGACTCGAACTGTTTTAAGAAAGGTGTGACAACGCTTTCCATCATCGCTGAATGAAACGCATGGGAAGTATGCAACAAGCGACTCTCAATTTTCTTAGCAGTTAATTCGCGTTTTAGGTTTTGGATTGCCTCAATTGTTCCAGAAACGACGCACAGGTGTGGGCTATTACTCGCCGCCAGCGAGAGTGATGCGTGTAAGAATGGTTGTACATCTAGGGCAGATAAATGAACAGCAAGCATTGCGCCAGGAGGCTGTTGCTGCATCAGTTGTCCGCGTACTGCAACCAATTTCAGCGCATCTTCGAGTGAAAAAACTCCAGCAAGACACGCCGCGACATATTCGCCAATACTGTGTCCAATCATCGCCCTCGGTTGTACGCCCCAAGACATCCACAGTTTTGCTAGTGCATACTCAATGACAAAGAGTGCAGGTTGAGTAAAGGCAGTTTGCCCTAGTTGCGTTGTTTGAGCTTCTGCCGTAGTAGGATAGATGACTTGACGTAAATCTATATTGTGTTGCGCAAGGATAGCAAATTGGCGATCGCATTCAGCTTGAAACAACGGTTCGCTGTTGTAAAGTTCCCGCGCCATGTTGACGTATTGCGAACCTTGTCCAGGAAACATAAAAATGACAGCGCGATCGCTTGCTTGCGTATAACCTGTAACAATCCGCTGCGGATCGTCGAGTGCTTGAATTGCTTCTTCTACAGTTTGCGCGACAACCATCCGCCGATAATCGAAAGAGCGACGACCGATTTGCAGCGTATAAGCAACATCAGCTAAATTGATTTCAGGTGATTGACGAAGGCGATCGCGCAGATTCAGCGTTGCTTGCGTTAACGCTGTCGCTGTTTTAGCCGATAACGTTAAAAGTTGATATCCCTGAGTTGTCTGTTTGGGTAAAACAGGAGCTTCTTCTAGTACGACATGGGCGTTTGTACCACCGAACCCAAACGAACTGACTCCCGCACGACGGGGATTGCCGTTAGATTTCCACTCGCGCAACTGAGTATTGACGTAAAACGGACTTTCGGCAAAATTAATCTGCGGATTGGGAGTCTCAAAGTTAAGACTAGGGGGAATTTGCTGGTGATACAGTGCCAGAATCGTTTTAATTAAACCTGCAATTCCTGCTGCGGCGTCGAGATGTCCGATATTCGTTTTCACTGAACCGATCGCGCAAAACTGTTTTTGGTTTGTTGACTCGCGAAACGCTTGCGTCATTGCGGCAATTTCAATCGGATCGCCTAATGTTGTTCCTGTACCGTGCGTTTCCATGTAGGAAATCGTTTCCGGTTCCACTTCAGCAATCATTTGCGCCGTGCGGATCGCGCGTGTTTGCCCCGCCTCACTCGGTGCGGTGTAGCCTACTTTCAGCGCGCCGTCGTTATTAATTGCAGAACCTTTGATGACAGCATAAATACAGTCGCGATCGGCGATCGCATCTTCAAGCCGCTTCAAAACAACGACTCCAACGCCATTGCCGCCAACTGTACCATTTGCCCGACAGTCAAACGCGCGACAATGCCCATCAGGAGAAGCAATTTCATCGGGAGATAACGTTAATTCGTTTTGCGGTACTTTAACAGCAACTCCCGCCGCTAAAGCCATATCGCATTCGCCACTGAGTAGACTTTGACACGCCAAATGCACCGCGACTAACGAACTTGAACACGCTGTCCCGACACTTATGCTTGGTCCTGTGAGATTTAATTTGTAGGAAACTCGCGTAGGTAAGTAATCTTTATCAACTCCCACTAATGTTTGCAAAAAACCTCGCGATGCCATGAATTCCTGGTTGGGGCTGAGGTTATACAACAGGTACGTTCCCATCCCTACGCCAGCAAACACGCCAATCGATTTATCCGCATCGGTACTGTAACCAGCATTTTCGAGTGCTTCCCAAGCACATTCTAAAAAGAGGCGATGTTGCGGGTCCATTGCTTCCGCTTCGCGGGGATTAAAACCAAAAAATGCCGCATCAAATTGATCGACGTCTGATAACACGCCACCAACTTTAGCGATCGCATTTGCAGGTTGTGTATCGTCTGTAAAAGTAGAAATTAATTCAATTCCTGCTGCTAAATTGTTCCAAAATTCTTCAATATTCTTGCTCCCTGGAAACCTTCCAGATAAGCCAATAACTGCAATTTCTAAACCATTTTGATTGCTCATGTTGCTTTCTCGCAATGATGATATAAGATCCTCCGACTGAAGTCGGGAATATAGAGGCATGTAGGCAGGCACGCCACAATCAAACTCTGAATCTTAATTCCACGCAGGTGGATTTTGTTCGTTTAGCTGCGGATTCATTCGCCAAGCTCATTTATTTTGAAATTCTTGATTTTTCAAACTTTTGTTTAATTCGATTTTTACCTTGAATTAATTTTTGCGATGCATGATTGCGTCGCTCATTTTCATCAGTTTTCTGCGATTGATTTAATCGCTGAGCTAAAGTTCTAATTGTGGGGTAGTTAAATAAATCAATAATTGAAATTGATTGAATTTCTGTTGGTAAAACTGTTGCTAGCTTTCTGTAGATTGTTGTGATTAATAAAGAGTTAGCACCCAGGTCAAAAAAGTTATCAGTGACTCCTACCTTGTCGAGTGATAATACCTCTTGAAACACAGTGGCGATCGCCTGCTCAATTTCGGTTTGGGGAGCCGCATACGTCCTTCGCGTTGATGAGGCGACATCTGGCGTTGGTAGTGCCTTGCGGTCAATTTTGCCATTTGCTGATAGTGGCAGTGCATCGAGAAAAAGAAACACCGCAGGTATCATATAATCTGGCAGTTTGTTGCTCAAAAACTGACTGAGTTCGTCAACTGTTGGTGGTGTTGTATGGGGTACGACATAGGCAACCAAACGCGCTGCATCTACAGCTTTGACAACCGCAGCTTTGACCCCTGAATGTTGCATCAACGCCGCCTCAATTTCTCCAGCTTCGATACGATAGCCGCGGATTTTGATTTGAAAATCAACTCGCCCTAAAAATTCAATGTTGCCATCGGGTAAATAGCGACCAAGATCGCCAGTACGATAAAGTCGTTCGCCTGTGCGTGGATGCGCGATAAAGTGAGCCTTTGTCTTTTGTTCGTCTTTCCAGTAGCCTTTGGCAAGTTGCACGCCTGCACAATACATTTCTCCTGGCACCCAAACGGGACAATCTTCTAAGGCTTCGTTTAGTATGTAGTATTTCGTATTAGTCATCGGCTGACCGTAAGGAATGCTTTTCCAACTCGGATCGACCGCATTTACTTCATAGCCAATATTCCAAATCGTCGTTTCGGTTGGTCCACCAATGCTCAATAATTTAATATCGGGTACGATCGCTTTAAGGCGGTTAGGCAGCGAAACTGGTAGCCAATCGCCGCCTAAAATTGCCAAGCGCAAACTCGAAAGCGTTGCTGAAAAATCGCCTAAGCTATTTACCAACATTTCCATCATCGCCGGAACCGAGTTCCACAACGTCACTTGTTCGCGTTGAATTAACTTTGCCCAGTGGTGCGGATCTTTAACTAAACACGCATCAGGAATCACAAGCGCGCCGCCAGCACTGAGTAAACCAAAAATGTCATATACCGATAAGTCGTGATTGAGTGCGGTTAATGCGAGAATGCGATCGCTTGCATTTATCCCAAATCGTTGATTCGTGTAAACTACCACATTCGCTACATTGCGGTGCGTAATCATCACGCCTTTGGGCAAGCCTGTCGAACCAGAAGTATAGATGACATACGCGAGATCGTCGGGTGTTTGAACTGATGCGAGTACTTCCTGATGATGAACAAGTGCATCATCTACGCACAACCGCTGAATGCCTTCCAGCCAAGGTAATTTCTCATCCAACCACGATTGCGTCAGCACGATTTTGACTTCGCTGTTTTTGAGGAGATACGCCAAGCGTTCTGCTGGTAATTTAGGATCGATCGGAACGTAAGCAGCGCCAGCCATTAAAATGCCCATGACGGCAACGATTTGTTCCCATCCTTTATCCATGACAATGCCAATTAGCTGATTGGGAACAGCGCCAGAAGAACGCAATTGATGCGCAATGTGATTTGCGCGATCGCATAATTCTTGATAACTCAGCGTTCGTTGCGACGCAATCACCGCTGGGCGATCGGGGTTTTGGCGAACTTGATTGATAAATAGTTCGTGCAACAGCACATCTGGAATCGGTGCATCGGTGGCGTTGATGGCATTGCGTTGCGCTAATTGATGTGGCGGAAGTTCGCGGGTTGTCTCGTACCAAGCGGCTTCAGAATTTGCCAGTTGTTGCAGAAAGCGGCTGTACGTCGCAAACATATCGGCGATTAACCCATCAGGAAATAAACCTTCGACGACATCCCAGTTGAAAGTCAAGGTGTCTTTTTCTTCCCAAACTTGGACATCAATCCACGCTTGTGAGGCTTGGCTAATACCGTAAACCAACTCGCCAAAATGACTAAAAGTTAATGTTTCCTGCCCAATTCCAGCAAAACCCAACGTACTTGTAAAAATGACTGGCAATGCATTCGGTGTGCCACCTTGTCGGCGTGTGAGTTCGCGGGTGACGCGCACGCCACTAAAGTAACGATGTTCTAAGTCTTGCCAAAGTTGCTTTTGAATTTGCAATGCGCGATCGCGAAATGATTCATGCTTTGAGTTATCGACGGCTAAAAGTGTTACCGACGTGAAGTCGCCCAAGATATTATTCACTTGCGGATGCATCGGCAAGCGATTAAACAATGCTAAATTCAGCGTAAATTGCGGGCTACTCCACAGCGTTAAAATTTCGGCAAACGCCGCAAGTAAGGCTCCTGTTGGCGTCAGACCAAAGTTTGTGGCTTTTTGTTTGAGTTGTTGCCAGTCTGAGGCTTCCATGCGCGCGTTGTAGCGTTGGCAACGGTGTTGTTTGAGTTCTTTCGGGTTTTTAGCTAAAGGTAAGCTGGGTGCAGGTGGTAACTTGTCGATGCGGTTGAGCCAAAAGAATTGCGATCGTTGATAAAGTTGTGTTTGCACAAGTGATTGCTCAGCCAGAACATAATCGCGAAACGAAAGTTCCAACGGTGGCAAAGTGCATTCAGGATTTTGATAAAGCTCAAACCATTCTTCAAATAAACGAAACAAACTCCAAGCGTCAAACACAAGGAGATCGTAGCTAATGTGTAACCGAACTTTATCGCCATCTAAGCACGTTGCGCGAAAGTCAAACAGCGGAAATCGATCGGCGGGTAAAACTTGATGCGACATTTCTTGACGAATTGCTTCTAGCTGCGTCGCAACAGTTTCTCGATCTTGTCCTCTTAAGTTCAAAACTTTGAGTTGATAAGGCGGTACATCTTTAAGAATTTGCTGTTGTCCGTCAGGTAGCACAATAGCCCGCAGCATATCGTGTCGCGCAATTAATCGTTGCAACGCGGTGTTGAGTCGCGCTACATCAAGATTGTGACCTTCAATTTCGTAATAACCGTGATTGGAGACATGACCGAGTTCTAACACGCCACTGCGCCCGATCCAAAAGGCGTGTTGCATATCAGTCAAGGGAAACGGTTCATAACGTAACTCTGGCGCGGGCGCGATCGCTGGCAAATCATTCACAAGTGTACTGCTATTATGTTGCTGCAACAGTGCGAGCAGTTCAGCTTTGTGTTGCACGAGTAAATCGCGTAATTCTGCCGTCAATTTCCCTTGCGGAGCATCAACGCGCAATGCATCTCCATCAACTGATAATTTAATGTCGCTGTTTGCTAGTAAGTTCAGCAGTGAATGCAAATTGTTCATATTTTTGCACAATGAATAGCTAAATTCTGAGCAGCCCTTAAGATCGTTTCGCTTTGAAGTTGCTATAAATAGGGAGCAGAGGAAGCAGAGGGGCAGAGGAAGCAGAGGGGCAGAGGAAGCAGAGGGGCAGAGGAAGCAGAGGAAGCAGAGGGGCAGAGGAAGCAGAGGAAGCAGAGGAAGCAGAGGGGCAGAGGGAGAAATTAATAGTAGTTCTTATTTAGTGAAATCGTATAAATCTTCCAGTGGAGACTTAGTTCTGAAAGACAAAGGCACGCTCGCCAGGTCGATCTATGTAAAGACACAGTAGTAATTAAGTTTTTAAAAATGACAAGACTAACGCAAAATCTCTCTAAAGTTCTTATTTCTTTGCGTGCTTAATGTTCTGCCCTATGGAAAGGCTACGCCTGTGTTACAAATGCACAATTTCCCGCGCTGAGGTTGAAGTTGCCGTTTTGGAGTTCACAATTTCTGTCACGACTAATTGATCGCACAAAAATTTTACGAGATCGGCGATCGTTGTCTCTCCAAAGAATTTTTCCATCGGAACTCGCACTTTTAAATCACTTTCAATGCGACTGCGCAAGGCGATCGCTAGTAAAGAATCAAGCAATGTACTCAACAATACGTGAGAATGAAGTTGAGCCGACGCACGCTGGGTAGAGTGTGCTAGCCACTCGCACAGATAAGCTTCCAAAAACGCATAGCGTTCTTCTGGGTTAACAGCAGCTGGTAATCGCACAGGATCCACATGCGGCGGTGTTGCTACCACTGATGTCGCTTGCTGTGCAATTGTTGATGAATCATCTGTTGAACTTATAGCAACATCTCCCCAACGCATAACAGTCGCCGCAGCTGTCGCCCCAGCACCGTTAGCGTATACCAATACCAAATCATCTTTACCAAGCTTACCTGTGGTAACAGCGTGATAAAGATTAGCAACCGAGTATACTGGACCTATATTTGCGTACAGCGGGTAAAGATTCATCACGCGCTGCGGATCAATACCAAGGGCTTTGGCACAGACGCTTGCATACCAGGCAGTTGGTGTATTGACAGCAAACACGCTAATTTGATCGAGACTTACGCCTGCGGCTTTGACTGCTTCTTGACAGCAATGGCGGATACAATCAACCGCAGTTTCGGCTAAGCTACTCGCGTTTTCGCCTGTACGAGTTTGAATACGCGGTTTACCTTGGGCATCAACGACTAATTCATGTACGTACGCTCCATACGTTGTAGATGTCGATACAATTTTGGTACTGAGAATGCCTTGATTTGGTTTGACAGAGCCTACAATAAATGCTCCCGCACCGTCACCCATCGACCATGAAAGCGTATCTTCGTCGTTGACACAACGCGAACCAATATGCGAGACAACGATTAAGACACGATGATAAACTCCAGTCTGAATGAATGCTTGAGCCGTTTGCAACGCAATCAACGCACTTGCGCAAGTCGATTCTAAATTCCAAGCAGGGCAACGCAATCCTAGTTCCCTTGCTAGCAAAGCCGCTAATCCTGGACCTACTGTATCGGGAAAGAGTGAAGCAACGATCGCTAAATCAACTTCATCTGCTGTCAGTTGCGCTGATGAAAGTGCTGCTTGTGCTGCACGACATTCTAGCGTCAGTGACGATTCGTTACTCGCCAACACGCGCCGCCCAACGCTACCCCGAAAAGGATCGCTAAGATATGGAGCGACTTCTTGTAACCAGATATCAAGCCCATTTTCGCTTGATGTAAGCTGCGGTAGCCTAGCTTGTCGTTGTGTTTGATTGCCTAATTGCGGAAATTTTGCCAACCAATAGTCGTTGGTGCGAGTTGTTTGGGGAAAGCTAATTGCCAGTGAGCGAATACCGACCGATGGCGTTGTCATAGCAAGCTCTTAAAGAGTCGAAACTCTTGTTGATTAATATTCTCAAAAAGCTATTTAACACTATCACAGGTTTTTCTCTGATACAAGCCAAGATGAAAAAAATTTGCAAACTCTAAGTTAAAGAATTGTGTTATAGAATTAACTCCTGCCTACATTCCAGCGACTAAGGCAGTAATTTGTTTTCAATATCAGCATTTTTTAAATGTTTCAGCAAGAACTTTAGAAAAATTTACTGCAAAATAGTAGCAATAGTTCTCAAGTATTATATACTGCGAATGCAATTGTTGTGCGATCGCTGCTTGAGCGATTTGTAATTCTCTTCATCACTCAATTCTCTACCAGTCTAAAAAAGTTACGACAAACTATGCTCATTAATTCTCCCCTGCTCCTCTGCTCCCTCTGCTCCCTCTGCTTAACTCCAAATAACAATCCTTAAACCCCAACAATATAACCGTGCGTACCTTCACAATTCTCTGGAGCGGGCAGATGGCATCTGCGATTGGGACGGAAATGACCCAATTTGCGCTCACAATTTGGATTTGGCAAGCAACACAAGAGACAACAGCGATCGCGCTGATTAGTTTCTTCTTTCAGCTACCGCAAATCTTGATTGCGCTGTTTGCAGGTTTAATTATCGATCGCTTCAGTCGCAAGTACTTAATGATTTTCAGCGATGTAGTTGTGGCGCTGTGTACGCTTTTGATTGGGCTATTGTACTCCACCCAAACTTTGCAACTTTGGCATCTTTATAGTTTAGCGATCGCCTACGGCTGCTGCGGACAAATTCAAACCTTAGCTTTTACTGCATCAATTTCATCAATTGTGCCCAAGCAGCACTACGCCCGCGTCACCAGTCTGAAGACTCTCGTCAACTATAGTTCTGCAATTATTGCGCCAGCTTTAGTTGGTCTTTTGTATCCCACAGTCGGTTTACTCGGCATCATTGCGATTGATATTGCCACATTTGCGGTGGGAATCTTTACCGTATTTTTAATCCATATTCCCCAAACGTTTGATTTAGAAGCCACAACACTGACAAGTAAAACAATTTGGAAACAACTGACATGGGGTATCCGCTATATCTTAGCTAGACCTAGCCTACAAGCAATGACAATCGTTTTCTGCTTATTTTTATTTACCTACCACATGAGCGAAACCTTGTATCAGCCATTGATTCTGGCACGCACAGGTGGAAGTGCGCAGGTATTAAGTACAGTTGTCATTGCAGCGGGTATCGGCGGTGTTGTTGGGGCAGTGGGTTTAAGCATTTTTGGTGGCTTTCAGCGCCAAGTACGCGGGATGTTGCTGGGGTTTGTGGGCACTGGCGTGGGTAGTATTGTCTTAGGATTAGGGCGCGTACCGAGTATATGGATTGGCGCGCAGTTCTTTGCGGCGTTGAATATTCCGCTCGTGTATAGTTCGAGTTATGCAGTGTGGTATGCCAAGGTTAAACCAGATATTCAGGGGCGAGTTTTAGCCGCTGCGCACACCATTGGTTTAATTGTGGGTGCAGTTGCAAGTTTAGTCGCAGGACCTTTAGCTGACCAATTGGAACTGACAATGACTTCAGGAGGGTGGATAGCGTCGATATTTGCACCGCTAGTAGGAACAGGTTCCGGCGCTGGCATTGCCTTGTTGTACATTACGATCTCACTTTGTATGGTTTTGATCGGTGTGGGCGGTTTTGCATTTCCCACGCTACGCAACGCCGAAGATCTGTTACCTGACTACGATCGCGATCGCGAAGAAACAAAATCTCATTCCTAATTCTTTATTCTCCTCTGCCCCTCTGCGTCCTCTGCCCCTCTGCGTCCTCTGCGTCCTCTGCCCCTCTGCGTCCTCTGCGTCCTCTGCGTCCTCTACTTTCTATCAACCACGCGATCGCAAAACTAGATTGCTCAACATCGTATTCATCTTATTAACCGACTCTAAATATTCATTTTCTGGTATCGACTCGGCGACAATTCCCGCACCAGCGTTGAAATGAATTGTATGACCGTATTGGTAAACCGAACGAATTGCGATCGCAATATCTGCCATTCCACGACTATTTACCCAACCAATACCCCCAGCATAAATTCCCCTTGGTTCGGCTTCCAAAGCGTCAATCCATTTCAAGGCGCGATATTTATCAATACCTGACACCGTAATTCCAGGAAACAAAACTTTTAAAGCATCCCAAAGTGTTTTTCCTGCTTTGAGTTGACCGCCCACTCGTGATGATAGGTGTTGCACGCAGCGATATTGTTTCACTTGCATAAAATCGTAAACTTGCACCGTATCTGGCGAACAAAACGCCGCCATTTCTGCTTGTGCTAGCCAAATAGAAAGCGCGTGTTCTTTGACTTCTTTGGCATCGGTAAACAACTCGCGATATAACTTTTGATCGTGTTGCGCGTTTTCAGCACGGGGTCGAGTTCCAGCGAGAGGATTGGTAATAATGCGATCGCCATCGACTTTCATCAAAATTTCAGGGCTAAAACCCACAGCGCGGACGTTGTCGAACTCAAAACAATACGATCGCGCGCTGTTATTGCTTTGCGCGCCTAAACAATACGTTCCTAGCACATCCATCTCACCTTGAACTTGCACCGATCGCGACAGAATGGCTTTGTGCAAATCTCCTGCTTGAATCGCTTGAATTAATTTGCCCACTTGCGTTTGATAGTGCGCGCGATCGCTAAAATCAACTTCTAGTGGCGTCGCTGTATAGTTTTGCGTTGAATTATCAACTGACAAAGCTTCGAGAATTTTGGTTAGCGATTTAACGCTGCGGATGCGGATACCTTTCGCTGTTATATGTAACTCGGTTTCCGGAATCACAAAATAAAGTAACGGCTGCGCGATCGCCTTCGTATAGGGGTAGTAAAAACGCGCGAGATCGAAACTGATGTAACCGTACGCCGTCCAATCTTCGATAGGTAAAGACGCGAGGATCGACTCGACTTGCTTGAGTGGATCGCCTATCGGTTGCGATTGAGTTTTTCCGAAGCGATCGCACACAACCGCATCGCTACTAATAGTAATACTGCACAAAGCATTACCAGCAATACGCGTTTCCTGCTCGCTTTGGTACAGCATATAACTGGAAAGCCCAAGACTCAACAACGTTTGCAACAAGCATTGCGGATCTTTTTGTACAGGAACAAACAACTCATGGTAAACTAGCGGATCGCTGACGACCTGATACATAGATCAATACCTAAGGTAATTAAGATTCAAACTTCAACTAATGTGTTTTTCAGTAATGCTTGACGATGCACTTTCCCAGTCGGCGTGCGCGGTATCGTTTTGAGAAAATGAATGCTTTTAGGTACTTTAAACGACTGCAAATGCGCCTTCAGCAGCTGGCGAATGCTGTTTTCTAAATCATGGGAAGCTTCATAACCGGCTTTGAGACTGACGTAAGCAGTGACCTGAGTTAATTGCTCGTTCTGCACTTCTGGAACAACAGCCGCATCTAATACACTTTCGTGCTGAAGTAACACATCCTCAACTTCAAACGGCGACACCCACATCCCATTAACCTTAAAAAAGTCGTCTTTGCGTCCCATAAACCGAAAATAACCATCTGCATCGCGGACGTACTTATCTCCGGTTTGCATCGTTGTTCCGTAAAGCGCGTTGCGAGTTTCGCGCAAACGATTCCAGTACCCTAACATCAAACTTTCGCCGCTCACTTGTAAGTACCCAATTTCACCAGGTTGTGTGGGAACTCCTTGTTCGTCAACGACTTGAACGTCATAGCCTGGAACTGGGCGTCCTGAAGTTCCTGGATGACACGCATTAGGGGTGTTTGATAGAAAAATGTGCAACAACTCTGTCGTGCCAATTCCTTCGCAAATCTCCATACCGTGTGTTTGTTGCCACTTCAACCAAATCGTTTTCGGTAGTTGTTCCGCAGCAGAAACACACAGTCGCAGTGATGATGAATTCAGCGGCGCAATTTCATGCACAGCCAAAATACCCGCGTAAATTCCAGGAATACCAAACAAAATGGTTGGTCGATATTTTTCAATGTCTGCGATAACGTCAAACGCATTTGCCGCATCAGAAAGAATCGCAGCAGCACCGACTGCCATAGGCATATACAATGTATTCCCTAACCCATACGCAAAGGGCATCTTGGCTACTGAGTAGATAATATCGTCTGCGCGTAAGCCTAAAACTTGCTTGCCATAGAGTTCGGCACAAACAACCATACTTTGATGCAAGTGAATTACGCCTTTCGGTCGCCCTGTACTTCCTGAGGTGTATAGCCAGAATGCGGGTTCCTCCGGTGACGTTTCTGCCCAAGCGATCGCATCGCTTTGTTGTGCTAAAGACATTAACGGGCGATCGCCGTCGATCGTCAGAACATGTTGCAAAAATGGCGACTCAATCTTTCCTAGGTTATTTAACCAAGCTTGCGTTGTTACCAAAATTTTGGCACGCGAGTCTTGCAAAATATATTGAATGTCATCCGCTGTGCAAGCTGTATTGATGGGAACTGGTAAGCTTCCTAGCCAAATTGCACCCCAAAACGTAAAGACAAATTCGGGCGTATCCGGTAAAAGAATCGCGATGCGGTTTTCACGTTCTAGCCCTAGTTCAGCAAGGAGTTTTGCCATCCGTTGCACCCAAGTGCGCACTTGAGCATACGTATAGGATTGATCCTGGTAATAAAAGGCAATCCTTTCACCGCGTTGCTGCGCCAAGTCTAGAAAATAAGCTGCTACGTTAAAGATTTTCGGTAATGCAGAAACACTTTCCATCTTTTTTCAAATTTCCTTACAAATTACGATGATTGAGCAGGTAACATCGCTGCAATTTGATGGCAAATTTCACCCAAAGTGATATCGTTACGAGTTCCCAACTTCAAATCGATACCAACGCGGCGCTTTAGTTCTAGAGCAAGTCTGACTGTCTCAACCGAGTCAAGCTGTAAGTGTCCGTATAACAATGTGTCTTCACGGATTGCAGATTCTGGAATACCGAAATCAACCAGAATCGCTTTGAGCGTATCCATTACCTTTAACCTATCCAATCAAATACCTCTGGATGCAAACGAAAGTTGACGTGCGTTAGTTCAATTTGATTTGGGTAAATGCTTTTGTTTGTACCAATGCTGCGTTTCTGTAGCTGGGGCGATCGCCTCATTACCTACTTAGTCGTCTTAATCACTCGCATCGACTAAACAATTAGTCATGGAATTTATCAAAAAAGATTTCTATTAAGCTACAAAGAGCTTATATCATGTACTAATTTTTCGCAAGCGAATTTCAGCCCTCTAAGGCAGTATTCATTATGAAAAAATGTAAACCACTTCAACATATAATGTATACTCTATAATCTGTAACGTTACATCTTTCTTCGTCAACTCATTTTCAGAAATTATGCAGTACAAAACAAGATTGAGTGTTGACTTTACGCAACTAGCATTTTAATCTTAACTAGGACTGTTGACAAAACCTTTCAACAGTTAAACTTTGATGTGCTACGGCGTATTGGCTATGAATGTGGAATGTGTTGTGCAACTAGTTTATTGTGTCATCACCGAAGATAGGATCCCAGTTCGGTGTTCTGTAGAATCCAAATAGCTAAAACTAAAAGATTTTCAGTATAATTATGGTTTTTTTAATTTTGAGTAAATTTTTATACTCTTAGAAATGATGCTGGCTAGATAGTGTAGCGTCTCAAGCAAATTCATTAATCTCAACATTATTCTTTTCGTTTTTATAGACGTCAGTTGGCGTGTAAGGAAATCTATGAAATCTTTGCAGCGATCGCTTGCGTTGACAATCGCAAGTATCTTATCGGTATTAGTAGCTCAAATTGCTCAAGCACAAACTGTAGAAAAAACGCGATCGCATTCTCAATCTCCTGCGACAACGGTTAAAGAGTGGTTAGCGCAAATTATTGAAGAAACAGAAAATGAATCGCCCGTACAAGTCACAAATGTACAGCTACTAACTACAGATCAAGGGTTAGAAATTGTCTTAGAAACTCAAGACGAAATTCTTGCAGTCGATCCTGAAACTTTTCGGATTGAAGGTAACACGCTGATTGCGGATATTCCCAATGCAGTTTTAGCACTTCCTGATACTCCAGAATTTGTTGCGAACAATCCTACCGCTGAAATTGCAAGTGTGCGCGTGACACAACTCGATCCTTCCACCATTCAAGTTAGTGTCGTGGGGGATGGCGCATTACCTACAGAAGCCGTAACACTACGTGTAGGTGAGGTTGTTTACAGTCTAAACGAAGCACAAGATGAAGAAATTGTTATTACCGTAACCGGAGAACAACTCCAACAAGGATACTTTGTTCCCGATGCAGTAACAGGAACTCGTACCGAGACACCTTTACGCGATATTCCGCAATCGATCCAGGTAGTACCACAACAAGTATTGCGCGAGCAACAAGTGACGCAACTCGATGAAGCGCTGCGCAATGTCAGTAGCGTTACCTCCAATACTTTGTTTGGGAACTTTACAAACTTTACAGTGCGCGGGTTTCCTAATGCACCGGTCTTGCGCGATGGTTTCCGCCAGTATGGAAATTTGCGAGCAGTTCCTGAAATCGCCGGTTTAGAACAAATTGAAGTTCTTAAAGGTCCCGCTTCTATCTTGTTTGGCGATCTTCAACCTGGTGGGGCGATCAATGTTGTTAGCAAACAGCCGTTAGCAGAACCGTTTTACGAAGCAGAAATTCAAGTAGGTAATCGTAACTTTTTCCGTCCGCGAATTGATTTAACCGGTCCACTGACGACTGATGGTGACTTGCGCTATCGCTTTAATGCCTTATTGCAAAATGATAGTGGGTTTCGCGGTTTTGACCAAAATTACGAACGCTTCTTCCTCGCACCCGTCTTAGCGTGGGAAATTGACGATCGCACTGATATCACATTTAATTTAGATTTAACCTACGATAAGCAACCGCTAGATTTTGGTTTAGTAGCGTTCGGTGATGGTGTTGTTGACGTTCCACGCGATCGCATTACAAACGAACCTGCTGACGAAAGTGAAACAACATTTTTTAATGTGGGATATTCGCTAGAACATCGTTTTAATGACAACTGGCGACTTGTAAATGCGTTTCGGTATTTCGACCAGCAATATTTTACGAGTTTTTATTTTCCGACTATTTTTGACGAGGAAACAGGCGATTTGCTGCGTTCGTTTCAAACTCGCGATTTAAACTTTCAAACGTACTCGCTGCAAACGAATATTGTTGGTGAATTTACAACAGGTACGATCGGTCACACATTGCTCTTTGGTGTAGATTTGAACCGCCAAACAGATAACTTCTTTGGGCAATTTACACCGCCTATTTCTCCACTAAATATCTTCGATCCCGTCTATGGCGCAACTCCTAGACCTGATATCGCAGAATTACCTGTACTAGTTAATAACTTCACCGCCCAAAATCGCTTGGGAGTGTACTTACAAGATCAAATTGATTTATTTGACAATTTGAAACTCTTAGCAGGGATACGCTATGACACCGTAGAACAACGCCGCGTACAAAATCCTAGCTTTGTAAATGAAGAAGGTTCGGAAGTTACCCAAAGTGATGATGCTTTTACGCCACGCGTTGGGTTAGTTTATCAACCGATTCCCGAAATTTCGCTTTATGGTAGTTACTCGCGATCGTTTAATCCCAATACAGCCACCACAGTCGCCGGTGATTTCTTAGAACCCGAACGCGGCGAAGGCTGGGAAGTTGGTGTCAAAGCAGAACTCAATCCTGGGTTATTTGCCACACTAGCGTATTACGACATTAGAAAACAGAATGTAGCAACAACTGATCCCGTGAATCCTGATTTTTCTGTTGCGACAGGCGAACAACGCAGCCAAGGAGTTGAACTCGACTTAACGGGAGAACTTTTACCTGGATGGAACGTTATTGCTGCATACGCCTATACCGATGCTAGAGTAACACAAGATACGGATATTCCTACTGGTAATCGGTTAGTGAATGTTCCGAGACACAGTGCAAGCTTGTGGACAACCTACACACTTCAAACGGGTGACTTACAAGGCTTAGGGTTCGGTGTTGGATTCAATTACGTCGGAAATCGTCTTGGCGATCTAGAAAACACATACAATTTGGGCGATTACTTCCTCACAAATGCGGCGATATTTTATCAACGCGATCGCTACCGCGTGGCGCTCAATTTCCGCAATATTTTCGACGTAAATTATTTTGTGGCTTCTAATGCTGGTGCTCGCACGAGTGGAATTCAAGTTGGTGCGCCGTTTACTGTGATTGGTTCGTTCTCGGTGGAGTTTTAGTAATAGAGAAGCAGAGGGCGCAGAGGTGCAGAGGAAGCAGGGGAGAATTATGAGTTTGTATAGCAGAATGGTTAGATACAAGAACGTTCAATTGCTGCTTGTGGCTGCACTGACTGCTTTTGTCATTGTGTCTTGCGGTGTTAACCCTTCTGTTAGCAATTCGCAGTTAGCAACAATGACTGGCGATTGTCGTCAAATCTCGCATCAAATAGGCGAAACCGAGATTTGCGGAAAACCTCAGCGCTTAGTAGCGCTAGGTCCCGATATGCTGGAATTGTTACTAGCGTTAGATGTCCAACCTGTAGGATTTGGCGATTACGTCCGTTTTGAGGGCGATTACGATAACCCACCGCAACAAATTCCTTACTTGGGAAATCGCATCACAAATCCGATCGCCAATGTAGGATGGAGTGCTAGTCCTTCGCTGGAAGCGTTGGTTAAGGTGAAACCTGATTTGATTGTCAGTCGAGAATTGAGTGCTGATTTGTACGCGACGTTATCTAAAATTGCGCCGACATTATTTTTAAAGCAGTACGATACAGAAGCAAATTTACGCGCGATCGCGACAGCAATTGACACGCCACAAGCAGAACAAGTTATTGCGCAAATGCAGCAAACTATAAGTGAAGCCCGTCAAGAATTTGCTTCAACTGTTGCTTCTCACCCTAGGGTATTAATGCTGATTGCGGCTGGTACCAGCGAGATGCGCTTAGTGAGTTCTACAGATAATCTGTGTAGTGGGTTGATTCAAGAACTGGGTTTTCAATTAGTTTATCCGCCAAATTTCGATCCCGCGCAACAAAATTCTTTACCGCTGAGTGTGGAGGAACTACCAAGCCTTAACCAAGCTGACTCGGTAATTATTCTGGGGTTTGACTTTGCGCTTACGCCGACAGTTGATGAATTTGCAACTCATCAGGTGAAAATGGCAAAACAGCGTTGGGAAAAAAATGCGATCGCGCAATCGCTACGCGCCAGTCAAGCGGGACGAACTTACTTCATTCCTGCGTACACCTGTCTCGGCTTGCCAGGTCCAATTGGTACAGAATTATATCTCAATGAGCTGCAACAAATGCGCTAAAGGAAGCAGAGGAAGCAGAGGTGCAGAGGAAGAACTATGAATCTACATAACACAAACGCAAAGTATTACCTTACCCCTGATTCTTATATCTATGACAGCTTCAAACTATTGTCAATTTTGCTCAGTCGTTTCCAAAGCGAATGGCGAAGATCCAATTGGGAGTGCCAAAGCAACTGATACTTGGATCGTTGTAGAATTGCCACTACCTTGGCTCAAAGAGTGCTTGATACTCGATTCTCCATTGAGTCCGGCGTTTCAAGCAATTCGCGAGGGAAATACAAAACTGACAGCGATCGCGATCGCACCAGATCGCCAATATTCGATTCCAGGATATACCCGCGTATTTTGTTATCAACGCCCTAGTCAACTTTTTGCGCAATTTGACAAACAAGAATTTCTCGTTCCAGAAGACGAACTGAAACTGATAGTTTCTGCTTTGTTACAGCGAACAACGCTGGATTTTTGGGAAAAGTATCGCCAGCAAACGCAAAATATTCGCGAAATCTTGGTTTGCACGCATGGAAACATTGACGTCGCTTGCGCGCGATTTGGTACGCCGATTTATGAGAAGCTACGGAAAGAATTTGCTACGCCTGAAAACCTGCGCGTCTGGCGCTGTTCGCACTTTGGCGGACATCAGTTTGCACCAACCTTAATCGATTTCCCAACAGGACAAGTTTGGGGACACCTGGAATCGCAAATTTTACCCGCGCTTGTTTTGCGCAATTCTCCAGTTATCGAGTTACGACGATTTTATCGAGGTTGGACAGGACTAACGAAATTTGAGCAAATAGTAGAGCGAGAGCTTTGGATGCAACATGGTTGGAATTGGTTAAACTACTATAAATTTGGGCAAATCTTGGCACAAGATACCGCTAACGATCCGTGGAATGCTGATTGGGCTGAAGTTCGTTTAGAGTACGCGGCACCTAATGGTAGCGCGAGTAGTGTCTATCAAGCTAGGGTAGAAGTATGTGGTTCAGTTATGAGTGCTACAAATTCGGGAGAGAAAGCGATCGCAGTCAAGCAATATCGCATTGTGTAATTCACTTCATTGACATCTTTTCATGAATTCCTTAAATTTACACGACTCTTATCCATGTCCTGTCTGTCGTTTGGGGCAAATTGCAGCTTTACCCTTGATGGACGCGATGGCGTGTAATTTATGTCGGCAAATTTTCGAAGTTGATTTAGAAAAACAGCAAATCAAAATGCCTTCACGCCAACCAGCATTATTGTGGAACTGGAATGGTAAACGTTGGGACGGCGCGCGTTTGGAAGGCGTTGAGTTTGGTTGGGGGTACGTTTTTGCAGCGATCGCCTTGGTATTACTTCCACCTACTTTAATTGGGCTAGTAATTTTGATTCATCCTCCCACTCCTGATACGCCTTTAGCTTGGCTACCTTATGTATGGGCTACCTTGGGTTTCATCGCACATTTAGCGATTGTTGGTTGGTTGGCGATCGAGTTTTATCAATTTCCGCTTGGGTTGTGGTTCAGAAGCTTACCCCAACAACTGCGACAACGTACTCGTAATTTATAATTTTCTATTCTTACTTAGACGATAACTGCTGCCGTACCCACTTCCGAAACAAGTGCAGCGTTTGAGTTTCGCCGTCAACTAGACTTTGTGCCATAAGCTGTGGAACTAAATTCAAATCAAGTATAGGAAACGTCGGACTTTGTTGCGTAGGCGTGTAGCTTGAATCAAACTGAGATAATAAGAAAACCTGAAGCGATCGCCCATCATATCGCCAAATCTCTGGTACGCCCACAGCAGCATAAATTGGGCGTTTATCAATCGAACTACTTGTAATATCAATTTCGAGAACCAAATCAGGCGGCGGATCGCTATTTAGATCGATATTGCGTTTATTTCTAACACGCGGCTCGTTTTGAATATAGTAACAAGAGTCAGGCTCAGCACCACGTTTCATATTTTCGCGCTTGAGTGTCAGGGAGCCAAAACTTTTGATATTCAAATTCATTTCTTCAGCTAATGCGTGAATCAGTCGCTCAATAAATCGGTTTGTATTTTCATGTTCTCCTAAAGGAGTCATAATCTCTAACATTCCATCAATATAAGCCACGCGCGTTGCTCGTTCTTCACCCATCTCGTCAAGCATGGTTGTGAATGTTTGCCAACTAATATTTCTTAAAACAACTCTTTGTTCGGCTAACGCTGACGTTGAAACCATATGTATAGGTAGTAAAAATTCAAATAAATTTAAGACGGGTAATTGGTAAATGGTAATAAGAGTATCAAGTAGAATGGCGATTACCTATTACCTGTTACCCATTGTCCAATCATTTTAATCGCGATGCTATTGAACCTCACGAAACCATTCGGTAATCCCTTCAGCGATCGCCGCAGCTAAGTTTCTTTGTGCTTGCGGATCGACTATCCATTCAAACTCAGTGGGATTGATCATAAATCCTAATTCGAGTAGTATCGAAGGGGCTGATGTGGGACGCGTAAGTGCTAAATTATTCCAGTACACTCCATACGAAGGACGGCGCAGTTTATTAACGACGTAATTATGTAAAAATACCGCGAGATTGTGGGCTTGGGGATGATACCAAAATGCTCCAAATCCTTGCGTATTCATCGCATCGCCACCGTCAGGTAGCGCGTTGTAGTGCAGTGAAAGCGCGATCGCTGGTTCTAATTTATCTATCATCGCAACGCGATCGCCTAATGACAATTCGATGTCTTCCTCGCGCGTCATGTATACGGTTGCACCCCGCGCTACTAGTTGATCGCGCACTAATTTCGAAATCGCCAAATTAATTTCTTTTTCAGGATATCCTGTTGGTCCTTTCGCACCTAATTCCGCGCCTCCATGTCCTGGATCGAGAAGAATTTTAATTCCTGCTAAAGGTAAAGCGTTCTGCTTAGCCTGACTTACAGGAGGATGCCGTAAAGTTAAGATTAAGCTTGTACCGTCGTAGCGCAGCCTATATCCCCACTGTTGGGCAGATTTGAGGTTAAAGGTGTATTGCACTTGTTCTGGCGCGGTCTGTTGCCAATCTAGACGCGAAATTAGCGGATCGTCATCCAAGCGAATAACGTCAGTTTGGGCGGTGGTATTGTAGAGCGTGAGAGTGAGCGCGCGATCGCCTTGCTGGACGCTTACGGGTACGGGAACTTGCAACGGGAAGACAATCTCGGTTGCACCTGCAACTTGACGGGCGCTGACACTGCGAATTAGCGATCGCGGGGGAACAACACCAGGAATTATGCTTGTTTCTTTGGCGTTAATCCAACCGCCGTAATCGAGACGTAACCATTCACCTTCTTTGGCGGTAATACTCGCGCGGGTTCCTTTTGGTAACGGTGTCAAACGCGAGTAATCGGTACCAGGACCTGTACGCGCGACACCAGCATCCGCAACTACTTCAGCAACTTCTAGCTGCGCAGGAGACAAAATTGAGATTTTACCAGGACTGAGTTGCGTTGTCGTTTTACCATCAACTGTTAGCTGAAACTGCGGTTGAATCGAATTGGCGATCGCTGCGTCAGTACCCAAAGCTGGTAACGTAGTACAGCCTTGATACTTTCCGGTATCTGAAACTGTCGGTTGATTTTGTTGCGTTAACGCGGCAGAGTTAGGTGGTAACTGAAGAACTTGTGGTTGTGGCAGTAGGGGAACTTTCTGATTCGCCAGTTGGACTGCTACCGTAGCATTAGGAGGAGCGATCGCCCCGAAACAAACTAATTCTCCTGGTAATCGCGCGATATCGACTGCTGGAGTCAGAGAATCTTCCGCAAATGCTAATCCGACTGGAATTTTTGGCGTTGTGGATAGGCGCGTCACTTTAATTTGAAGTTGTTGATTTTGGTAGCGCAGCGTAAACACATTATCGCCCACTTGTAAAGGAAAACTCGGAGCAAAATGTCCGGCGCGACTGCGCGCGATCGCCTGACCATTGATGAATACTTCCCCGTCTGGCGGTGCGGTTCCAATTAAGAAAATGCGATCGGATGTGGTTTGATGCTCGTTGGGTGGATACACTACCGAAAGCGATTGATTCGCCCAAGCTGGCGCAGACGCCATGACAAAACTTAATAACGCTAATCCTAAAATGTGTCTCACGCTAAAATATCAATTATGTTGGAACAAAAAACAACTCATCATTTTCCCTCGCCCCTAACCCCTTCACAACTGTGGCACAATTGACGGGGTATATCTGCACAAGTTCCTCATTAAATTTTTATGACTAAATTTGTTTTTGTCACTGGCGGTGTCGTCTCCAGCATTGGCAAAGGCATTGTTGCAGCCAGTTTGGGACGGTTGCTGAAGTCGCGCGATTATTCCGTATCGATTCTCAAGCTCGATCCTTACATTAACGTCGATCCTGGTACGATGAGTCCTTTTCAGCATGGGGAAGTCTTTGTGACAGAAGATGGTGCTGAAACTGACTTGGATTTAGGACACTACGAACGCTTCACAGATACCTCAATGTCGCGGCTCAATAGTGTCACAACTGGCTCAATATATCAAGCTGTGCTGAATAAAGAACGTCGCGGCGACTATATGGGTGGGACAGTGCAGGTGATTCCGCACATCACAAATGAAATTAAAGAACGCATCAAGCGCGTAGCAAAGAATACTAATCCTGATGTGGTTATTACAGAGATTGGAGGGACAGTAGGCGATATCGAATCGCTACCGTTCTTAGAAGCTATTCGCCAGTTTCGCAAGGATGTCGGGCGGCAGAATGTTTTGTATATGCACGTAACGCTCGTACCTTGGATTCCTTCGGCAGGAGAAATGAAAACCAAGCCGACGCAGCATTCAGTCAAAGAGTTACGCTCGATTGGCATTCAGCCTGATATTTTAGTGTGTCGATGCGATCGCCCGCTACCCCCTGGCTTGAAAGAAAAAATGTCCGAATTCTGCGATGTCCCTGTCGAATGCGTGATTACGTCGCAAGATGCTAAAAGTATCTACGAAGTTCCGCTAAATCTCGAACAAGAAGGTCTAGCGCAGCAAACGCTAGAGTTACTGCAACTCGAACAACGCCAACCAGATCTCCGTCAGTGGCGAACGATTGTCGAGCGGTTGTATAGTCCAACACACAGTATAGAAATTGCGATCGTTGGTAAGTATGTGCGCTTGGGTGATGCGTATCTATCAGTAGTAGAAGCGCTTCGTCATGCGGCGATCGCAATGGGTGGCGAATTGCACTTACGCTGGGTAAACTCAGAAAACTTAGAAAATGAACCTGTAGAACGCTATCTAGAAGGAGTAAACGGGTTAGTCGTACCAGGAGGCTTTGGCATTCGCGGTGTAGACGGCAAAATTGCCGCAGTAGAATACGCGCGCACGCATCAAATTCCCTTCTTGGGCTTGTGCTTGGGAATGCAGTGTGCTGTTGTTGAATGGGCGAGGCACATCGCGGGTTTAGAAAATGCGAACAGTGCTGAGTTTAATCCGGAAGGCGCGCATCCGGTTATTAACTTATTACCAGAACAGCAAGATGTTGTCGATTTGGGCGGTACGATGCGCTTAGGGTTGTATCCTTGTCGCTTAGCGCCGAATACTCTAGCGTTCAAGCTTTACCAAGAAGAAGTCGTTTACGAACGACACCGCCACCGCTATGAGTTTAATAACGCCTATCGCAACTTATTTTTAGAGTCTGGATATGTAATTAGTGGCACGTCTCCTGATGGGCGCTTGGTCGAAATTATCGAACTCCCAAATCATCCGTTTTTCATGGCGACGCAGTTTCACCCAGAATTTCAATCGCGTCCGAGTGCACCGCATCCCTTGTTTAAAGGCTTTGTTGAAGCCGTTATGATGCGATCGCAATCATCTTCGCCATTACCCGCACCCGCAGAAGTGTCGTAGTAAGGAGTAGGGACAGAGGTGTAGAGGAAGAATAGTGTTTTCTATATAAGTCAAAACTCACCACTCACAAACGCTAAAAAGTCATAACATACCTACACCCTCTACTTAACTCTTTTGTCCTAGTTTGTCCCACGCAAGTCGCGCGGCGCCTACCATTCCGGCTTGGTTGCCGAGTTCGGCTGTCAGGATTTCTAATCCCGTGCGGGAACTCGGTAGTACGCGGCATTCTATTTCCGCACGAACGCTAGGTAAGAAAAACTCTGCGCTGGCGCTCACCCCACCACCAATAATAATGGCTTCAGGAGTTAAAACATAAATTAAACTCGCTAAGCCTGCGCCCAATTCCTTACCATACTGCTGCCAAAAAGTCAAGGCTTCTACATTTCCTGCTTTGGCAAGCGCACAGAGTTGGGCGGGTTCAAGTCCAGTACGGCGACGAATTGCTTGAACAGAGACGTATTGCTCTAAAGAACCGTAGTTGCCACTATTGCACGGTGGACCATCAAGGTTTAAAGTAATTAATCCGAGTTCAGCAGCAGTTCCTTGATGTCCGACAAAAAGATGGCCATCGAGGATTATAGCGCCACCTACACCCGTTCCCAAAGTAAGCAGAATTAAGTGGCGAAAGCGGCGTCCTGCACCTAGCCATGCTTCGCCTAAGCCTGCGCAGTTAGCGTCATTAGCTAGAACCGCAACTCGACCTGTTTTCGTTTCTAGCCAATCGGCTAAAGGCACATCGCGCCAGTTATGAAGATTAATTGCTACTCGCGCAATTCGTCCAGAAACATCCGTAGGACCTGGAGTACCAACACCGATCGCCAAACATTGATTGTGAGGATCAATTTGCGCGATCGCATCCACTATTGCATCAACAACCGCCTGTGGCGTTGCAGGTTGAGGAGTAGCAACAATTAACGAGCCAAGACAAGTACCATCCTGCGTAAATTTCCCTAATTTGATTGCGGTTCCACCCAAGTCAATGCCGATAACTTGAGACTGAAGTGAATATGATGCTGCGCTCATCGTGTGGTTCAACTACGGTGATTTAGAATTCTTGCAATTGCTTCGCCAGAATTCTCTTATTTCACCACAAGAAGGGAATCAGTTGAAGAGGTTCCTAACGCTCGATGTTGTTTGCGGTTCTTCACGGCGCACAACTCTTCCCGACGAGTCGGTACGATACACCCAAGTAGAGCGACCATCAGACACTGTAATGCGCCAACCTTCTACCAAAGCTTGCGTACAAAATTCGTCGGCTTGCGCTAATCCTAAACAACCGTCTGACCACGTTTGTTGACTCGATTGAGTAACTCGCAGCCTATTTACAGGAATACTCTCGCGTTGCGCAATATCTTGCCGTACCGCATCCACAACTTGACGGGGAACTCGTGTTGCGCGATCGCTTTGTCGTTGGCGTGTTGGTTTACACCTTTGTGACGGTACATTTCTGGGTGGGGAGGCTGCTGTCACTGTTGCCATACCACTAGATAAAATACCGCTCAACAACACAATGCAAAAGATTTGCCGAGGTTTAATCAAGACTATAGGTTTCATCATCCGAAGCTAAAAAGCAATATTATTCAAAAGCTAAGAACAATCAGCAATGAGCAATTCGCTGCGATCTTTTTAGACGGTAGTTTACTGTCTATGAGTTCCTGTTGTGATTGATACTGCGTAGGGCAAGTAATGCAGTACCATAAGCCGCCTCGGTGTGCTGCGACATCACTAACGGTACGTCAAAGTAACGCTGACGAATCGCCGTCCAGGTTGCATTTGCTGCACCGCCACCGGCTGTATAAATGCGCGTGAGCGGAGTTGCACCGAGTTGCTGTAGTAATTGATAACCTTGGTATTCAATACGAGCAATGCTTTCTAATAATCCATGTAGAAACTCGACGCGATTATCTGGTCGCGGTTCGAGTCGCGGTTGTAGGTTGGGATCGTTAACTGGAAAGCGATCGCCACTTTGCAATAACGGATAGTAATCGAGTGGGCTAACTTGTTGAGGATTAATCTGACGGCTGAATTGTTCTAACTCAGCGTTAGAAAAAAACTGCTGTAGTACCGCGCCTCCAGTATTAGAAGCCCCGCCGGTTAACCATAAGTCACCTAAGCGATGGCTATAAATACCATACAGGCTATTTTCTATGCGAGTCTGACTTAAGAGCTTGAGTACCAAAGTTGAACCGAGTGACGTGACAGCTTCTCCTGGAGAAACCGCACCACTTGCGAGAAACGCAGCGATACTATCGGTTGTTCCCGCACATACGTAGCAATCGCGGCGCAAGCCGAAGCGTTTGGCAATGCTTGCTGTTACTTCTGCAATAGGCGTACCAGGAACGACAACTTCGGGTAATAAATGCGCGATCGCGAGTTGTGTCAACCACGCAGGATAACAAAAATGCTCGACATCGTAGCCAAGTTTTAACGCGTTGTGATAGTCACTGATTCCTAGTTTTCCGTGCAGCAGAAACGCTAACCAATCAGCTTGATGTAAGAAATATTGAGCATCGTTAAATCCTGGTTGCTGCGATAGCCACAACAGCTTTGCTAAACTCGATGTCGCACTCAATACTGTGTGCTGCGGTGGTGCGATCGCTTTTAATTGTGCTTGTACTGCAACTCCGCGCGCGTCATTATACATCAGTGGTGTTGTCACTGGCGTTCCGGTTGCGTCGCACAAGAGAACTGTCGAAGAAGTTCCATCAATGGCGATCGCGTTAATTTGTTGCCGTATTCTTGCTGGAATTTGCTCGATCAAGCTAAATAAAGTGCGTTCCCAATCACTTACTTGTGTAATTGCATCAAAAGTCAGTGACTTTTTGGTTTCAGCTTGTACTGCTCCCGTAGCATCAATAACCACGGCTCTCGCACCAGAGGTACCAAAATCTATTCCAAGCGTGTAATGATAATTTACGGATTCAAGCACTGTGGAAAGACATTCGAGGTGAGGAGTCAAAGAGCGGGTATCGGGGTTTTACGACCGATAATAGAATTAGAATCTAGAGCCGTTGCTGATTTCAACCAGCACAGATTCATCGATGGAACAACGAAAGCTGGGTAGGGAGATTGTCGGCGACGAGATTCAAGATATCTTTTTGTATAAGTATAAAGCTTCCCCGACCTTTGATCTCTGACCTCTAATTTTCCTATTTTGTTTCATATTGTAAAAACTTATTCCATCAGTTGAACAATTTGGTCAAAAGTAATGATTGTTCGGTTCATTTTGTCTCAAGGAGGTTTCCTCAAATGTCTATATCAGATACCCAAGTTTTTGTAGCACTTGTCATTGCACTGATTCCTGGCGTACTTGCTTTCCGCTTAGCAACAGAGCTTTACAAGTAACGCCATTTAAAACAGCATAAATTTTGAAAGGATGAAAGGTATCGCCACTCAGGATTGCAAGCAAAACCTCGGGTGACTTGCTACTCCTTGTCGCATATATTTTCATCCTTTCAACTTATCGCCCTGTGCCCCCAAATTTCTGACGGCTACCTAGGACAAAGTTCAGATTTTTTCAGTATAATTACTGTTGAAATTTTGGCAAACTAGCGGTAACTTGCTTGTGAAGCAACGCGAGTTTACGTGATATTACGGTGCAAGTAAAAAAGCGCTTAGCTTCTAGCTAAATTTCTTGAATAAAGACCTGTGCTTTTGTCAATCGCTCATTGCGAGACTTGTAACCCTACACGCTCACCTAACCGAAGGTGACTCATGGTTGTTCGGTCATCAAGCTGTAACATCTACCTTACCTTTGTAAATTCTGAATTTTTGTTTAAAGCAGAACAAATTGAGTAGAGAGTCATCTTTACTTAAGTTACGGATTTACAGCAAAATTTGTCGAAAACCAGCGTAATAGCTTGGTATTGTTAATCTAGCTTTCTCTAGAGCAGCTTTTGAGTCGTTATGAACGCTATTCAACCTTCTGACCCTTCACTCAAACCGCAAGATCCCCGCCGAGTTGCTCGCAAGCGAAGCAAGCGCCGTCGTCATCCGTATCGCGCGACAGCAATTCACACTACGGTAAAACTGGTCGTCAATTTACTGCTGTTGGTCACAGCTGGATCGGCGATCGCTAAACTTTTACCATACTACTTGTCACAACAACAAAAACTGCACGAAATTCAAGCCGAGGTTCAGTCAGCTGAAGAACGCATTGAACGCCTCCGCGCCGACTTTAATCGCTACTTCGATCCTCAGCAAGCAAAATCTGTGATGCAAGAACAAAGTAATCGCTTTGAACCAGGACAACGCCCGCTGATATTACAAAAGTAAATTGCTTTTGATTTACGCTCGCTTGCTTCATTAAATAGCAGAAGTTTGAGAATTACCAGATTTGCTTTTACTCTGGCGTTCTTAAGGTTTCAATTTGATTTGCTTGTGCAAGTAAGCGCGTCGAAATGCGATCGCAAACAACCTCGCACAAATTAAAAATGAGAGGATCGGAGACTTCATAAAAGACACTCACTCCCTGCGGATGACGCGAAACCATACCACAATGCATCAACATTTTAAGATGTTTAGAAACATTTGCCTGACCTAACCCTGTTGCCTCGACAATTTCCATAACATTCTTGGGTCCTGAACGCAAACAGCTTAATACTTGAAGTCTACTCACTTCTGATAGAACTTTAAAGTATTCAGCGACCTGCGCTAAAGCCGTAGGAGAAGTATCTCGCATACATTCAATATTCAGCAGGAGAACGCATATTATTTTTTCTATCTTACTACGATTTATTAATTTTTTATCTATCTATCGTTGTAGATCCTACACAATAAAAAGTAAGGTTTTTCAATGGAAATCTTAGCTAATTTCGCAAATTATCTTTGATTAAGTTTTTAGGAACAATTAGCTAATAAACTTAAAATAAAAGAAAGGTAAATAGCTGAAAAAACTTATGATATGAGAATAGAATTTTACTTGCTAATCAGCAGATATAAATTGAACGCAGCATTTATTATAGAAAACAGGCATAAATTTACTGCTATTATGGTAAAATTTTATTAAATTCTACCTGCGCGAACTTATAGAATCAACAAATATCATATCTTTGCTGCGCTATCAGTATCCTTGCTTCTTTTAACAAAGATTAAACCCTTGACCGCGACGCGATCGCGTCCAAACCTGTAGTTCACCATTTTTACCGCCAGCAGCGAGTTGCTGACCTCGAGGATGCCAAGCAAGATAAGAAAAACCTTGGGGTGCGCCTTCTAAAATTTGGGCAAGATGTTGTGCTTTATGCCACAAGCAAATTAAGCCATCTTCAGCAGCAGAAGCTAAAAGTAAGCTATTGGGTTGAAATGCGATCGCTTGTACGACTCCGTCGTGATGCTGTAGCACGCGGCTTTCCCAACCAACAAGATCGTCAGGATGCTTAGACCACACAACAATACCGTCAACGCTAGCCGCAGCAAACAAAGGTGGACGCTGACTTGCTGTTGACCAAGCTATTTGACGAATTTTACCAGGAAAACCTCGCATCACCCAAGGATCGGGATTATTCCATTCAAACACAGCAATTGTCCGATCCATATTGCCGATCGCAAAGTACTTACTATCGCCAGCCCACGCGATCGCAACACTTGCAGTCGGAAGGTCGAAAACATAAGGCTCTTCTCTCCAGTTGCGACTTTCCCAAATCTTGACACCGTGATATCCTGCGATCGCAAGATACTGACCGTCAGAACTCCAATCTAAGCCAAGTACCGAAGATGCCGCAAAGTTGAGTATCGTGGAAGTGTCCGGTGTTGTTGCATCCCAAATCTGAACGTGACGCCCTAAACTAAAAGCAAGCTGATTGCTGAGTGGATTCCACGCGAGGCGATCGACCCAAGCTGAAGAATGCGTTATACTAAGGGGCTGCCACTGATTAACCTTAGCTCGATCGAGTTGCCAAATTTTGACTCCTGCTTGACCGCCCGCTGCAAGAAAACAACCATCGCTAGAAAACGCCAAACAGTCTACTGATTGATCGTGACTTTGCAATGGTATTCTTTGCCATTCTTGACGATCAAGTGTATGCTCCCACAAAACAACCTCGCCCGCCGCAGAACTCGTAGCTAAAAATTTACCCTGCGGCGACCACGCGATCGCTGTGACATAATCCTCAAGCATTTGTGAAAACGACAAATCAAACTGCTGAGAATCGACCGTTTTAGAGTTCATGGTTGCAACTTAGAAAAAGAGTGGCTAGTGATGAGTGGTTAGTTGTTAGTGAGGAGTCTTGAGTGATGAGTTATATCGAAAACACTATTCTTCTGCTCCTCTGCTTTGTCTACAATCTACGCCATACACGCTAATAAGTTTTCGCGCAACTCGGCTTCATTAAGATTGCGACCGATAAACACAAGTTCATTTTTACGCGTTTCGTTCGGTTTCCAGTGGCGATCGCGCTTACCTTCAAACAGCATGTGAACACCTTGAAACACAAAGCGGCGCTCTTCTCCAGCAATATTTAAAATTCCCTTCATGCGGAAAATATCAGGTCCGCGCGTCTGTAGAAGATAGCTTATCCATTCGTTCAACTTTTCCAGGTTTAACGCTCCACTTTCTACTAAAGCAACTGAACCAACCGTTTCGTCGTGTTCGTGCGCATCTTCCTTTAAAAAATTGGGGTCAACTTCTAAGGCGCGACTTAAGTCAAACGCATTAACACCGAGTAGCGCGTCCATTTCTAACTCAGCATTGCGAGTGCGGTAGATTTTAGCGATCGCATTCATCCCCCGAATTCGCCGTTCTAGCTCTTCTAAAACATCTTCTGTAACTAAATCAACCTTATTGAGTAAAATAATATCGGCAAACGCAATTTGCTCTTGCGCCTCATCCGCCTCCCAGTGTTGCCAAATATGCTTAGCATCTACGACAGTCACAACTGCGTCTAAACTCAACTGCGTCTGCATATCTTCATCAACAAAAAAGGTCTGAATCACAGGCGCAGGGTCAGCAAGCCCTGTTGTTTCAATCACTAAGCGATCGAACTTATCGCGCCGCCGCATTAAATTTCCGATAATCCGAATCAAATCGCCACGCACAGTACAGCAGATACAGCCGTTATTCATCTCAAAGATTTCTTCATCCGCATCAATCACCAACTGATTGTCAATACCCACTTCCCCGAACTCGTTAACAATCACAGCGACTTTTTTCCCGTGGTCGTGCGTGAGGATGCGATTGAGTAAAGTTGTTTTCCCTGCTCCCAAGTAGCCTGTGAGAACTGTTACAGGTACGACGTTATGAGTTTTTGCAGTCATCATGGGGTCATTCCTTAAGCTTTATAAGTAATGATAACCATTCTCAAAATCTAACTATTCCACTCTCTATCATCGGTCAAAAATCAGATATTTTGTCAAAATATGAATATTAGTGAACAAAAGATTAATTGTTTCCTGCAATATGCAAACATTTTTTAAACTCAATTTATTTTAACTTGAGTGTTTAAAAAAAATTAATTCTAAAGCTCGCATACAAAAAATGCGCATGTAATCTGCAATAATCTATCTTAACCTACTTCTCCAACAGAGTTAGTATAAAATTGATTGATTAAAGAGATATATAAATTGGTTCTATTTAAAATAGATATTTTAAAAACAAAGCGTATAACAGAAAATACATTTCAAATTTAAAAGTTTTAAAATCAATATTTTAAAGATCTTGAACATTGCTTTAATTTTAGAAAAGTATAAACAAATTAAAAGGGCAGTTTGTTGACTGCCCTCGGTGCTTGCATGCTGGTAATAACTAAATAAGAATAAGAATGTAAAAAGTCATCTAGTGCAGCACTTTCGGGGTGTGGCTTCGCGCTGTTTTTTGAGTAGCTTTCTCACGTGTGCGCCTGTTAGGTCAATTCCTGTTTCTTGAGCGAGATAAGTGGCGAGGCGTTCGCCACTCCAATTTTCAAAAGGTAGTCCTAACTCACTTGGTTTTTTTTGCACAACTTCCATCAATCGATCGATATATTCGGCTGTTGCTTTGCGATAGTTACCATTTTGTCGCTGGTCTTTCATACTATCTAGGTTGTCTGGTTCGCTGTGCGTACACCAATAAGCAACTGTACGATAAGAGCAACCAATAAAATCAGCGATTTCTTGGTAGGTTTTTCCATCGTTCATTAAAAGTAGCATTAGCACCCGTTCTCTAAAATATGGACATTGGCTTTCTCGCAGCGCTTGCTGCAATTGTTCTTTTTGTTGAGGCTTAAGAAAATTCTTGACTGGCATGGCTATAAAACTTGCTGTTTGTTGCGTTTGTGCAAGTTGGCTGCGCGAGCAGCTACAGCATAAGTTCAGATTGCAACAAGTGAAATTATGAACCTACGTTGATTTGTCAGCAGTTCACTTAAGGATTACGCAGATTTTGAGTAACCTTTACAGAAACTTTAATTTAGGAGTCATTTATGTAATTTTTTGATGAAAAAGATCGAATTTGGTTGATAGATGATCTCTTAGGGGACATCGAGTAGCGAGGAAACGCGATCGCGCGTTATTTTTCTGTGGCTGCAAATTTTGCGCGTAACGCGTAAAGCTTAGCTAGTCTTAAAAAGTCAATACGCCGTAAATAGCCCAAATTGCCATCGGACGGAGGTAGTGACACGCGCGAAATGTTCCTTTGGGGGTAATGGCTTCAGGAGTGCGAAACTGTAATCCGTTGTCGTAAACTTGTTGTACGATAGCTTGTGTGAGGCGCCATGCTTCTGATTGCATACCCATTTGCATCAAAAACGCCGCAAGTCCAAAATTAATTCCTGTCCAAACTTCAAGGGGATGCGTCGCGTTGGGGTTTTCTGGCGAACCATCAGGTTTTAAGCCGTTAGCCGCCCCAAATTGACCGTTGTGAAATTTTAAAAAGCAAGCATTATAAATTGTGTTTAAGGCTTGATAGGCGCATTCTTGCGGTACGATATCTGGTAATCCGAGTAGCCGTGCATAAAATTGTCCGCACAGTTGATCTGCCATGACGACATCCGAACCACTTTTGCTATCGAGGCGATAGTATTGCCCATTCCACAGCTTTTCTTGATAGATTGGGCGCGATCGCGTTAACCAAGATTGGAATACATCAAGTGTTTCAGGAATGGGTGGGTAATCTGGCGCAGCAGCCAGAATTTTACTCGCAGGATGGTTTTCAGGATAACTGAGTAAAGTTTTACCAATCGCGATCGCCGCTTCAAGTGCAGCTAACCACAATCCCCCACAATAAGCACTGACACCTTGCAAACGCCAATCGTCAAAGGTTTGATCTGGCGCGCCTGAATTTTCAGGAATTCCATCTTCATCTAAATCAAACGTCTTTAAATACGTCAGCGTTTGCACAACCGCAGACCAACAATCCCACAATAACTCCCAATCTGTTCCACCAGTCAGCACAAAATCGCGGTAAACTTGTAAGACAAAATCACAGGATAAATCTTTCCATAAGTTGCAATCTTGATAACTTGTATAGTTAGTCGCTTCCCAGGGATGCTCATTCGGCGCGCCTAAGTCATGCGGTGTTGCACCTGCAACTTTGCGTAAAGCTGTCGGACTTTCTAGCCCTTGAGTGTAATAGTAACCGATAACGCGAGTGCGATCGTCGCGCTGTTCAATGGCTCTGGCAAAGGCGCGAATGACTGATTTTTCCAGTTTAGACCAGAGCATTAGTAAGGCAAAAGAACCATACAGTCTGACATCTAAACTTTCGTACCAGCGATAATCAAAGCATTCTAAAACAGCAAATTGACCAACGGGATCGCGTTCATCTGCTGCACTCCACAAAGTACCACCACTCGTGAGGTCGTACAGTTCGTTAAATAGTGCCATTTTAAAACTACTGGGGAGATCGTCGCGGTCGAGAATGGGTTGTTGCCAAGCTTGAATTTGTTGCTGCCAAGAGCGATAGTTTTGAAGTGCGGTTTGCGCGATCGCTATTGCATTATTGCCACCTCGCCCAAAAAAATCGGTGTAACGGCGGAAATATCTCACTCCTGGTGCAAACTCAGTTACAGGAAAATCCCACGCGATCGCAAAAGGAATTTCGCGAGTTTCGCCTGGTTGCAGTGTAAAGCGTACTGCGATCGCCGCTGCTAGTTGTTCTTGTGCTTTTGCAGGAGTTGTATCTTCAGTATTTGGTAAAGATCCATCACGGGCGAAACTGTGCCAGATTTCTGCACCATCCCCGCTAGAGTTCCAGCGCGTGTGATAGAAAACTTCTATATTGGGTTGTTGTGGAGTTGCGATCGCCCACTGTCCAATGCCATCTTGTAAATCACGCGCAGTGCTTTCTAACACGCAACCACAAAGATTTTCTTCAGCAATCCATCGATTAAAGTTACCAACACTATTTCCTAAACAAGGCTCATACTCATAAACCGGACTACCATCATCGCGCATTCGGATTTCCGGATTTTTGATGGCATTTTGAAACCAACCTACAGTATTTTGCCAAGTCAGCATAATACTCAACGTGAGTGGCGCATTTGTAGGGTTGTACGCTCTCCACACGAACGCAGCAACAGGATAACTTGTCTCCTGATAATTCTCCGGCAAAATTGGCGAAAACTGCTCGCAAGATAGATGCGCTTGCAAGACATTTTCATAAACAAACCAACTGCGAGGATACAGCGCGTGATAAACACCATTCCCACGCCCTGGATACCACTGCCAAGCTGCTAAAGTATTATCTGCCGGAGGTTCAGTACATAATGCAAAAGCTTGTGACGTCGATGCTTGCTGTTCAAAGACACTAAACTGACACGCTGGAATACTTTTGAAAGTATGTTCGCCACCATCAATATGCCACAAATTAAAATCGCCACGGGAAGCGCGACCAATACACCCTGCACCGAAGCCGCCTAAAGGCATTCCATGCCAAGGACCATCATCTAGGTTACTCGCCATGCGGACTGTGTAGGGTTTATCCCAACCAAGACCGATGGGACGATTCCAAGTATGCGGAGGAATTGGGAATTGATGTTGCTGATTTTTCATTCCCTGATTTTACGCCTTCAGGTGCTACATTATAGCCCTGCATACCACTCATAACCTCGATCTTCCCAATACCCTTTAGAACGCCGCAGTTGATTAACTAATGTGATTCGCGTTACCCACTTACTTTGCTTGTACCCTAGTTTAATTGGTGAAGCAAGACGTAAAGGCGCACCGTTTTCAATTGGTAACGGTTCTCCATTCTTTTGATCCGCAAGCAGTGTTTGCGGATGAACCGCAGAAGCTAAATCCCAACTTTCGTAATAGCCATCCGCCGATTCAAAGTAAACATAGCGGACATCTGATTTAGGTTGCGCTAGCGCTACCAAATCGCGCAGACGAACGCCACCCCATTGCACGATCGCCGCCCATCCTTCAACGCAAACGTGACGAATTGTCATTGTGTGATGTGGTAGCTGCTGAATTTCTGCCATACTCAAGCTCAAAGGATTATCGACCTCACCGTCGATAACTAATTGAAACTTTGATGGATCGATTACAGGTGTAAATCTGTAGGTATTAACAATGAGTGCTTTTGGTTCAATTGCACTTTCTGGAAATTCTGGTATCAGCTTTTGAGGATTAAATAATAGAGTTTCAACGCTTTGATTGAGCGGTTCAAAAGTTTTACCGACAACACCTTCTACTAAACTAAGCGCGCACCCACCAAGGAGTAAACTCAGACTTGAAAATCCGGATAATTCTAAAAAACGGCGACGTGATGGAAATTGATGCATTTTTTTACGTGAGATGGGATGCCTGGCGACTGAAGTCGCGGCTGATAGACAAAGTCCACCTGCGTGGGGACTAATGGTCATAATCTATCTTTGCAGAAACCTCTGCTTCTTCATCTATTTAGTAGAACTGATGTTTCCTTACCAAAACATTGATTCAACTAGACGCGAACCGCCAACTTTTAAGCTTAACCACGAGTGAATTGCTGCGTAGATAACGACTAATGGTACTGTTGCAAAGTGAACGATTCTTAAAGCTTGCCAACTGCCAAAACAATCAACAATCCAGTGAAATTGAGCAGGTTTATACATTCCTAATCCAGTAAATATCGCTAATAGCAATATTGGAATAATTGCCGTATAAGTAATGCGATGCCAAGCATAGTTGCGTCGCTTTTGATTTTGAGTACGCTGTAGCGCTTTGATATCCTTACTGCTCACAAATCGATGTCGCCAGCGGCGCGTCACTAAAATATAAACACCGTACCACAACAAATTGAGTGCAAATAGCCACATTGCCGCAAAATGCCAGTGTCTCCCACCTGCTAGCCAACCTCCTAACAAAAATATTGGTGGGAAAGGAATACCGTTACGTCCGCCAAAGACAGGATTTGCGTTGTAAATTTGTAATCCACTGGTAATCATTAACAACAAACTAATGATGTTGAGCCAATGAAAAACTTTAGCAGGGAGATTTTGTCGCGGTATAAGAGGCGATCGCCCTTGTTCTAAATCATTATCAGTCATATAAGGTAAACCTACTATCGGTTTAACGCAAGCTTAACCTCTTCGAGAGTTAAATCTTTAACTACTAATGGGATGCTCTACTTGAAAGCAGCTACTAATAAGCTTGACCGAAAGTCTTTCAAAGATTATGTACCCTCCTTACTTGGTCTTTGAAGAACCACCATGATGTAAGTTGACTCTTCAATGGTATTAGCTTCCAACAGAATTTCATTATTAATGAAAGCTTAGTGTGTAGTTGTACTGCATTACACCTGTACTAGCTGCAAAAGCTTCACATCAAGGTGAAAGACTTTTAGATGCAGCTTTTGCTGAAATGCCTTGAGGTCAAAATACATGAGGGTTCTTTATCGCTTGAGAACTCGGCATGTTTATTAGGATAAAGCTTTTTGGATTTTTTAATGTCTTTACCTTGCTGAACATGGCTAATAATCACGTTATCTTCATTCATCCAGATGGTGCTAGTCCCGCTCACTTCACGATGGCTCGCTTAGTCAAAGAAGGACCAGATGGTCGCCTTAATTGGGATACGTTAGATGAAGCCCGCGTTTATCTCGGTCATATGGAAGACCAGTTGACTGGGACTTCTAATGGTGGTGCGGTCACCCACGCAACAGGTGTGAAGGTGTATGCCGAATCGTTTGGGTTTGAGGTTGTTCGTGACGAGAACGGCAATCCTGTTGTTGATGAAGCAACTGGGCGAGTGGTCGAAGAAGAACTGACAGCGCTCTCTGGCACTAACCAGACCATTATGCAAGAAGCAGTTGCTGCCAATAAAGCGACGGCATTAATCAACTCTGGCGCGATCGCAGAGCCTGGTTCGGGTGCCTTTGCTGCGAAAGTGGGGCAAGCTGATGTACCTGCAGGAGCTGTAGGGTTTGGTGCATTTCCGCGAGGTCAGTTTGCTGAAATTACGCGTCAAGTGGTTGAGTCAGGCATTGATGTGATTCTGGGTGGCGGTTTGATAAACTATCTACCTGTGGGGACAAAGCCACCAGCAGAAGCGGTCTATGCTGAGTCTGCTCAGCAGCTGGATGCAATTTCCACCGACGCTAACATTCGTCCTGATATTAACCTCATTGAGTTAGCCGAGAGCTTGGGCTATACAGTTGTTTATACAGAAGAGCAACTCAAAGCAGCAGCCGCTAACCCCAAAATTCTCAAAGTGTTGGGGATTTTTGCTAATGAAGATACGTTTAATGATAATATTCCTACCCCAGAGGGAAACCTGCGCGGTGTAGAAGAAAACCTTTTAGCAACGGACACTGAACCCTACGTACCGACTGCTCCGACGGTTGGTGAAATGCTCAAGGCAGCCCAGACCATTTTAGAGCGCAATCCTAAGTTTGAGAACGGTTCGTTCACAGTATTAGAGGAAGAAGGAACGGATAATTTTGGCAATATTAATAACGCCTCTGGTACGCTAGAAGCACTATTGCGTACGGATGAAGCGATCGGGGTAGCGAAAGAATTTTATGAAAGACACCCGAACACGCTGATTATTACAGCTGCTGATAGCGATGCAGGCGGTTTGCAGATTGATGATACAGATGCGATCGTCGGCACTTTTCGCACGAATCCAACAGGACTGGATTTGCCAGAGTTCCCTGACTTTGAAAATCCAGGCGATGGTCAAAATGGAGTTGGTACTGAAGCGTTCGTCACGCAGCCATCTGCTAGTGGTAATACTTATAACTTTGGTGCCGCTTGGGCTGCTACGCCTGACTTTGCTGGGGCAATTGTGAGCAAAGCTCACGGACTCAACGCAGACAAGTTACCAGTTACCCTCGACAATACTGACATTTATCGGGCAATGTACGAAACTCTATTCGGTGTCGATTTGCCCGATCGCGAAGTGCCTGAATTTGTTCCTGCACCAGAAGCTACAAAAGACACGGGAAACGTTATATTCATTCACCCCGACGGCACTAGCCCTTCGATGTATGGCTTTGCTCGCTTTGCTTCCCAAGGACCTGACGGTCGCCTCAATTACGACCAGTTCTCGAATTCTGGAGTTTATCTAGGTCACATGAGGGATCAAATTGTCGGTACGTCTAATGCGGGTGCAGTTACTCATGCTACAGGAGTTAAAGCTCAAGCAGGCTCCTTTGGACTCGACGAATTTGGAGACCCTGTTGTATCTCGCTCTGGCAAGCGCGGTGTCACGATTCTGGAAGAGGCGATCGCCGCAGGTAAAGCGACAGCAGTCATTAACTCTGGTTTCATCGCCGAACCTGGCACAGGTGCATTCTTGGCAGAAGTAGAGAACCGTAGCGATGTTACTGAGATTACAAAACAAATTTTGGAGTCTGGTGTAGACATTATTCTGGGTGGTGGCGAAATCCACTATCTCCCTGTAGGTACAGTGGGTCGCTTCGGTCAAGAAGGAATCCGTACAGACGGACGTAACCTAATTGAAGAAGCAGAAGCTGCTGGTTACACAGTGGTCTTCAGCAAAGAGGAACTGCAAAATCTTCCTGAAGGCACTACTAAGCTTTTAGGAATCTTCGCAGCGGAAGATACCTACAACGATAACCCCGAAGAGTTGAATCAGTCCCTCGGCTTGGATAGCTACGGTCAGTTTCTACCCGACGGCACTCCTACTAATCCGCCTACTATCTCAGAAATGTTAGCAGCCGCCTTGCCTATTCTCTCGGCAGACCCTGATGGATTTATGGTTGTCGCCGAAGAAGAAGGAACTGACAATCTCGCAAACAATAACAATTCTCGCGGTGTTTTAGAAGCAACGCTACGAGCAGATGCTGCTTTTGGCGTCGCGATGGACTTTATCCGCGAACAAGACCCTAATACCCTGCTGATTACTGCTGCGGATAGCGAAGCCGGTGGTATTCAAGTATGGCAACCCACTCCTTTTTTACCTGCGCTTCCTGAAACCGTTGACTTGGCGTTGACGTTGCCCACCAATCCTACCGATACCGAAACCTTCCAAAACCCTGTCGATGGTAGTGAAGGTCGCATTCCCCCATTGACTACCTTTCAAGCACAGCCTAGCCTTGATGGTGAAATGGGTAACTTTGTTACCGCCTGGGCTGGAACAAATGATTTTTCTGGCAGCATTGTTGCTAAAACCTACGGTATGAACGCAGATCTGCTGAACTCAACGGTAGACAATACCGAGATTTATCAGATCATGTATCAAACTCTATTTGGCTTAAACTCTCTGCCAGATTACCAGGATGGCACTAACGAAGGCGATGAACTCATTGGTGGTGATGGTAGAGACGTAATTGTTGCCTTTGGTGGCGATGATACTGTCGCCGGTGGACTTGGCGATGATATCCTCTATGGTGGCGAGGGAAACGATCTTCTCCGAGGTGACCTAAATCTTCGCGCTCCTCAGAACAATCGACGTGGGGGCGACGACCTCATCTACGGTGGCACTGGCAATGACCGGATTAGTGGTAAATCAGGTAATGACACGCTTTATGGCGAAGCGGGTGACGACATCATTTGGGGCGATGCTGGCGATGACTTGCTGTGGGGTGGACTGGGCAATGATACCCTAATTGGTAATAACTTCTCCGGTGGTAGTGGCAATAACACTTTTGTCCTAGCAGCAGGAGAAGGAATAGATACGATTGTTGATTTTCATATTGAACGCGATAAAATTGGCTTAACCAATGGGTTAACCTTCCGCGATTTGGCAATTGGGCAAAGTGGTTCGTCGTCACTCAT
The DNA here is from genome assembly GCF_002939305.1 of Chroococcidiopsis sp. TS-821. Classification (NCBI taxonomy): domain Bacteria; kingdom Bacillati; phylum Cyanobacteriota; class Cyanophyceae; order Chroococcidiopsidales; family Chroococcidiopsidaceae; genus Chroococcidiopsis; species Chroococcidiopsis sp. TS-821. Next base: position 103,144 of record NZ_MVDI01000008.1, on the reverse strand, counting down.
TACTCTGGGAGAAGAAATTCTAGCCGTGGTTAATGGCGTAAACGCAAACGATTTCACAGCCAATACGTTTGTTGCTGTTTAACTCTGAATTGCGAGTTTTGCGCAAACAAATCGTAAATTTGGCATTTCTATTAAGCTGAAGCACCTACTAGCTTTTTGTTGACTTCAAGCAGAAAGCCAAGGTGCTTTCTTTTTCCCATTTTTAAGTAAACAGGAACCATAAATTATTAGTATTCTCTACCAATTCAGAAACTATTCCTGCGCAGTCTACTGCTTTCTAGTCTTGAGAAAAATTAAGTCTTCTTTGTTGCTACACCAATAATTTGTGGCTTCACAATCGCTGGTACTGCATCTGCTTGAAAATGTTCGTAATCTAGTTTTTCAAAACCAACTTTTTCTAATACACTCCATGTTTCTCGATTGGGATGACACCCGTCGCCCAAAACTTGCCAAAGCGGGGCGATCCAATTTTGAATTTTACGCAGTCGCGTGTTTTGAGGAGCCGCAACGTGTTCGAGAAAATAGAAACGCCCGCCAGGTTTGAGGACGCGTAAAATTTCTTTGAGTGTTGCTTCTAAATCGTTTACTGAGCAAAGAACCAGCGTGCTGACAACGGCATCGACACTATTATCCTCGACATTAAGTTTTTCCGCAGTACCATTGCGAATTTCAATATCTAACCCAACACGTTCGGCTTCTTGTTTCAAATAAAAATGCATATAAGGATTTGGCTCAATTCCTATCCAGTGCGTATCGCGAGGATAGTAAACCAAGTTAGGTCCGGTTCCTGGTCCAATTTCTAAAACATTACCGCGAACATCGGCAAATAACTTTTCTTTGCGATCGCGTACCGCCGCTTCATAATCTGCATGTCCATGCGCCATTGCCCATGCGAAAAAGCGCTGATACCAACCTGGAGTACGTTGCATTTGAGCTACCTTGAAGGAAAGTTATAATGGATCTCTAGCTGACTAGAGAATTAAGATAAGACAACAATTTTTTAGGTGCTAGTCATCAGCTTAATCAATTTGGAGGCATTCAATGTTAATTCAAGACAGCAAGCCTTTATTAATTGGACAGGTGACAGCGCTGAGTGGCATCCCAATTAGAACAATTCGCTATTACGAAAGTCTAGGCTTATTACAATCCGTAGGGCGCACCGAAGGAGGGTTTCGGCAATTTTCGCATGACGTACTAACGCGCCTGTCTTTCATTAAACGCGCCCAAAGTCTTGGTCTTAGCCTTGAAGAGATTGGCGAGATTCTCAATGTTCACGATCGCGGCGAACTTCCTTGCGGTGAAGTCAAGGAAAAATTAGAGGAAAAAGTTATACAAATTGACCGCCAAGTCAAGCAATTATTAACTCTACGCGCTGAACTAAATGGCTTGCTTTCCGGTTGGGAAGATTTTCCTGCACAACACGAAGATACAATTTGTCCTAATATTCAAAAAGAAAACAGTGCACTTCATAAAGACTGGTAATTGGTCGTTGGTATTAGGAAAGCTTCATCAACAGTTACCCATTACCCATTACCAAGTTTAACAACAAATCAAGTCCACTAACTCATTTCACTTCCACCACACCGCGAAACATATTCATCCCACAAGTAAATTGATATTGCCCTGGGTTAGCGGGGGTAAATTCGACAGAAGTGACGCGGTCTAATTCTAAATCTTGGGCAATATGAAAGTCAGGGAATAGCACTTTTTCTAGACAGCTACTCGGATCGCGACGCAAAAAGTTAAGTCGTACAGGTTGATTTGCATTGACGACAATGCGATCGGGTTGATAACCGCCATCAACTGTAATGGTCAACTCTTGAATTCCTTGATGCGCTTGTGCTTGTTGAGCTTTCGTTTTACTTAGCAAAAACCACCATAACTCTAATCCGATTAAGGCGATACCGCCTGCTGTCACACCCACTCGTAACGCTAAAGGTTGTTCAATACGACGAAATTGATTTGTTGGGGCAATTTCACCTGACATTTCATGCGGTATTTGCGCCGACGCAGTTCCTAACAGTAAACCCAATCCAACAAGACTTCCCCAAATTTGACTTCGACTCAACATAATTTACCCCTCTGCGTCCTCTGCTCAATTAAACTTCAGGCTGAAAGTTACGTAAACGCAAAGCATTAGTAACAACAGATACAGAACTAAACGCCATTGCTGCTCCAGCAATAATTGGATTGAGTAGCCAGCCAAAAATTGGAAAAAGAATTCCCGCTGCAATGGGAATACCTGCAACGTTGTAGATAAAGGCAAAGAAGAGATTTTGACGAATGTTGCGGATTGTGGCACGACTGAGTTGAATTGCGGTAATGATTCCTTGGAGTTCGCCAGAAATTAAAGTAATATCACTTGCTGCGATCGCCACATCAGTTCCTGTACCGATTGCAATTCCCACATCGGCTTGGGCTAAAGCTGGTGCATCGTTGATACCATCCCCTACCATGGCAACCGTCTTAGATTTTGCATGTCTACCACGTTCTTGTTGCAGTGACTTGACAATTGCCGCTTTTTGGTCTGGGCGTACTTCCGCAAAGACGCGATCGATCCCGACTTGTTGCGCGATCGCATCAGCTGTAGCACGGTTATCGCCCGTAAGCATGACAACTTCTAAACCCAAGCGTTTTAATGCACTCACAGCCTGTGCTGAAGAAGGTTTAAGCGCATCCGCAATCCCCATCAGTCCTTGCATTTTGCCATCAACTGCGATCCAAACCGCAGTTTTCCCTGCGCGTTCTAAGGTTGTTTTGCGTTCTCTCAGCGCCCGAGTATCAATGCCTAATTCTGCCATCCAGCGCTGCGTACCGATTTGTACTAAGCGATCGCCCACAATTCCTTGCACGCCACTACCTGCGATCGCCTCAAAGTTTTGCACGTCGCTAAGCGCAACTTCTTGCGTTTGCGCGTACCTAACAACGGCTTCAGCTAGCGGATGTTCCGAATTACGTTCGACTGACGCAGCAAGTTCGATCAATTTTAATTCGTTACGATTAGCTGTACCGTTGACAGTCACAAAATCTGTCACTGTGGGTTTACCTTCAGTAATCGTTCCTGTTTTGTCTAAAACAATCGTTTGAATTTTGTGCGCGAGTTCTAAACTTTCTGCACCCTTGACTAAAATGCCATTTTCTGCACCTTTACCTGTTCCCACCATAATTGATGTGGGAGTAGCTAACCCCAAGGCACACGGACACGCAATAATTAGTACGCCAATCGTGGTAATCATTGCGAGAGTTAAGTTACCGAAGAAGTTAAACCAAACGATAAAAGTTGCGATCGCGATCGCAATTACTGCGGGTACGAACCATCCAGTGACGCGATCGGCGAGTTGCTGAATTGGAGCTTTAGAACCTTGCGCTTGTTGAACGAGTTTCACAATCTGTGCGAGAAACGTATCTTTACCAACACGCGTTGCGCGAAACTTAAAACTCCCAGTTTTATTAATCGTCGCGCCAATTACTTCATCCCCTGGCTGCTTCTTCACGGGAACACTTTCACCCGTCACCATCGCTTCATCAACTGTTGAAGCACCTTCAATCACTTCGCCATCTACCGGAATTTTTTCCCCAGGACGTACTAAGATGACATCATCGATTCGGACTTCCTGAATTGGAATATCCATTTCTTGTCCGTTCCGAATTACTCTTGCATCGCGTGCTTGCAAGCCAATTAATTTGCGAATGGCTTCTGAAGTTTGTCCCTTAGCGCGATTTTCCAGCAACCGCCCTAACAAAATCAGCGTAATCACAACCGCAGAAATTTCGTAGTAAACCGCTGGTTCGAGCCCTTGCGCGAGAAAAAAGCCTGGAAAAAATGTCGGAAATAGCGAGTAGAAATACGCTGCACTTGTCCCTAGTGCAACTAGCGTATCCATCGTAGCTGTATGGCGTTTAAAAGCTTTCCAAGCACCTTGATAAAACGATTCTCCGCTCCAAAATTGAATCGGAGTCGTCAGCACAAGTTGTAACCAAGGATTGTGTAGCCAAGCAGGAATTAAAGGTATATGTAATCCTGTCATCATTGGTAATCCGCCAACCACGAGGATGATGCTAATGACACCTCCAACCCAAAGTTTGCGCTTCAGCTTTTTTGATTCAGCAAGACGTGCGGCTTTTTCCGCATCGTTTTCTCCAGTTACCATTTCTTGCTCTTGGAGAGAGTAAGACGCATATCCTGCTTCTTCAATCGCCGCTTGGATTTTTTCAATACTGGTTTTGTTGGGGTTATATTTGATTGCGGCTTGTTCTGCACCGAAGTTGACATTGCATTCCGCCACCCCAGGAACTGAGCGAATTGCTTCTTCAATACTACTTGCACACGAGGCACAACTCATGCCTTGCAATCTTAAGGTTATTGTCTCCATAGAATGAATCCTTGTAATTAAGCCGCGGGATAGCCGACAGATGCTAAAGCTTCTTTAATTGCGGTTGCGGATACTTGAGTCTCGATATTGACGAGTTTTGTCTTGGGTTCAGCTTGAACTTTTGCCGTTACATCTACCGAATGAATTGCTTGCGTAATAGCGTTTACACAGGCTTTGCATGCCATCTTAGGAACTTTGAGTGTCATCATAAGCAGAATAAAAAAGGAAAAATTGGCTTAACTGCATCGTAAACTCTCTACTTGACTAGAGAGTCAAGCGCAATTTGTCACATCGCTTTTTTTCTAAATGTCTTTACAAAATTTAAAATTTTTTGTTACATTTATTTACATGCACAAACGTACATTAGGAGAATCTTATGAGTGGACGTCAATACGTAGTCGACGAGCGAGGCTTAGCAAATACATTTGCCATTGAACCCAAGATGTATGTGCAAGAAAGTCAAACAGGGTTTACACCTCATGCTGAACTGCTCAATGGTCGTTTAGCTATGATTGGATTCGTCTCTTTACTGTTGCTAGAAGTTGCGACAGGACGCGGTTTAATTGGATTTTTTACTAATTTGTCATAGAGTAAAGTCTCAACCTTGCCAACAAATACTCAAGCACGCAATAGCAAACAGCGTGAAACACAAGTAAAATGAATGCTGATGAATTAAATCGGCGGTATGCAGCAGGAGAGAGAGATTTTAGCTTTGTGAATCTGCGGGGAGTTAACTTAAGTGAAGTCAATCTACAAGGTGCTATTTTTTGGGGTGCAGATTTATCACGAGCTAACTTGACTGCTGCAAACTTCAAGCAAGCGCATCTGAGTTCTGCAAACTTAGCAGGCGCGATGTTGTGGAGAGCTGACTTAACGCAAGCAACTTTGCACAAAGCAAACTTGAGTAGGTCAATTTTAATTAAAGCGAACTTGAGTGAAGTAGATTTGAGCGAAGCACTTCTAGTGAAAGCAGATTTGCGATTAGCATATCTAACGCGCACAAAATTAACCAAAGCAAAGTTAAAAGGTGCAGATCTGCGATACGCAGAAGTAAGGTTAGTCGATATCAGTGGCGCGGATTTGAGCCAAACGATTTTAAATGGGGCAAACTTAAGTGAAGAGAACCTACTTGCAAACTAGCATTAATACTGAGTAAGGAACAATACAATGAATCAAAGTGCCTCAAAAACCGAATGCGATCGCCAAATCTTGTGTTGCTACGTCAATCGTACTAGCCTATTGCAGATTACCCGTATTGCTAACATCCCGAACTGGTACTTTGAACGCACTGTGTTTCCTGGACAAACACTTTTGTTTACCGCCCCACCCGAAGCTGAGTTAGAAATCCATACGAGTCAACTCGTTAATGCGACTTTGTTCGATAAGATTCTTTGCTCGCACTTGCAGGTTCATGAAGGATCTGGAGAGATAATTTAACTTAGCCCTCATCTTTGGGCTGAGAGTTATTCAAGTAATGGTTTTACCGCACAATTGGTGATGAGAATTTCGCATTCTCCACTCCAGGAGTTACTTCAAGCCCGACCTGATTTACACACCCAAAGATATTTTAAGTCTTCTTTAACAGCGCTATCGCACGCGATCGAAGATTTAGTCCTCAATGGGAAAGATCAACCGTTAGTCATCGCCAGCTTTCAACGCGAGCGCTTTTATCGTACTGAAACGCGACGCTATCAGCAAATTGCACAACGCACAGACCAAGTTTATGTTTTGGCGACGCCAGAATCGAATTTTGCTGCTGCGACTGAACCGTATGAAACAATTCCGTTTGACCATCGCGATCAGCTGGTTAATGAGTGGCACTTAGTTGTTGTTGGGCAAGATTACACAGCTTGTATAATTTGTCAAGAACATTTTACCCCAGACGCACCGCCAGTCATCGATCAGGCGCGACAATTTGACGGAATTTGGACGTTTGACCGCCAGATTAGTTGTCAAGTTGCGCATCTTTTACTCGCAAGGATTTTAGTTTATCGACCAGAGTTAGCTCGCAAAGTACAACAAGCGCGAATCAGGTTTGGGTTAAATGCGATTCCGATGATGGCGTCAGTCGGACGCGGAAATATTGATGCGGTAACATTTACGGAACGCTTGGTGATGCATTTACAAGCAAGTCAGTATCGTTTGTTGAAAGCTTATCGCACGATCGCCACGCAAGAACGTCAAGAACGTCTCGTCAATTCGATTACTGCTGCAATTCGTCGATCGCTGAATTTACACGAAATTCTGACGACAGCTGTACAAGAATTAGGACGCACTTTCAAGCATTGTCGCTGTTTACTCTACCGCTGCGATCGCATTTATCAAGATGTGACAATTGAGTACGAAGCGATCGCGCCTGGAATGACATCATTGCAAGGAGAAACGTGGCTTTTAGTCGAAAATCCCTTATTTCAAGCGGCGGTAGCTACCGAAAAAGCGATCGCAGTTACGGATGTCACTAAACTTCCGAGTCTGCAGGCAAATCCAACATTCACAACTTTACTATCGCGTTCGGGAATTCGTTCTTGGTTACTTGTTCCAGTGATTTATCAAGAAACGCTGCTGGGGATGTTGGAAATTCATCACACTGGTGCAGAACCATATATTTGGCAAGAACACGATATTGCTTTAGTTGAAGCGATCGCAACTCAAGTTGGTGTTGCTTTAATTCAAGCACAAGCGTATATTCGCCTCGAAGAACTTAATCATCAATTAGCCGCACTAGAACGCACTCGCAGTAATTTAATTGCGATCGTCGGTCATGAATTGCGTACTCCTTTATCAACAATCCAAATTTGTTTGGAAACTTTAGCTTCAGAGCCAGAACTAACACTAGAAATGCAGCAAGTCATGCTGCAAACGGCTTTGACTGATGCTGAGCGTCTGCGGAAACTCACTCAAGATTTTCTGACACTCTCGCGCTTAGAAAGCGGTCAAGTCCACTGGCAACTAGAACCGATTTCACTCCAGGAATGTCTTAGTTTAGCACTCAATAGTCTCAAGGCTTGGTGGTCGCCGCAACAGTTAGCGCAAATAGAAGTGACCCTACCGCCAGAACTACCACTTGTTTTAGCCGATGGCGAAGGACTAGTTCAAGTTTTAACTAAATTAATTGATAACGCTTTAAAGTTTGCACCAGGCGGGAAAGTCACTGTTAGGGCACGCACGATCAAAAGATTAGCATCCCAGCGTACGTCAATGGTTGAGGTGTGCATTGCGGATACGGGTAGAGGTATTGAACCAAGTCAGTTAGAAGCCATATTTACGCGGTTTTCGCAAGAAGAAGAATATCTCCGACGCATCACTAGCGGAACAGGTTTAGGACTCGCAATTTGTCGTCAAATTATTCAAGGTTTGGGAGGACAAATTTGGGCTGAATCCACGGGTAAAAATCAAGGAAGTCAATTTTATTTTACAGTTCCGGTGAGTTAGTTATAAGCAGAAGGGAGAAGGTAGAGGGAGATAATACGACAGATAAACTTCTCTTTTACTACCACTAGTAATTAGCCACTAACTGCTCATCACTTGCTCCTCTTGATTTTATCTTTACTTCATTTTTACAGAGCAAACTGAGTAGGATGTAGCACACTTACCACTTAACTTGACTCTCTAGTCAACTAGAGACTATAAGATGATGGAAGTGTTTGTTCTGGGGAAAGAATATGAAGATGCTTTTCAAAAAGCGTTTTGCATTAAATATTGTAGCGATCGCCGCAACGGGAGGGTTAATCGCATCCTGTGCAGCTGTGCCACCAACTCCAACACCAAGATCGAACACGCAAGCATCCAATACTCAAAGCACGCAACAAATGCCGCATCATGGAATGAATCATGCAATGACAATGGATTTAGGTGCTGCGGATGAGAACTACGACTTGCGGTTTATTGATGCGATGATTCTACACCATCAAGGCGCAGTAGAAATGGCACAGGAAGCTTTGGAAAAATCGCAACGTCCAGAAATAAAAGAGCTAGCAACAGACATTATTGCAGCACAACAACAGGAAATTGCACAATTGCAGCAATGGCGACAAGCTTGGTATCTACAAGCCAGTAACACCCCAGTCGCCTACGATTCTCAAACAGGTGAAACTGTCCCAATGACACAACAGCAAATGCACAGCATGATGATGCATGGCGATTTAGGAGCTGCCGATGACGAATTTGACCTACGATTTATTAATGCAATGATTCCCCATCACGAAGGTGCAGTGACTATGGCACAAGATGCCTTAGAGAAATCACAGCGCTCTGAAATTAGAAATTTAGCTCAAGAAATTATTAATTCACAAGCGGCAGAAATTAAGCAAATGCAACAGTGGCGACAAGCTTGGTATAACATATAGCTTTTAGATTAACAATAAATATATTCCCGGTTATCGATGGTTGATAGAGAATTTTGAGTCTTGACCATTAATCATTAGCAAACTTTGAAGTTAGTTTTTCTTAGAGTAGGATTGTTGTTAATCAAGTTGTGAGCCGTTTTGCTGCGTCTTCCTGGAATATTAAAATTTAAAACTCGGCTATTAGCACCTTTATACACCAGTGTTTTCGTGCTGGTAATACTAGTATTAGCGCGGGCAGGGTTAGGACTTTGGTTAGACTTTCGCCGTCAAGATGCCTCAAGTTGGGTGAGACATACTTTACAAGTTCAAAGTCAGGCAGAACTGTTGCTAAATGCTGCTTTAGATCAAGAAACCGGGATACGCGGTTACTTACTCACCAACGCAGAATCTTCGCTAGAACCCTACAAATCAGGACAAATTGACTTTAATAAAGCCCTTGCTCTACTTTACAACCTCGTAGCAGATAATCCAGCGCAACTGCATCGCCTGAATGAAATTGTTGTACTCTACAATCGCTGGCAACGAGAATACGCGCAGCTTGTTGTTCTTGGTGCAGCACCTGAATCAAATACTACACTTGCAGGCAAACTGTTATTCGATCCATTGCGATCGCAAGTGATGGCAATGCTGCAACACGAAGAGGAACTTCTTGCCCGACGCAACCAGCAACTGCATCGACTCGATCAAACCTTTCACATTTTCAACATCCTCGCGCCGGTACTAATATTAGTAGGTTTTGGCTGCAACCTTTGGCTGCTCCATCGTCGAGTCGAAGTTCCTTTATCCCAACTGGCATCTGTAGCAAAAACTTGGGAAACTGGGCAGATGGAACCTCGTTTGAATTTTCAAACCGCAGATGAAATTGGTCAATTAGCGCAAATTCTGGATCGGATGGCAAGCGAAATTGACTTGCGCCAAACGCGCAGTGACGAACGCAATCGTCAACTTGACGATCTCATTGCATCGCTTTCGCACGATCTACGCACTCCTTTACTTGCGATGCGCGGTACTTTACGCTCAATGTTGAATGGCGCATTTGGTGAGGTTAGCGATCCTTGGCGTGAGGTACTTGAAGAGTATTATCAAACAAACGAAGACCTCCTCAAGCTTGTCGAAGCACTGTTAGAAGTATCGCGTTACGAAGCAGGTAGTAAAAATTTAATCTACGAACCTCTTGATTGGAATAAGATCTTCACCAAAGCAATTCATCAAGAGCGCATTGCCTCCAACAGCAAAGTTCACTTTGAATGTAAAATTGCGCCGCAATTACCCACTGTGTATGGGGATGAGTTAGAGATTAGGCGAGTTATTCAGAATTTATTGAGTAATGCAGTGCGAGTTAGCAAACCAGATGATCTTGTCTGGTTAGAGGTTACGGCAGCAGAAAATAGCGGTGTAAAAGTCAGTGTCAGCGATCGCGGTTGTGGAATTGCCTTACAAGAGCAAGAATATCTTTTTCATCGCTTTATTCAAGGGCGCGGGCGTCGTGGTGGTGCTGGTTTGGGGCTTTATCTTTGTCGCCAAATTGTGGAAGCACACCACGGCACAATTGGAGTAGATAGTACCCTAGGAAAAGGCAGTACTTTTTGGTTTACCCTACCTACTACTGCTAACCGCGCGTAGAAATTTATTCATTGTTTAGAGTGATGTCTGAGGTGCAAAAACACACTCCCATTAGCATTCTACTTGTTGAAGATCATGCGCTGATGCGTCGGGGAATGCGATCGCAGTTTGCTTTAGAGTCAGATTTTGTTGTTGTAGGTGAAGCGGCTGATGGAATGCAAGCTGTGGAATTAGCAATGCAACTCCAACCTAGTGTGGTTTTGATGGATATTGACTTACCTGTCATGGATGGCATCACAGCAACGCAGCAAATTAAAAGTCATTGTCTGACATCTCACGTGTTAGCTTTGACTGCTTTCGATCAAGATTCTCAAGTTATTGGCATGCTCGCAGCTGGTGCTGATGGTTATTGTCTTAAGAGTATGGAGTGGGAGCAATTAATTACCGTGATTCGGTTAATTCAAAGTGGTGGAACGTATTTGGATGCTCCCGTTGCCCGTAAAGTATTTCAAGTACTCAAACCAACATCCGAATCAAATCCCTCAGTCGTACAATCTGAACTTTTGAGTCAGCGCGAACGCGAAGTTCTCAAACTCATTGCGCAAGGATGTTCTAATCAAGAAATTGCTCAGCAACTTTATTTATCAGTAGGAACCGTAAAATCCTACGTGCGGATGATTTTAAACAAACTGAGTGTTGACGATCGCGTCCAAGCAGCAGCCAAGGCAGTGCGAGACCAACTTATCTAGAAGTAGTATTAATAAGTTAAATATAGAGAAGTTAATGACTTAACAATCTACTCCCGACCAACTTATACCATTCCACTCAAGTGAGAACTATAATTAATTTCTCCTCTGCTTACTCTGCTTCCTCTGCCCCTCTGCTCCCCTGCTCCCTATTTGTCGCAACTTCAAAGTGAAACAGTATTATTTAGAGTGACAATTGTTCTAAACAAGTTAATAATTCCGCTCGATTGCTAACAGCTTGCAACACGGCGGGTGGTTCTTCCCAAAGAATTAAATGTGCGTTTGTTGGTAGCTGTAAATTTTGCGGAATTGGTAAACAAATCACCCAAATTTGAGGTTTAAACAGATCGACCTCCTCTTTGCTAGGCGTTCCGTAATAGGGTAAAACTTCTGCTTGCGATTCCAAACAATAACTACTGACTTCTTGCACAGTTGTAATATTTGTGCCAACAACCATAATCCGCTGCCTTCCACAGCTATTCACAGCTAAGCCAACCATAAGTAGTGAGGATGAAGTAGTGAAGATGGGTTTTTAGTAGTGTGGCACGGAGCGCAGCACAAACACTACTCTTAAGTGGATAGCCAAGTGGATAATATATACCGCGTTTTATTATCCACGAGCAAGTAGTCAAGCTGATTGATATTAGCGACACTAGACAAGACTGTTTAGCGCATCTTGCCTTTTTAATTTTGCACGTATTACGTATCGTCTCAAATTCAGTCATTTCAGGGCGCGTGAATGACAGCAAGCGGTTGCTCAAACGTAACTTCTCGCCTGTACAAGTCTTCATGACGCAACACAACTCAGTGAATGGGTTTGATCGCGTCAACATTCAGAGAAAACTGATTGCAACAGATTTTTCTGTGCCGGCGCGATCGCTTGCTCAGGTGCGCATCTTAGTTGTCGATGATAATCCAGACGATCGCGAACTATTGGCAGTAATGATTGAGCAAGAAGGAGGAGAAGTCATCGCAGCAGCATCCACAAGCGAAGCCCTCGATTACTGTCAAAGGGTTAGTATTGATGTTTTAGTCAGTGATATTTGCATGCCAGGTGAAGATGGCTGTGCTTTAATAAGGAAAGTCAGAGCGCTGCCTTTACCATTACAAAGCCAAGTCCCAGCGATCGCCCTATCTAGTTCGCTTTCAGAAAAATACCGCGAACAAGCCCTGGCATCTGGATTTCAGCGATATTTACTTAAACCAATTGATATTGAAGAATTCATAGCGACGATTGCACAATTAGTAGATTAACACAATTAACTCCAAGTTTTTGTATTTTATTGCTCGCCACAACCGTGAAAGATTCTGTGTCACACTCTGCTAGCGAACTTGATTTCCAAACGCTGTTTGAGTCAGTACCAAGTTGTTATTTAGTACTAGCTCCCGATGCGCAGTTCACAATCGTTGCAGTGAGTAATGCTTACCTGCGCGTCACAAAGACACAACGCGAGCAAATTTTGGGACGCGGTTTGTTTGAAGTGTTTCCAGATAATCCCAACGATCCTACTGCAACTGGCGTACAAAATTTACGGCGGTCTTTAGCAACTGTAGTGCAAAATCGTCAAACGGATGTCATGGCATTTCAGAAGTATGATATTCCCCGCCCTGTATCTGAAGGTAATGGCTTTGAAGAGCGCTACTGGAGTCCTGTTAATTCTCCTGTCTTTGGCAAGAATCAAGAAGTTATTTATATCATCCATCGCGTTGAAGACGTGACGGAGTTTGTGCGACTCAAACAACAGCGTAACGAGCAGTATCAACAAAATCAAGCGCTGCGCGATCGCACCGAACAAATGGAAGCCGAAATTTATCAACGCGCCGCAGAATTAAAACAAGTCAATCACCAATTACGGCTGGCAAATGAAGCCTTAGCCGAGCTAGACCGCGCCAAAACCCTATTTTTCAGTAATATTTCCCATGAGTTGCGTACGCCACTCACATTGATGCTCAATCCGCTAGAAGATCTTCTAGCAGATGCTGAAACTACCTCGCAACAGCGCGAGCAACTTGAAGTCGTACACCGCAACAGTCTGCGTTTACTCAAACTCGTTAACAATTTGCTTGATTTTTCTCGCATCGAAGCTGGGAGAATGCAAGCTGCTTATCAGCCAATTGATTTAGCAAGTTTTACGGCAGAACTTGCGAGTGTTTTTCGCTCGGCAATCGAACGCGCAGGAGTGAATTTCATTGTGGATTGTCCGCCACTTTCTGAACCTGCATACATCGACCGCGAGATGTGGGAGAAGATTGTGTTTAATCTCCTCTCGAATGCCTTCAAGTTTACGTTTGAGGGGGAAATCGTTGTTAAGTTACAAGCAGTAGGCGAACAAGTTAAATTAACGGTGCAAGACACCGGAGTTGGTATTCCTGCTGAGGAGTTACCGCGAATTTTTCAGCGCTTTCATCGCGTGACAAATATGCGATCGCGTACTTATGAAGGTTCTGGTATTGGTTTATCATTAGTTGAGGAACTTGTCAAGCTGCATGGCGGAACAATTAACGTCACAAGCCAAGTCGGTATTGGAACTACATTTACTGTGTCGATTCCCTTAGGTTTTGCGCACCTACCACCAGAACAAATTAGAACCAAAAATCTGTCTTCAACAGCGATCGCGCGAAGTGCCTATGTAGAAGAAGTTTTGGGATGGCTACCGGAGGAAGCACAAAAGAGTGATTCTCAATTATCATCTCCCTCGTCTGCGTATATTCTGCTTGTGGATGATAACGCGGATATGCGGAACTATCTTCAGCGGTTGTTGAGCCAAGCGTATGAAGTTGTCGCGGTTAATGATGGCGTCGCAGCAATGGAAGCGATCGCGCAACGGCTTCCTGACTTGGTACTTTCCGATGTCATGATGCCGAGGATGGATGGTTTAGAGTTACTGCGTCAATTGCGCAGCCATCCTCGTACTGCCAAATTACCGATTATTCTACTTTCTGCGCGTACTGGAGAAGCAAAACTCGAAGGACTCGAAGCCAAAGCTGATGATTATTTGACGAAGCCCTTTTCTACGCATGAACTATTAGCACGGGTACGGGCGACACTCGAATTAGCTCAAGTGCGACAACAAGTCTCCACCGCCTTAGAGCAAAGTGAAAAACGCTACCGGACACTTGCCAATGCGATTCCCCAGTTAGTGTGGATGAGTACCGCTGAAGGGCTGGTAACTTATATCAATCAACGCTGGCAAGAATACACAGGTATCTCCTTAGCTCAAACTATGGAGCTAGACTGGTTAGAACTTGTTCATCCTGAAGACATACCGCGCTTAGTCGAAACGCGCAACCGAGGTATTCGCGCGCGCGAAGCTTATGAAATTGAATATCGGATCAAACGGTTCGATCAAACTTATCGCTGGCATATAACGCGAGTTGTCCCATTCAAAGATGACCAAGGTCAACTTTTATCTTGGTTTGGCACGGCAACCGATATTCACGATATCAAGCAAGTCGAAGCTGCACAACGGTTTTTAGCTGATATAAGTACAATCTTAGCCGCGTCTTTGAAGGAAGAAAATATCTTGACAAAGATTGCAGAATGCGCAGTCCCATTTTTAGGAGACTATTGTTTCTTTGATCTGGTTATAGAGGAGGAGATCCAACGAGTTGCTTGGCAGCACAAAGAGCCTGCAAAACGGCAGTGGTTTGAGTGCATTCAGAATTACGTACCGTCTTTAAATACATATCACCCAGTTGCCGCTGTTTTGTCGAGTGGTAAGTCTTATTTTGTCCCTGTTGTTTCTGACGAGTGGTTACAGGCGATCGCGACAAGTCCGCAACATCTTCAATTTCTCCGCGCTTGTGAGATTCGGTCTTGGATGACTGTGGGTATAGTTGTGCAGCAGCGGCGGTTAGGCACTCTCACGTTTTGTTTAGGCACTGATTCGAGTCGCGATTACACCGAAGCAGATTTGCACCTAGCAGAAGAATTAGCCCATCGCGTCGCCCTAGCCGTAGATCGCGCTCAACTTTTCGCGCAAGCACAAGCAGCAAATCGCGCTAAAGATCAGTTTTTAGCAGTACTGTCGCACGAATTGCGATCGCCTTTGAATCCCATCCTCGGTTGGTCAAAATTACTATTGACGCGCAAGCAGGATGAAGTGACACTGATTCGCGGACTCGAAACGATCGAGCGCAATGTGAAATTACAAGCACAACTCATCGACGATTTGCTCGATATTTCACGCATCCTCCAAGGAAAACTCAGTCTTAATATTGGTTGGGTTGATTTAAAAACGACGATCGCCGCTGCCATTGATACAGTAAGATTTGCGGCTGCTGCTAAATCGATCGAGCTTGAAACAAACTTAGCACCAAAAGTCAGCAAAATTTCTGGTGATGCAACTCGATTGCAACAAGTTGTATGGAATTTGCTTTCCAATGCTATCAAATTTACTCCTGAAGGCGGACAAGTCAGGATCAAATTGGAGCAAATCGATTCTCAAGTCCAAATTCAAGTCACAGATACAGGTAGAGGTATTGCACCAGAGTTTTTACCTTACGTCTTTGACTATTTCCGTCAAGGAGATAGTTCGACAACGCGCCAAGTTGGCGGTTTGGGTTTAGGCTTAGCAATTGTTCGTCACTTGGTCGAACTGCACGGTGGAACAGTGCAAGCAACAAGTCTCGGTATTGGACAAGGAGCGACTTTTACTGTACGGCTGCCAATTTTACGCGGTAGTCAAACTCAATATGTCAACCAGTATAATCTTGCTAGAAGTCCTGTTGCTTCTTTGCCGCTGATTGGTACTAAGGTATTAGTCGTCGATGATGAAATAGATAACCGCGACTTAATTGCCATCATGTTAGAGCAAGCTGGTGCAACTGTCGTTACTGCTGCATCAGCAAGCGAGGCGATGCAAATTATTGCTCGACAAGAATTTGACGTACTGCTATGCGATGTTGGTATGCCAAAGATTGATGGATACACGTTGATGCGTCAGCTGAAAGTATTATTTCCTCACAAGCAGTTCGCCGCAATTGCCCTAACTGCTTACGCGCGTGCGTCCGATCGACAGGAGGCGATCGCCGCAGGTTTTGTCCAGCACCTAGCAAAACCTATCGATCCAACAATATTAATTACTGCAATTACCAACTGCGTCAAGCCTGGCAAATGAATTTGCAACTAGACGAACCCTAATTACTAAAAAATCTACGAGCTTAAATGCGCGATCGCCTGACGAATCCACTCTTCCGCATTCGCATTTTGCTGTAAAATCGCATTATCACTGACCGCAGTAATTGCTTGCGAAACTTCGCTTGCTGTGTATCCGAGTGCGAGTAGTGTCATTTGCACGTCTTCGAGAATTGCTGGTGGTGGACCACTAGAAGTAGCAGCGACAACCCCAGCTGTGGCTCGCCAATCTGCAAGTTTCTTTTTCAACTCTAAGGAGATGCGTTCTGCGGTTCTACCGCCAACGCCTGGTGCTTGAATCAGTAATTGCGTGTTTCCACTGACAATAGCTTGCACTAAGTCGGGTAAATCGAGCGTATCTAATAATGCGATCGCTAGTTGTGCGCCAATTCCAGTTACGCTAATCAACTGGCGAAATAAGTCACGCTGCGCGGCTGAACTAAAACCATAAAGCAACGGCTGTTCTTCGCGGATTTGCAGATGTGCAAACACTTGTACTGTTTCCCCAATTGCTGGTAATTCTTGCGCAAAACGCGCGGGAATTTGTAAATCGTACCCTACCTGATTTACCTCCAAAGTTAGAATAACGCGATTGCTATTACTTTTATCAACACTAGCAACGATACCTTTGAGATAGCTAATCATCCCAAAAACCCAAAGTAATTTAAGCCTTCTAAAATACCACCTGCACACGCAGCTTGCGCGAGATAACGGCGATCGCTAGGGTTACTATAATGCCATTCTAAAAGTTCTGCACTCGCATTTCCCACAATTACCCCACGTTCTTGCCCGCTAGAGAACAACGCAATATCATTGCCAGAGTCGCCACAGACAACAGTTTTTTCGGGTGCAACTTCCCATTGCTGACGCAGAAATTGTACGGCTAGCCCTTTGTCACTGTGGCGCGGCAAAATATCTAAATCTTGACCTGTGCTGTAGATGAGCTTGACATCCAACCCTCGGTTTTGCAATAAAGACTCTAACTGCGGAATAACTTCTCCAGCTGCTTCTTTTGTTAAAAAAAAGCTGACTTTAAACGGACGTTGTTCCGAATCAGGTTGCGCAACTAAATCAGCAAAATGCGCGCTTGTTGCCACAATTAAATCGCGATTCCAACCGCCTTGGGCAATTTTTGCACTCCATCCAGCATCAGCAGTATCGCTACCGTTGAGGTAGATTTCGGTTCCTACCGAACAAATCAAAGCGTCAGGTTCGAGCAGCGATTTCTCGGTTGCCAATAAGCGGTATAGTTCCGGCGATCGCCCCGTAGCATAGACAAGCTTGGTGCCGTATTCCTGGCGATGCTTACTCAGTTTATAATTGAGTGTTGCTAGCGCTTGGTCATCGCCTACAAGCGTGTTGTCTAAGTCGGTTACAAATAAGAATGGTGACACAGCTTCTACTTTCTTTAAAAATAAAGGTACATTGCGATTGGCTTACGACAATAAGCGGGGGTCAGGGTTGAACTTTCCTCAAGGAATATTACTACGAGCTTCTATAACGTCCTTACTCTAAACCTCCAACCAGATCCTACATCTAGAATTTCAAACTTTACAAAGAAAGGCAGAAGCTAGAAGGTTCAAGGTAAAAGGTTGAGAATAAAAATTTTGGTTGTGGATCAAAAGCTCATTGAAGTAGAAAATTTGTATCAAGCACGAGCCAGAAATACAAATTTTTTAAGTATAAGTCTCCTTCTAACTTCTACCTCCTACCCTCATAAACACAGCAACTAGCATTGAATCAATTGAAGTTTGACACAACTTGATTAAAAGTTTGTTTCATGAGGACATTATGAAAGAGTCAGTGATTTCTCAAGAAATTTTGCAACAAAGCTGACAACAAGGAGAAGCAGCTTTAACGATCCGCTTACTCGCGTATAAGTTTGGTCTACGTAACCCAGCAACACAGCAATAAGTAATAAATACAGAACTTACCGACTCCTCAGTTAGAAGAGTGAGTTCAGTGGTTACGACGATTCTCAACCGAAAATAGGCAGTCGTGAATTTGTCCTCTGGGTATTCAGGAAAGTAAAGTTTTAGCCCTCAACCGTGAGAATCCCCGCCTCGTCCGCTTCTGCGGTGGGGTCGGGATAAATCACGGGCAAGAACTTCAGCATCAGTCGGAGAGTCTTGTTGCTGAACGTATTGCTTTAACTGCTCTACGGTAACACCCCCACAAGTAGCAATGAAATAGGCAGAATGCCAAAAGATAGGTTTATCCTTGTAAAATCGCTTCACCTCTTGGGGAAACTCTTTGCGAATATAAATACTGCTCACCGTCTTCAAGTTATTGACAAATTTGGATAACTGCATCTGCGGATAAAAGCCAAACAATAGGTGCAAATGATCTGATTCGCCATTGACTTCAATTAACTCGCATCCCCATTTCTGGCACAAGTCAAAACAAATCTCCTGCAACCGCTGCAACAACATAGGAGCGGTAATCACTTTTCGCCTATACTTGCTCTAGAGTGTGATTTATAGGTCATTTACTTTATAAGCACTGCATGAAATTATCTGCTCATGAGAAAAGCTTACCAATACCAGTTACTACCAACAACCGAACAAAAAACCACGATGGAGCGCTGGCTCGATATGTTGCGCTTACAGTACAACTGGTTATTGGCTGAGCGTTTCCGGTGGTGGGAAGAGAATCGGTGCGACATTAATGCTTGTCCGCTAATTTGTCATCTTCCTGAACTTCGAGATAACCCCGATTACTATTCTCAAAAACGCAGCGTTGTTCCGCTAAAATCTAATAGACCCTGGTACAAAGAGATTTATTCGCAAGTGTTGCAGGACTGCGTAACCAGGGTAAAACTAGCTTTTGACCGATTTGTTAAAGGAGACAGCAAGGGTAATAGAAGCGGACGACCAAGATTTAAAGGAAAGAATCGTTACCGCTCGCTTACTTATCCTCAAATTGATATTTCCGACATTAAGAATAATCGAATTCATCTGTCTAAAATCGGTTGGATAAAACTAGTTCTTCATCGCCCTATCCCCGATGGATTCAAAGCAAAAACAGCTATTGTTACTAAGAAAAGCGACGGTTGGTATGTAACTATTACCCTGGTTGCTGAGAGCGTACCAACTAGTAGTGTTGAGATTATTCCAACTGATGACAACAGCATTGCCCTAGATCTCGGACTAGAGAAATTTGCTGCCCTTGACACTGGAGAGTTTGTCGATATCCCTCAACACTTTCGACACAGTGAAGAAAAACTAGCCAAGTTACAACGAAAAGTTACTGCCAGGAAGAAGGGCAGCAGAGCCAGAAAACTTTTAAACCGCAGAGTTGGTAGACTCCATCAGCGAATCGCAAGGGCAAGAAAACAGTTTCATTTTGAGACTGCCAAGCAGATATTACAAAAAGCCCCTGTGGTTTTTGTCGAAGATTTGGCAGTTAAAAATATGTCCAAACGTTGTAAGCCGAAACAAGATGAACAAAGTAATTATGTAGCAAACGGACAAAGCAGAAAATCCGGACTAAACAAGAGTATAGCTGATGCTGGTTGGGCGCAATTTATTGAGATACTAAGCTTCAAGGCTGAAAGTGCTGGAGGCAAGGTTGTCAAAGTTAATCCCAAAAATACCAGTCAAGTTTGCTCAAATTGCCTCAACATTGTCCCGAAAACTTTGAAAGAACGTTGGCATGATTGCAACCGATGCAATCTGTCAATAGATCGGGATACAAACTCGGCAATTCTTATCAAGAAAGTGGGGCTGGGTGTCTCCCTCACTATAAAACGCTCTAGGGTAAAACCGAGAGAAGCCCACGCCGTCGCGTAGCGCGGCGTTGGGAGTACATCACATATCTTTACTTTTGGAGATGCTCCATAACTGCAAATGAAAGGAGAATTGCTATTGATTGCTCCTTTTATTAATTGCATGAAGTTTTTCCAGCAAAAGTTATCTTCGTGGTTGCCACAACTCGATCCTCAAGTCTGGATTCTCGGTTTTGGTCGTTTTTTATCCGAAGTTGGTACAGGATTTACACTATTCTACGCTCCGATTTTTTTTGTCAATCAGGTAGGCTTTTCGGCAACTGCGGTGGGTTTTGCCTTAGGTAGTGCTTCGATTTCAGGAATTTTTGGGCGAATTTTAGGCGGATCTTTGTCCGATTCTTCAAACTGGGGACGCCGTCGTACTCTACTGCTTTCTGCAGCGGTTGCAGCGATCGCGTCTTTAGTATTAGCCAGCACAATCACTTTTCCCATTTTAATTCTTGGTAACTTGCTTTCCGGACTAGGACAAGGATTGTATTGGCCTGCAACTGAAGCCGTTGTCGCCGATTTAACGACACCTGCAAACCGACGCGAAGCCTACGCACTCACAAGACTTGCTGATAATCTTGGCTTAGGTACCGGAATTATCTTTGGCGGCGCGCTCGTGAGTACGACTGGAGCGTACCGCGCGTTATTTTTGATTGATGCAACTTCATTTATGGTGTTCTTTGTCGTCATTTACTTGGCAATCAAAGAAACTTATCAACCTCTAGCGAATGCGTCTAATTTATCCGCAAAAAGCAATTGGGCTATAGCACTTAGCGATCGCCGTCTTTTGGTTTACGTTCTAGTAAATATTATTTTCACAACTTATACGTCGCAACTCCACAGCACGTTACCGCTGTATTTGCGAAATTTCGTATCTTTTAACTCGACTCAAGGATTCACCGAATCGACTCTCAGTGCTTTATTCGCTTGCCACATGGCAGTTGCCATCTTGTTTCAATTACCCATCGCGCGTGTTTTAAAACGCTTTACGCATCCTCATGCACTCATTGTTTCTGCTTTGATCTGGGCAGTAGCTTTTAGCTGTGTTTGGTTTACTGGTATTACTCCTGTAAGCCAACTATTCTGGGCAATTGTTGCCATGAGTATGTTTGGTTTAGCGATTGTTTCTTATACTCCCTCTGCCGCAGCTTTAGTGACAGAACTCGCGCCCGAATCTCAACGCGGAGTTTACTTTTCAATAAGTTCCCTCTGCTGGGCTATTGGCTATTTCATCGGTCCACCACTAGGCGGCTGGGCCTTAGATCAGTCGCGTGTTTTTGTCTACAGCTATTGGCTTGGTTTAGCTGCCAGTGTTTTTCTCACAATCGCAATTCTGCACTACCTCAACCAACTTGTGTATAGCTCTAAGAAAAAACAATTATTTTAAATGTCTAGCTAGACAGCTCTCAAGATTTCTGATATTATGTTTCTCATAATGGAAATCTATTCTAAAATTTTGGAATTGATTAGATTCCTATTATGATATAAATAAATCATACCACATACCCAAGAAATTTTACTCCACAGTACAGAATCAACGACGACGTTCTTGTAGCTTGCGAAAAACGTCTTTAAGTTCAACGTTGTGATGTGCCAACGCAACAAGCGCGTGATAAAGCAAATCAGCAACTTCAGAGGCAATTGCTTCAGCGTCATTATCTTTACAAGCCATAACCACTTCGGCGGTTTCCTCACCGAGCTTTTTTAAGATTTTGTTATCGCCATTCGCTAACAGCTTACAGGTGTAAGAATCTTCGATAGGATAATCGCGGCGATCGCAAATCACTGCAAAAAGCTGTGACAAAGTATCCGCAGGAGGAGGGACAACCTGCCCGTCAACGCGGTGAAAACAACTGCGCTCGCCGGTGTGACACGCAACATCACCAATTTGTTCGACGCTCACGAGTAAGGCATCGCTATCACAGTCGTAACGCAGCGATCGCACTTTCTGAATATGTCCTGAAGTCGCGCCTTTATGCCATAACTCGGCACGAGAACGACTCCAGAACCAAGTTTCTCCGGTTTCCAGCGTTTTTTGCAACGACTCGCGATTCATCCAAGCCATCATCAAGATTGTGCCATCTAGATAATCTTGAACAATTGCAGGAACTAAGCCTCGGTCGTCGTAGCGAATTTTTTCGACAGGGATAGCTTGACTTAACACTTCTCGATCCACAGACATAAAAATCATTTTGCCAGGCAACACCTACCCGTTCAAGATATCATTTAATGTGTGGGTCAGTTGGGTAATGAGGTTAGATGGTAGTTGGCGATCGCGTTAGCTAAAGTCAGTAGCATAGCTAAGCAAAGATTAAACAAGTACGCTCATAGTTCTTGCCGAGTGCATTCTAACAGCACTTAATGCAACTTTGTGCGCTTGGGTTGTATCGCCATACCAATGAATCGCACAATTGTAGGCAGCGCGGTACACATCCTGAGCAGTCTCAGAAAAACTTGCACGAATTTCTAAAGGTAAATCTTGATTCGTTTTATATAACATAGTTTTATTTTCCGGAGTTCCGGACGGGAATACTTGATACCATAGGACTTTCAAATAATACGTACCACCGTCCAAAGATAGACGTTTAGACATCTCATTAAGGAGAGAATCTTGGTTAGGATCGCGATTAAGACAACCAAATCAGAAGAAATTTTTGCGGCTGCACAACACTTGATGCCTGGGGGTGTCAGCTCTCCAGTACGAGCCTTTAAATCAGTTGGAGGACAGCCAATTGTTTTTGACCGCGTTAAAGGGGCTTACATTTGGGACGTTGATGGCAATCAATATATTGATTATGTGGGCACTTGGGGACCTGCGATTTGCGGTCACGCGCATCCAGAAGTTATTGCAGCGTTACATGAGGCGTTGGAAAAAGGCACGAGTTTTGGTGCGCCCTGCGTGCTAGAAAACGTCCTAGCAGAAATGGTGATTGATGCGGTTCCGAGCATCGAAATGGTAAGATTTGTGAACTCTGGTACGGAAGCTTGTATGGCGGTACTGCGCTTAATGCGGGCTTTTACCGGACGGGACAAAGTAATCAAGTTTGAAGGCTGCTACCACGGTCATGCTGATATGTTTTTAGTCAAGGCTGGCTCTGGAGTGGCTACTTTAGGTTTACCCGATTCCCCAGGTGTACCCAAATCAACTACAAGCAATACTTTGACTGCACCATACAACGACTTAGAAGCTGTTAAAGCTTTGTTTGCCGAAAACCCCAACGAAATTGCTGGCGTTATTTTAGAACCTGTCGTTGGTAATGCAGGTTTTATTACTCCAGATGCAGGGTTTTTAGAAGGCTTGCGCGAACTTACGCACGAGTATGGTGCGTTACTCGTATTTGATGAAGTGATGACCGGATTTCGGATCGCTTACGGTGGCGCACAAGAAAGGTTTAGCGTGACGCCTGATTTAACAACTTTGGGTAAGATTATCGGTGGTGGCTTACCTGTAGGAGCTTATGGCGGTCGGCAAGAGATTATGTCAATGATTGCGCCAGCAGGACCTGTTTATCAAGCTGGAACGTTATCAGGTAATCCCCTTGCCATGACAGCAGGAATCAAAACGCTTGAACTTTTGCAAAAACCAGGCACGTATCAGTATTTGGACAAAATTACCAAAAAACTGAGCGATGGCTTATTGGAAATTGCTAAGAAAACAGGTCACGCAGCTTGTGGCGGTCAAATTAGCGGTATGTTTGGCTTATTCTTCACTGCTGGACCTGTCCATAACTATGAGGATGCGAAACACTCTGATTTAGATAAATTCAGCCGTTTCCATCGAGGAATGCTCGAACGTGGCATTTACCTAGCACCATCTCAATTTGAAGCGGGATTTACTTCTGTAGCACATACTGAAGAAGATATTGACAAGACATTAGCAGCAGCGGAAGAAGTCATGGCGAGTCTCTAAAAATTGACTATTGATACCATAGCTCCTTAAATCCACGCCACTTGCACTCAAAGAGGACACTCCAAGGGCGCAGTGGCTCCCCACATGCGGGGAACCTTCATAATACCTGACTTGTAGTCAGCCCACAAAAGTGGGCTTTGTTTGTTTAGCGGCGAATTGATTTGCACGCGCATCTCATCAAAAATGGGGACTAATAAAGTCCCCTGTGTATTTTAGTCAATTAATTGCCGTAACAAGCTAGACCATCTTCAAATCAGCGTATTTTGCTAATAGGTCGTCAGAGGTTAGGGTATCGCCTGCTGCTTGAGGAGTCCATAGCACTTCAATTGCTAGCAAGCGATCGCTCGGAATTGCACCGATAACGCGTAGTGCTTGACGTAGATCTTCAGCACTGTTGATTTGTGGAATCTGGAAGTTACCTAAGGTTGCTGCTAACAGCGTGACAACAATATATTCGCCAGGACCTTCGGTAATCAGACGAGTGGGATTATCAAGGTCTGAACTTGGTAAAACTCCTTTTGGATTCGCACCTCTCAGTTGATTATTGACGTTAGTCAGCGTTTCTTCTGAGAACTTACTGCGTTCAGCAAGCGATAGACGATTAAATTCAGCTTCGGCTGCGTTTAAGCGCGCTTGACTATTTTTACTACCTGCGTACGCCCAGTATTCAGGATGACGTAGTAATGCAAGGCTTGCTTCTTGTAAAACTGCTGCCCGACCTTCAGGAGAATTTGTATCAGCAGTTTCCGCTATGCGGTTTAGATCTTCTTGTAGTCCGCGCGCTTGCGCTAGCAAACCAACTTGTAATTCAACGATCGAGACATTAGGATTGCTACTATATCCAGTATCGTAGCCTGCTGAATCTCCGCTACTAGCACGCCGGAAAGATTGGAGAACGAAGTTTGCGATCGCAAAAAAGATCAAAATGGAAAACAGACTGCCAAAGCCGCCGATTCCAAAGAAGGGGAAGACGAAGGGAAAACCAAATCCACCACCAGGGTAAGGAGCATAGTAGCCTCCGCCGCCACCAGGGGGAGTATAAGGACGGCTGGGCGCTGGACGATTGAAAGAACCGCCGCCGATGCGACCTCCACTACGCGCTGCCAAGGCTGCATCAGAGTGACCCAATGCTAAGGCTGCAACCAGCCCAAAGATAAATAGGGGTTTCACAAGCGGTTTCATGGCTAAGAGCAGTTTCTTGAGCATAGTATGTGCCTAAAAGACAATATCGGCTTTGCTATATCCTATGAAGATATTTTATGTTTATTCAATAACACCAGCCGATAGCCTGAGACATCATCAGCAAAGTCGAACAAGGGGTTCTCTTTCGCGATAACTATCTATACAAGCTACATTCCTAATTTATCCTCTCTATTCTGCTTATGGCAGTAACCTGAGGGTGGATTACCGGATATGAATACCGTACCTTTTGAAAGCAGAGGAAGCAGAGGTGCAAGGGAGCAGAGGAGTTAAGCAATTCTTTAACTCAAAGTTTAAAATAATTGCCTTCAGCACCTTTGTGCGCAAACACAACTAATCGCTATTCACTAGCCACCCATTCCTTCCTCTCGTTTACCCACCACCAACAATTGTGACGACTTCTAAGCGATCGCCTTGTTTGACATAAGTTTCTGACCAATACTGACGGTGGAGAATTTCGCCGTTGTATTCGACTGCAACTAAACGCGGATTGTAGCCGAGTTGGTTTAGGACATCTGGAATTCGGGAATGTGCTGCGCACTGACGCGTTTCGCCGTTAACTTCCAGGGTGATTTGCTCGGACATAAGATTCAGTCAATTCTAGTGTATGGCTTTGGATGCGGACGCGAGTAAATTGCGATAAGAAGTATTGCGTGACTAAAGTAGGCTGTTCAGCTTCCATTAATGCCCTCACGACTGCGACGCGCTCTGCACCTGCCGAGATGACATCATTGATATTATTCACGTCGATACCGCCAATCGCAAACCACGGAATTGGGCTATGCTGAGCTGCGTAGCGTACGTATTCTAAGCCGGCAGCTGGCTTACCGGCTTTAGTGGGTGTTTCGTAAACTGGACCCACACCAATGTAATCCGCGCCACCTTGAATCGCGCGTTGCATTTCTTCTGGATTTGTCGTCGAGCAACCGATAATTTTATGCGGTCCTAACAGCTGTCGAGCAGCGTTGATGGGCATGTCATGCTGTCCAAGATGCACGCCATCCGCGTCTACTGCCAAAGCAATGTCCACGCGGTCGTTGACGAGAAATAATGCATTGTATTTGTGACACAGCTGACACAATTGCTGCGCGTACGACATCCGTTCGCTATCGTCAGCATTTTTATCTCGGTATTGTACGAGAGTCAATCCGCCAGCCAACGCTGCTTCTACCACCGACAATAAATCTTTTGCGGGAGAAGTGACAAGGTATAACTGCGATCGCAACAATCGCTGATGGCGTTCGTAGCCGAGTAAGCGACTTTCGAGCGTGTAAACGCGATATCGCATTTGCTTAAATACGCTGCCCATCTGTGGGTGATAAAGTTTACCGTATTCTTCTAAAACACGTAAAGCTTCCTCGACTCGACAGAAGTTTGCTTGCAGGAGGGATTTGAGATCTGCGCGTTGTTGTTCTTGTGGGTGTGTCAGTTGCGTACCAGGGTCTCCAAGAGTATCTCGCGCCGCGCGTAATTCTGGGCTGTGCCAAGTTGCGAGTTCTTGCCGTAGTTGTTTGCATTCTCCACTAAACTGCGCGTTATTTAAACCAAAGCGACACCATTCCTCAATGATGCGCAATCCCTCACGGGCGCGGTCTAGATTGGCGTCCAGGATCCGGCAAACAGCTGGTTGTACTTGTCCTCTTTGGTTATATGATTCGACCATTGGAACAAACCCATTATTGTTTTCATCGTACCAGCCAGCATTCATATTTCAGCAACTTGAGTGTGATTTAACTTATTTGCAAAAAGAAGTGTTTAATGCCATTGCTTTTTTGGGACATTGGCTGTATAAGAAGCAGCATAGAACAACGTCGAGATTGCCGTTGTCATCACCCTTGGCTTTGATATTTCCAAAGTGATGCGGAGGAGTGCCGTGAATTTAGCCCGCCCTGATACTTATTTTGAGCTTGCTCCTTTTATCTTGAGCATAACTAAAATTTCGCATCCCAGTTCGCGCGCGATCGCGCTTGGACTATCAAGTATTGCTTTGCTAGGTTTGAGCGATACTGGTTTGGCGTCAGAAGTACCAACGCTATCTTTGGGAAACGCGCGTGCCAATCAGATAGCATCAGCGAAAGTGCTATATGTCAACCCCAGTGTAGAGAACGCTGCGCAAGCCAACGGTAGCGATCGCGCTCCGTTCAAAACGATTACTCAAGCATTAAAAGTCGCTTCTGCAAATAGCACGATCGTGCTGGCTAAAGGAACTTATAGCGCTGAAACGGGAGAAACTTTTCCACTCCAGCTCAAATCGGGTGTAACGATTCAAGGCGATCCGCAAACGCGTGGAAGTGACATTATCATTCAAGGTGGTGGCGTTTTCCTTAGTCCGACTTTTGCGCGGCAAAACGTGACAATTTTAGGAGCCAACGAAGCGACGCTGACGGGTGTCACAATTACCAATTCCAATCCACGCGGTTATGGTTTGTGGATTGAGTCGAGTAGTCCCAGAATCACCAACAATACCTTTACTGGTAGTACGCATGATGGCATTTCGATAACGGGTGACAGCAAACCCCTCATTCGCAACAATTACTTTCATCAAAATGGAGCAAACGGGATAACCATCTACGGCATTTCTCGACCCGAAGTTCGCGAAAATATCTTTGAAAAAACAGGATTTGGTATCAACATTTCGCAAAAAGCCGCACCACTTTTGATTGGCAATCGCATTACGCAAAATCGTGCAGGTATTGTCGTACAAGCACAAGCACAACCCATCCTCAGAAGTAATACGATCGAGCGCAATATTGAAGATGGTATCGTAGCGATCGCTGCAAGTCTACCTGATTTAGGCACGGCTGCGCAGCCAGGCGGTAATATCTTTCGCCAAAACGGACGTTACGATATTAATAGCAAAGCGGCGCGTCAAATAATTCCGGCGTTTGGGAATACTTTAGCTGCTGATGCGCGTACCGTTGGCAATCTGGATTTATCCGGTAAGGTAGATTTAGCCGCAATACCACAAGCGCAATCGCAAACTGCAAAACCGCCAACTTCTGCGAATGCGAGTCCGCGCAGCACAGCACCTGCAGCGATCGCAATTCCTGTTCCACCACCAGCGACGACAAACAATTCTCGCGCCGTTTCTCCTGCGTTACCTTCTGCAACAGGTTCGGATACGGCGATTGTCATTCCTGTTCCACCACCGACAACCTCTGCAACTATCCCACCGCCACTATCAAACTCTAATCGCGGTGCGATCGATGTTCCTGTGTTGCAGTCAGCACAAATTACTGAAGCAGATTTACTGCCTGTACCTAGTGGTAATATTCCGCTAGGCAACTCGCGCAATTTACCGAAAATCACTTTACCGACAACTGCACCTGCGCCTGGTTCTCCACCACTTCCTCCAACACGCGAATCCGCTTTGGGTTTGCGCTATCGAGTGATCGTTGAAGCCGAAAGTAAAAGCAAGCAAGATCTAGTGCGATCGCTGATTCCTGGAGCTTTTCGGACGTTTTCGAATGGTAAAGTCTTTATGCAGGTGGGAGCCTTTGGCGATCGCGCGAATGCTAACGAAGTTTTACAGTTACTCAACAGTCGCGGTTTGAAAGGTATGGTGGAGCAAATTTAGATAGGAAAACACAACATAGAAGGAATATTTATGTACGAAAAACAAATGTTTTGACCCTCTTTTCTTTATTTACCTCTGAGGGCATTACTGAATTAGTAAAATGAACTACTAGGGCACGAGCACTGCTCGATGTCTGAACTTCTTGTATGCTGTAAGATATTTGTCAATGCCAAGCAGCTTTCTCATTTTTATACGCATATTGATATTGTACTGACATGTATGCGTTACATTATCCACAGCGTGCCATTGAGCAAAGTGGGGAAGGATTACGTTGCAATAAACATTGACTTGGTGTATGACTTTCAGTTTTGTATGGACTATTAACAATAATTTGCTTAGGCTCTGTACTTGTTCCCCATATTTATAAAAATTGAGGTTCTTCTTCACTATCTTTAGTTATCGTAAAAAAATCAAGATTCGGCTAAGGCTAGGTCAAGATCAGTGGGAATTGTATTAAGTAAAGTTAATCCTTCAGCAGTAAATAAAAACTATTGAAGAAAATCTTGATTAAACGTATAGTTGCAGGTTTTTGGTTTGGTTAATGTAGTGATAATCGCGGTCAACCATTGCGAGCAATCGCCCTATTTTTGCCTTCAAACTTTGTGGCTGACAACCGATAAATTATAAATTGACCTAGTATAAGGAAAAATCTACAGAATTAGTGATGAAAGCTGACAATGATGAGTTAGTCTGCAAAGAATATTAAATTCTAGGTGTGTACGAGAAAAAAGCGGAATGTTCAGAAGTTTAACTATACCAGACGTAGCAGTCAACATGAGGTAAAGACAAATTCTGGCAGTAGATGCTGTTGATATTAGCCGAGTTGCAGCAGTATCTTGCTAAGAATGTGAAAATTAGAGTAGCAATGACTTCTTTGACTAGAGACCACAGGTTTTGCGATGGTACTCAATCAATCGCCAAGGAAACAGCAACCTGACGAACAAAATGAGTATAAATCCATTCCACCATTAGAAAGTGGCGATCGCCTGTCGCGTCACGAATTTGAACGCCGCTACACCGCCAGTCCAGAGATTAAGAAAGCAGAACTGATCGAAGGAGTTGTCTACGTAGCGTCACCGTTACGTTTCACAAATCATGCTGAACCTCATGGCTTCATTATTACTTGGTTGGGAATTTATCAAGCTTCTACCCCAAAGGTCAAAATGGGTATAGAACCGACGGTGCGTTTGGATTTAGACAACGAACCGCAGCCTGATGGCGTGTTGTTCATCGATTCTACTGTGGGAGGAAAGGTGCAGTTGAGTGACGACTACATCGAAGGCGCACCAGAATTAATTGTAGAAATTGCCGCGAGTAGTGCAGCGTACGATCTCTACGACATATATTGTCTGGCAAATCTACGAAAATAAACTTGATTGGTTCGAGTTATCTGAAGGTGAATATCGACAACTCGAACCGGATAGCGAAGGTATCGCGCGGTCGCGTGTTTTTCCTGGGCTGTGGTTAGCTGTTAGTGCACTTCTGGAAGGAAAAATGCCTCAAGTGTTAGCAGTTTCGCAGCAAGGATTGCATTCTCCTGAACATGCGGAGTTTGTGCATTGGGTAAAACAGCAATTAAATTAACTGTCTAACTGTCGCTTAATTGAAGTTCGTAAATGTTCCAAAAAGCGCCACCCAACGCGGAATATTGCACGCCTTGAATGCGATTGCGTACTGCTGTCATTGCTAAAGGATTTACGAGGTAGATAAACGGTAGATATTCTTGAGTTAACTGTTGAGTTTGGGCATAAATTGCTTTGCGCCTTGACTCATCTAATTCTCGCGCCCCGTCAATATAAAGATCGGAAATTTGCTGTTCCCAATCAGCAACTTCTCGCCCTTCAAGAGGTGGTTGTCCTGGAGGTGGTGCTTGATTAAAACTGTGCAAACCACCGTCAACTGACCAGATATTAGCACCGTCATTAGGTTCAATACCGCCAGTAAAACCTAATAAGTGACATTCCCAATCCAAAGTATTAGATAAGCGATCTACTAACACATTAAAAGCAAGCGGATTAAAGTCAACTTGAATGCCAATTTGGCTAAGATCTTGTTTAATTTGTGCGCCCATTGCTTCTCGAATGCGGTTACCTGCATTTGTAATTAGTGAGAAGCGGACGCGATTACCATCAGCATCAAGCAGCTGACCGGCACTATTATACTGAAATCCAGCTTGACGAAGAAGTTCTCTTGCTCGATCGGGATCGTATTCGTATACTTTTAGTCCTTCCTCTGGTGACAGGTAATAAGGGCTTTGTACAGAAATTGGTGAATTTTGCAATTCGCCCAAACCGCGAAAGATGTTGTTAATCATTCGTTGGCGATCAATTGCGTAGGCGATCGCCCGTCTAAAGTCTGGAGAATTAAACCATCGCGACTTGACTGGATCGACTAAGGGACGACCGTTTCTGCGACCTTTGTTAAGATTGAACGAGATGAAATTAGTTCCGGACGCTGGACCGTCTTCATAAATAGTAAAGTTGCCGCGGTCTTCTTCGCGTTTGAGGAGTGAAAAATATTCGGGTGTTACCCCAACCGAGTCTAATCCTTGCGAACGAAACTGAATCAAAGATGTATCAGTAGATTCTACAATTTGCCAAATGAGCCGTTCAACATACGGTTGCGGATTGCCTTGAGCATCTCTCCGCCAGTAGTATGGATTGCGTCGATAGACGACACGCTGACTCGTCACGTATTCCTCTAGTTGATAAGGACCATTCACAATAATTTGTTGCGGTGGTGTGTCAACGCCCCAGGTGGTGAGAAATCGAGGATTTCCTTGCGAATCTTTAGTTTCGACTGCTTCGCGTAAAGCATGAGCGGGTAAGATAGGTAAGCCTGTGATGCGTAAAAAAGGCGCAAAAGGTTCTGGAGTGGTAAATTCTACTCGACGTGCATCAAGTTGACGAACAGTTGGTAATTGTCTACTTTCGCCTATGCGTAAGATATCTCTAGTATCAGTAGGAATTGCTTCGTTAAGATAAATGCTGTTATAGGTAAACTCTACATCATCGGCAGTGAGAGGTTCTCCGTCAGACCACCTTAATCCTTCGCGGAGTGTAAAAGTAATTCTTAAGTTATCTTCAGCAATTTCCCACGATTCGGCTAATGCTGGTTCAATTGCACCCGTTAGGGGGTTTTCTGTTACTAAACCATCGTACGTCAAACCAAAAATGTTAGGCGATTCTTGATTGAGCGCGTAGTTAAAAGTTTTTGGATCGCTAAGAACACTAACAACGATTTGCGGAACTTGTGCAGCTACTGTTTCAAAGTTAGCAGGGTTACAACCCCCAAGCGCGATCGCCGAAACAAAACTCAACCCAACAGCAATCCAGCGACGTAAAATACCTTTGACTATAGCGTTCATCCTTTACCCTGCAAATTCGTAAGTAGGCATACCTGAAGTATTCGTAGCGAGGCTAAATAAGTCTCCTGAATAGAAGCTTTTTTGAATTTCTTCTTCGCTTAAACCAACTGACGCAGTTGTAATATAAAGTGTTGCTAAATCGCGATCGCCAAAAACGCAACACGTAGGACGCTGCACAGGCATAGAGATACGTGCCATCTCTTTTCCGGTAGGATCGAACTTAACTATACACCAGCCATCCCAAATCGCCGACCAAATGCACCCATCGCGGTCTACTGTTAAGCCATCAGGAACGCCAGAATCAATATCAATCTCCGCAAATACGCGTTGATGACTGATATCGCCCCTCTTCACGTCATAGTCAAAGGCGTAAATCTTCTTTAAGGGTGAATCCGTTAAATAAAACGTCTTTTGATCTGGACTCCACCCTAGTCCATTTGACACTGTTAAACCTGTTAAAACAACCTGTAACGAACCATCCGGATCGTAGCGAAACAACCGCGCTCGAGGTCCACTCGTAGACATAGAACCAAACCAAAAACGCCCCGCCGGATCGCATTTTCCATCATTCAAACGAATATCCGAAGGCTTTTCTGGTTCAACATCAACAATTGGCGTGACTTCACCATTCTTCGTATCTAAAAACGCCAAGCGATGGCGTAGCGCCATAATCAAGCGGTTTGTTCCTGCGGGCGCAACACAGCCAACTACTTCACCGACATCAAAGAATTTGTGTTCGCCTGTTGATGAGTCAAATTCGTGAACGCGGTGGTTATAAATATCCACCCAGTACAGTAACTGCTTTTGTGAATGCCAACAAGGACCCTCGCCTAATCTGGCTCTAGCTGCGAGAATGTTTTTTGGCGATTCATTAATAGAACTCATAATAAATTTTACACCCAGCTTACATTTTAGTAATAGTTCAGTAATTTCAATAAAAACAATTACCCATTACCTATTACCTAACCTTGTTGCAGTAACACTACCGCATACGCTGCAATTCCTTCTTCTCTACCGACGGGACCTAATTTTTCGTTTGTTGTCGCTTTAATGCCAATTTGTTCAGGTTGGACTTCTAAAACTTCTGCAAGCCGCGATCGCATTTGTTGAATATGCG
This sequence comes from Chroococcidiopsis sp. TS-821, assembly GCF_002939305.1. Lineage (NCBI taxonomy): Bacteria > Bacillati > Cyanobacteriota > Cyanophyceae > Chroococcidiopsidales > Chroococcidiopsidaceae > Chroococcidiopsis > Chroococcidiopsis sp. TS-821. The sequence continues at coordinate 70,033 of NZ_MVDI01000008.1, read as the reverse complement.
GTTTTAACTTCGGGCGTTCTGCGACGACTACCGAGTCAATATTACCAATTTGCCAGCCCCGATCGCGAATCAATTGATTCACCTTCGCGAGTAATACTAAACTATCTGCGCCTTTCCACTGCGGATCTGTCGGCGGAAAATATAACCCAATATCACCTAAGCTCAAAGCGCCCAGCATCGCATCTATAATCGCGTGTGTAAGAACATCCGCATCACTATGTCCGAGTAAACCGCGGTCGTGCGGAATTTCGACACCACCCAAAATTAAACGCCGATCGAAGCTGAGTTGATGTATGTCGTAGCCGTTACCAATCCGAATGTTCATTACAATTACAAAAAACCCTCTTTTAGTAACGATACCTCAGTTGGTAATTGGTAATAGGTAGTTGGTAATTGACAAAAGTAAAAAAGTAAAGCAGTTATTAATTATCTGTTAGCTTGAGCGATCGCATTTAAGTTCTTACCCGATTACCAGTTACCAACGACCCATTGCCTGACTATTCTGATTGCAATTTGATTTTTTCCAACCATTGCGCGTATAAATCAGGACGGCGATCGCGCGTGCGTTGAATTTGTTGTTCGTATCGCCACTGCGCTATTTTTTCATGGTTTCCGGAAAGCAGTACGTCAGGAACTTTCCATTCCCGAAACTTTGCCGGACGTGTATATTGGGGATAGTCTAATAATCCTGCTGCAAAACTTTCGGCTTTGAGCGATTCAACTTTACCGACTGTGCCAGGAAGTAGCCGCGTAACCCCATTAATTAACGCTAGCGCGGGAATTTCACCTCCAGTCAGCACAAAATCACCTAGAGAAATCTCCCGCGTCACCAAATGCAGCACGCGCTCATCAACGCCTTCGTAGTGACCGCAGATCACCACTAATTGGTCATAGTTCGTTGCTAATTCTTGCAATAAAGACTGCTTGAGTGTTTGCCCTTGGGGAGTCATGAGAATAATTTCCCGTCGCGGTAAAACGGGTAGAGATTCAATTGCTGCAAAGATGGGTTCGGGCTTCATGAGCATTCCCACACCCCCGCCATATGGTTCGTCATCAACTTTACGATGCTTATCGGTCGTAAAATCGCGGGGGTTAATTAAATGGACTGTAGCAATTTGTCGTGCCAAAGCCTTCCCTAACAATCCTGATTGTAGGGCAGAGCTAAAAAAGTCTGGAAATAGAGTAACTATATCAAATCGCACAGTAATTTAATCAGGAGATAGGTAATCTGAGGAAGCGGTTACTGGTTGGTACCTAGTGGCTAGTGGTACAGGCATCCTACCCGTAACTTCTGTCATATGTTCTAGCTAAAAGTTTTTCTAATTGCTTAAATTATGTTTAAATATTTTCACATCCTGCGGATTATTATTGAAGGTTCAGGGTCAAAAATTGCTCGGCTTTGGAGCAATCCTCAGCAAAGACGTTGCTTATCAGACTGTTTCGTACTTGTGGTGCGGTAATGAGCGATCGCTGGCATCTGCTAAGCAAGATAATCAGGTCACGTACGCGATCTGAATTTATTGGGCTGCGGTCGGGTTTATCCCTGAAGCTGAAGAGAGGAAGACACAGAATGGCGCAATTAGAAGCTCAATTGCTAGGAATGAGAAAGCCCCAAGCTACAACAACCGCTGTATTGATTATAGGTGGTGCTGAAGACAAAGTTCACGGACGAGAGATCTTACAAACATTTTTTTTACGCGCTGGTGCTCAAAATGCCCATATCGCGATTATCCCTTCGGCTTCGCGCGAACCAGCCATCATTGGCAGTAGATACATGAGTATCTTTGAAGAAATGGGGGCGAAGCAAGTTGAGTTACTCGATATTCGCGAACGCCAACAATGTGAAGATCCTGACATTCAAAAGTGCTTAGAAGCCTGTACTGGAGTTTTTTGGACGGGTGGAGATCAACTGCGATTGTGTGGCGTGTTAGCTGATACTCCTGCGATGGAAACAATTCGCCAGCGCGTCCAACGCAAAGAACTAACTCTTGCAGGAACGAGTGCTGGAGCCGCCGTGATGGGACATTATATGATTGCCGGTGGGGGCAGTGGCGAATCGCCGAATCGGTCGTTGGTTGACCTGGGAACTGGCTTAGGAATTATTCCTGAGTTGATTGTCGATCAGCACTTTCAAAACCGCAACCGCATGGCACGCTTAATCAGCGCGATCGCGTGTTATCCGGATCGTCTCGGAATTGGTATTGATGAAGATACCTGTGCCTTAGTGGAAAACGATGGCACGCTCCAAGTGATGGGTAAAGGTACGGTAACAGTCATCGACCCAGGGGAGTTAACACACACGAATCACAGCAACGTGAGTGCGACAGAACCCTTGAGTTTGCATAATCTCCGGCTACACATTCTCAGCTACGGCGATCGCTACCACTTGCACAAACGCCAAGTTTTATCGACCAGTCATGTTCAACAGTAATTGGGGTTCCGACAGAACTATCATTAAGGAAGTCAGAAATTCTGACGATAGATAGCTGACAAACTGTTCACTGAGAACAGTTTCCTGCTCAAGCCCAAGTAGAAACTAGACTATTGGATGCGAATTCAAGAGCGCACATGAGAATCCTCAAAATCCAGACTTTACGCGGTCCTAACTACTGGAGTATTCGACGACACAAACTCATCGTCATGCGACTAGATCTAGAAGATTTAGCAGAAAAGCCTTCAAACGAAATACCAGGTTTCTACGAAGGATTAGTCGCAACGCTACCAAGTCTGGAATCACATATGTGTTCGCCTGGCTGTCATGGTGGTTTTTTAATGCGCGTGCGTGAAGGCACGCTGATGGGGCATATCGTCGAACACGTCGCCCTAGAACTACAAGAACTTGCCGGAATGCCTGTAGGTTTTGGCAGAACGCGGGAAACGTCAACTCCTGGTATTTATCAAGTTGTTTTTGAGTACCAAGAAGAACAAGCGGGACGTTATGCAGCCAGAGCCGCAGTACGACTGTGCCAAAGTATTGTAGACAAGGGATACTATCTTCGCCAAGAGCTTGAGCAAGACCTCGAAGACCTTAAAGAATTGCAGCGCGATGCCGCCCTAGGACCTAGTACCGAGGCAATCGTCCAAGAAGCCCAAGCGCGAGGAATTCCTTGGATGTCTTTGGGAACGCGCTTTTTAATTCAACTCGGCTATGGCGTTCATCAAAAACGCATCCAAGCAACGATGACAGCCCGCACTGGAATTTTGGGCGTAGAACTTGCTTGTGACAAAGAAGGCACAAAACGCATTCTTGCTAATGCTGGCGTACCAGTTCCGCGAGGCACGGTGATTAGCTATTTTGATGAACTCGAAGCAGCTATTGAAGATGTCGGCGGGTATCCGATCGTCATCAAACCTCTCGACGGCAATCACGGGCGCGGTATTACGATTGATATTCGCAATTGGGAAGAAGCCGAAGTCGCTTACGATGCAGCTAGAGACGTTTCGCGTTCGGTGATTGTTGAGCGGTATTACGCTGGTCGCGACCATCGCGTGTTAGTTGTGGATGGCAAAGTTGTCGCAGTAGCCGAACGCGTCCCGGCACATGTTGTTGGCGATGGTGTAAGTACGATAGAAGAACTAATTGACCAAACAAATCGCGACCCGAATCGCGGCGAAGGACACGATAACGTTTTGACTCGCATCGAACTCGATCGCACGAGTTACCAGCTGCTAGAAAGACAAGGCTATACGCTCGATACTGTCCTACCTCAAAATGAAATTTGCTATCTGCGCGCGACAGCAAACTTAAGTACAGGTGGAATTGCCGTAGACCGTACAGATGACATTCATCCCGAAAACGTTTGGCTAGCGCAGCGTGTTGCCCAAATTATTGGTTTAGATATTGCTGGAATTGATATTGTTACTCCAGATATCACGCGTCCTTTACGCGAAGTCGATGGCGTGGTTGTTGAAGTAAACGCGGCTCCTGGATTTAGAATGCACGTTAGTCCCAGTCGGGGTATTCCGCGTAATGTTGCAGGTGCAGTGCTGGATATGCTCTTTCCCCCGGAAAAACCCAGCCGCATTCCAATTTTAGCAGTGACAGGAACGAACGGCAAAACAACAACCACGCGATTACTCGCGCACATTTTTAAACAGACTGGTCAAACAATTGGTTATACAACAACTGACGGTACCTACATTGGCGACTATCTAGTCGAGCCTGGCGATAATACAGGTCCCCAAAGCGCTCAACTGATACTACAAGACCCGACTGTAGAAGTTGCGGTGTTAGAGTCGGCGCGCGGCGGAATTTTACGCTCTGGGTTAGCGTTTGATGCGAGTAATGTCGGTGTCGTGTTGAATGTAGCGGCGGATCACCTAGGTATAGGCGATATTGATACAATCGACCAAATGGCACACCTCAAAAGTGTCGTCGCCGAAGCAGTATTACCGAATGGTTACGCAGTACTCAATGCGGACGATCCGCGCGTTGCTGCCATGCGCGATCGCGTCAAATCTCAAGTAGCATTCTTTACAATGAACCCTGAGAACGAAATCGTCAAGCAGCATACGCAAAAAGGCGGTTTGGCAGCAGTTTATGAAAATGGCTACTTGTCAATCCTCAAAGGCGATTGGACACTACGCATCGAACAAGCGGTGAATGTTCCTCTGACAATGGCAGGTAAAGCACCGTTTATGATTGCGAATGCGTTAGCCGCAAGTCTAGCTGCATTTGTGCAAGGAGTCTCGATCGAGCAAATTCGCGCCGGGTTGAATACATTTAAAGCCTCGGTCAATCAAACGCCAGGGCGAATGAATTTATTTAATTTGGGTCGCTATCACGCGCTAATCGACTACGCGCACAATCCGCACAGCTATGAAGCGCTTGGTGGTTTTATCCGTAATTGGCCTGGCGAGCGAATTGGGGTTGTTGGCGGACCTGGCGATCGCCGTGACGAAGACTTTATTATGCTTGGTAAACTTTCCGCAAGCATCTTCGATCGCATCATTATCAAAGAAGACGATGATAATCGCGGGCGAGCGCGGGGTTCGGCGGCTGAACTCATCCTCAAAGGAATCCTACAAGTCAAGTCTGATTGCCCTTATGAGTTAATTTTGGACGAGACTACGGCAATCAGTAAAGGATTAGATAGCGCTTCTGAAGGTAGTTTAGTTGTGATTTTACCTGAAAGTGTCAACCGTGCGATTAGTTTAATTGAAGCGCGTCGTCCCATCGGCGATGAAGTTCAGCAGGTTAATGAATCTACAGCAACTAGTGACGCGCAAATTAGCGTTCAGTCTTCCGTTGCTAATCAGTTGTGAAAAAAGACCCCTAAATCCTGCACCAGAGGGTAGCGTCAAACTGCCGTAGATTGTGGAACGCTTACAGTTTCAAAATGGTATAGCAGGGGTCAGAGCTAAAAGCTAACCAGGAAGAGGTTGCTGAGCTTTTAGACTGTCCTAACTTTCCCTTCGATTAGCTACATAGCAGTTGAAGGGATACTTGTATCGTTTGACTTTGAAGTGGCTGCCAATAGGCAGCTTCAAGAGCAGGAAAGCAGAGGGGTTTCAGGAGAAATAATTTGTAGTTCTCATTCAGTGAACTGGTATTAGGACGTGATAAAAGTTCAGAATCATCACCTCTTCTAGCTTTTAACCCTGACCTCTGACTCCTACTACATCAAGAATCTTGCCGATCTTGCTCTAAATCCTCATCACGTACGCCTTTCAACTCATCTTTAAAACCGCGTAAGGTTTTACCCAAGGCACTTCCCATCTCTGGAATCTTCTTTGGACCAAAGATTAAGATCGCAGCTAGCGCAATCACACCTACCTCTGCCCATCCTAAACCGAACATACCTACCTCCTGGAGACCTTCCTAACTAACTATAGATAGGAAGCGCGCATTTGTTTGTATCTTACACCTACTCTTTGGTCACTGGTAACTCTAACCATTCGCTGAGTTCGCGTGCCAGCCAATCAATTTCAGGTTCAGTAAGTAAACCATGCGCGCCGAGTTCGTATTTTTGCGTTCCTACCCAGATATTGATTTGTGGCTTAATCTCAACGCGATCGCTCTCACTTTTTTTAAAGATACTGGCAAACTTCGAGGTACGTTCTAACTTTGTAATATGCTTTGCAGCAGCAACACGCGGAGGACGATACTGCCAGCCAAAGATTTCGTCACGCAGCGAAATGTGTTTTCGATCGATTCTCAACCGAACGCGTCGAAATAAGTTGGAGACAATTTGCCACGCCATTCCTGCGCCTGCACCCCAAAAGGGTAGGGAAAACAAAGCAAAAAATATGTTAATAGGGAAAGGTGCGCCAAAAACAGCGAAACCCGTCCACATGACGATAAAGGAATTCCATGCAACGGCAAATAGTGTCAAGCTAACTATTTCTGGGCTAAATCCTCTCGGAGGCAAGATAATTTCTAAAACGTCTGCATTCTTGTGCAGCAATACTTTACTGTTGAATGGTTTCCTAAAAGTTAAAGCTGTATCCTCGAGCGTTGGTTGACGAAGTGCTTGTAAAGCTTGTTGGGCAGACGTAAAGCGACGATCGAGGCTAGGTTCAGTCATGCGTCTCAACCACCGTTTCAAGCCAGCGCTCAGCGTTGTAGCTTGCTCAAATTGAATTCGTCCGTCGCGCTGCGGTAAGTCAGCTGGATGTGTCCCTGTGGCTAATGCGATCAAAGTAGCACCTAGACTGTAGAGATCCGATGCTGGAACCGCGCGATCGCCAAATTGCTCTGGTGGCATATAACCGTACGTACCAACAACTGTCATCGTGCCACTTTCGCGAGCAGCAAGCGTTTGTACAGAGCCAAAATCAACGAGATAAACATCGATACGATTTTCTGAACGTGTCAACAAGATGTTACTTGGCTTAATATCGCGGTGAATAACGGGTGGTTGATGTCCGTGCAGGTAAATCAGAATCTCTAAAAGTTCTGTGGCAATTTGCTTGACATCAGATTCGCTAAATACCGCCCCTGCTTTGAGGTGTTCTTCTAAAGATTTTGCCGGAAGATACGTTTGTACGAGCGCAAATCCTTTAAAATGCGATGCATCAAGCTCAAAATAATCTAAGTAGCGAGGAATTGCCGGATGCGTAACAGTCTTTAAAATTTCTGCTTCGCGCTGAAACAGCTTCAAATCATCCCATTCAAAATCACTACTAAATGACAGTAACTTTACAACAACAAACTCTTGAGTTGTCAAATCACGTGCCAATAACGTCCGGCGCCCAGATTTTTTTGCCAGTTGTTGGTGTACTTCGTAGCGATTTCCTAATATCTGATTCATGAATGCTGTTTTGAGCTTCTACCAGCTTTTATAGCTTTGGACTATCGGCAACTGCAATGGTATCTTTTTCCTATGCCTTCTCAATTATGGCCTTATCTTACTCCTGGAATTCCTGATGAGTTATTTGAACGCTTACCAGGAATTCCCCTGAGCCAACGCGATATTCGGTTATTACTTATAGCGCAGCTACGGATTCAACCTGATACCGTTTTGTGGGATATTGGTGCAGGAACCGGCACAATTCCTGTCGAAGTCGGGTTGTTGTGTCCTCACGGACAAATTGTAGCTGTGGAACGTGATGAAGAAGTTGCCAACTTAATTCGTCGTAACTGCGATCGCTTTGAGGTAAAGAATGTCCAAGTTGTAGAAGGTAGTGCCCCAGAATGTTTATCAAGTTTGCCCAAACCTCCTCATCGCGTATGCATTGAAGGCGGTCGTCCGATTAAAACAATTTTGCAAGAAGTCTGGCGCTACTTGCTACCTCAAGGTAGAGTCGTTGCCACGGCAAGTAATCTAGAAACTCTGTATGCTGTATCTCAGAGCTTTGCCGAATTGCACGCTCGCAATGTCGAAGTCGTACAGTCCGCTGTTAACCGTTTGGAGACGCGGGGTTTTTCCCAAACTTTTGCCGCTGTCGATCCTATTTTTATTCTGAGTGGTGAAAAGTTAGACTAAAGCCAATTCTTTCAAGGTTATTGCATAAAACGTGAGAAAATTCCTCACCCTTCACCTCTCCTTCTAATCTATGCCCTGGTCTCGGATTTTTAGTGGAATCATTGCGATCGCGATCGCCCTCACCGGCAGTATTTTGGGAGGGTGGTATTTTACGATGATGTTTGCTGTTATTGTCTATCTAGGTCAGTTGGAATACTTTCAACTTGTCCGCGCGAAGGGAATTGCACCGGCTGCAAAAACAACTTTAGCCGTTAGTCAGGCTTTACTCGTTATTGCTACAGTTTCATCGACACTAGCAGATGCTGTTATGCCTGTAGCCGGAACATTTATTTGTTTTTATCTATTATTTCAACCAAAACTCGCGACTATTGCTGATATTTCCACATCAATTTTAGGTTTATTTTATGGAGGTTATTTACCAAGCTACTGGGTAAGAATCCGCGCGATCGGTAATGACGCGGTGAGTAACTTACCTTTTTCTGGTTATCTACCCGACAATTGGATAGATTTTCAAGCTTTTCCCCCAGGGTTAATTTATACGCTGCTTGCTTTTTTCTGTATTTGGGCAGCTGACATTGGCGCTTACACTGTTGGCAGATTATTCGGTCGAACTCGCCTTTCAGATATTAGCCCAAAAAAAACAGTTGAAGGTGCGATTTTTGGCGTTGTTGCGAGTGTTGCTGTCGCCATGGCAGGTGCGTGGTACTTAAATTGGCCTTTTTGGGCATTGACTGGATTGAGTTTAGGGCTACTCATTGGTATTGCTAGTTTACTTGGCGACTTAACCGAGTCAATGATGAAACGCGATGCTGGCGTGAAAGATTCAGGACAACTCATTCCAGGTCATGGCGGTATTTTAGACCGTGCAGATAGTTATGTATTTACTGCCCCATTAGTCTATTACTTTGTCACGCTTGTTTTACCTTTACTAGAACATTAGTTACACCTAATTGAGTAAAAAGTCTCACCTTCATTATTTAAAAGTGAGACTGAAATCGAGAAAATATTAACTAGCAGTATGTTGATCTGCCAAAAATTTACGAAATCGTTTGTAGAATATCTGCATCTACAAGTAAAGTCGCTTCGCCAATAATATAACGATTGTACAAGTTGTTATCTTGAGTTACAGAACCATCAAATAGCCACCCTTGATTTGTAGAGGTAACGCGATCGCCAGTGTTGCCCTTGACAATTAGCTGATTAGATGTATCCGACAAAGCTAATACATCCAAGCGATTGAAATTCAGCGTGTTATTACCAGTTCCTGTAATATCGATAACTTCAATGCCAGAGATCCGGTTATGAGGAATTGCCGTCAAGTCTATATCGTATTGCGAGGTAACTTGTAGCGTATCAATTCCAGTACCGCCATCAATGCGACGCGCCGCAGGTTGAAAACTCAAAACATCATCACCTGCACCCCCAATTAAAACATCTCCGCCTTGAATGCCGTTAATTGTGTCATTGCCGAGTCCGCCAATTAAAGTATCAGCAGAAATTGTGCCAATGATGCGATCGTTACCTGGAGTACCCGCATTATTTACCGTATTGCTAAAATCGCGACCAAATACAACATAGCTTTGTGTCTGCCGAAATGACCCAATAATCAAGTCATCGAAGCCATCGCCATTCAAGTCTCCCGCAGTGCTTGCGACCTTACCTGGAAAATTAAAGTAGATGTCAGTCGTATCAATCGCTTCAAAATTCCCTGTACCATTAAGCGCGAAGCCATTTTTGCCGTTGAGTTGTCCTAAATCAAAACTTGCAGTAAAACTCGCCTTCCCAAATACTACGTAGCTAGTACCTGCATTTGTTCTAGCATCAGGATCGGCACCAAAGGCATGGACAATAATGTCATCATAGCCATCACCGTTGACATCTCCAGCGTTACTTACCGCACCCAAGTAATCACTTTGGTTTAAACCATTAATTGCAAAACCGTTGCTACCACTGAGTTGACTTAAATTGAGGTTTGCACCAAATCCCTGTGTTTTTCCAAACACAATGTAACTTGTACCTGCATTGGTTTTACCATTAGGATCTGCGCCAAAGGCACCAATGATGATGTCATCGATACCATCTCCGTTAATATCTCCGGCGTTACTTACTGAACCCAAGTAGTCAGCAGAATTTAGACCGTTAATCGTAAATCCTTGGCTAGCATTGAGTTGCGCCAAGTTTAAATTGCTAAATCCAGTAGCTTTACCATAAACTATGTAACTGGCACCTGCATTGTATTTTCCACTTGGGTCGGCACGTCTTGCCCCAATGAATAAGTCATCATAGCCATCTCCATTGATATCACCTGCACTGCTGACGGATCTTCCTGCGTAGTCACCGCCATTAATGCCATTAATCGCGAACCCGTTCGTACCATCAAGCGCTGCAACATCGATATTCGGGTTAAAATTTCCTCGACCGAAAACAACGTAGCTTTTACCTGTGCGCTCAGTATTGTAATTGAGAAAATTATTTGCTGGCGCACCCACAATTAGATCGTCAAATCCATCACCGTTGATATCGCCCGCGCTGCTGACAGATCTCCCTAAATAATCTAGCTCATTACCATTAATTGCAAAACCGTTCGTGCCATTGAGTTGTGATACATTAATCTTGCTCGAAAAACCGCTAGCCTTACCGAAGACAACATAACTTGAACCGGCGCGAAATTGACCGTTGGGAGTCGCACCATCTGCACCAATGATGATGTCTGCAAATCCATCACCATTAACATCACCCGCATTACTTACATACGTACCCGCATAATCACCCCCGTCGATGCCGATAATTGCAAAGCCGTTACGACCATTGAGATTAGTAACGTCATTAGCATTAAAGCCCCCAGTACCAAAAACAACATAACTCGCACCATTGTTATATCTATTTCCAGGATTAACAAAAGGTGCGCCGACGATTAAATCTTCAAATCCATCACCGTTAACATCTCCTGCGGTACTGACTGAGTAACCAAAGCCACCATTGGTGAAGGCTCTGTTATTATTGACTCGACTGCCATCAAGAACAAAACCGTTACCGCCATTAAGACGAGAAAGTTCAATCTCATTTTCTATCGACTTGAAGTATCCATCTTGGAGACTCAAGCTTGCTGTATCTCCTTGAATAATGGCAATAAGTTCATCAGGTTCGCCTGCTGGCTTATTAAGATATAGCGCTACACCTTGAGGTAAGCCTGTAGGAACTCCTCCAAGCAAATAGTTATTACGACTACCACTCAGTTTAATCGAGTCTTGGTTACGGTTGAAATCTGTAATTAAAGCATAGTCGCGAGTGCCGATTGATGTTCGATTTCTGTCATCGTAAAATACAGTACTGCCAAAACCCAGATAAAACGTATCTCTGCCTGCACCACCTGTTAGGGTATCAATTTCACCGATACCTACAGCACTTCCATACAAAAAATCATTTCCGGCTTGACCGTTGAGGCGATCGCTTCCCGCAAGTCCTCTTAAAATATTATTTGCGGCATTGCCAATAACTGTATTACTACGGAAATTCCCTGTCCCGTTTGTAGCATTTCCAGTTAGGGTTAAATTTTCTAAGTTAGCTGTTAACGTATAATCAAAACTTGCCCTTACACTATCAATACCGCCATTGGGAGCTTCAACAATCGTATCGTTTGGATTTTCAATAATATAAGTATCGTTGCCTACACCACCGTTGAGGAAGTCATTTCCAAAACCACTATTAAGGGTATCGTTTCCCAGCCCACCTTCTAGTGTGTCGTTGCCTGCTAAGCCCAGTAAAAGATCGTTGCCATTTAACCCGTAGATCGAGTCGTTGAACGCAGTTCCTCTTAAAGTATCGTTGCCTTGTGTGCCTAGTATGTTTGCCATCGTTGTTTCCGACATCAGTAAGTAAAAAGACTGCGTTACTTGCGATCGCTTGCTCAACAATCTCAAGACACAGTAGCGTTTAAATTTTTTTTGAGTCAGCTAATATTTTTTCTTGGACAATTTTAGCTGCTGAAGGTACAAGCCAATACTTAATTTTTGTATATAAATTAATAAATATTTTTAGAATTAAAATTGAATTAAATAGTTAACTTACAACTTTAAAAAACTATAGTGCCTTGTTTTAGAAAGTTTTTTTAATAAATAACTTGCAATTTAAATGCGCATCAATAGGCAAAGCAATCAACAACGTTTCACTTTTGAGCTTTACGTAATCGATAACACACGTTGTGAAGTCAATCAAAAGATAGCACTTTATGTAAAACATTATGTCTTATGCACATCTAGAACTAGTGAGTTATTATCTGTGTCCTTATGTACAACGTGCAGCTATTCTATTGCTCGAAAAAAATATACCCCATCAAAAAACTTATATCGATTTAGCTAACAAGCTAGAGTGGTTTCGTCAAATTTCTCCTTTAGGAAAAGTCCCATTACTCAAAGTTGATACTGAAGTTCTCTTTGAGTCGGCGGTTATTTGTGAGTATTTGGACGAAATTACACCAGGATCGCTTCACCCACTCGATCCACTAGAAAAGGCAAAACATCGCACTTGGATCGAGTTTGGTTCCAATATTCTGGCTGTGATGGCTGGTTTTTTTAATGCACCTAACGAAGAGTCATTTGAACAGAAACGCCAAGAACTGATGGAAAAATTTGCTTGGGTTGAGCGATCGCTCGTAACTCCTTATTTTGCAGGCGAAAGCTTCTCACTTGTTGATGCTATCTACGCTCCAATATTTTCCTACTTTGATGCGTTTGATGCGATCGCTGATTTTGGTATCTTCACAGATACTCCTAAAGTAAGAATTTGGAGACAAGCATTAAAAGAGCGTCCTTCAATTCAGAGTGCTTTTGCAGAAGATTATACGCATCAGTTACTGACATTGCTAAAACAGCGTACTTCGTACCTGTCGATGCTTGTGCTTAGCAACCCAACAGTTTGACTAAAACTCACTAACAAAGATCGCGTTACATAATAGCTATTTTGTCCTAAATCAAGCGGGGAGTGGTGTATGCAAGATTTATTAATGTCTGCTGAAGAAGCTTTAGCGCTGCTAGATACGTTGCTAGCACAACAGAAGCTAAAAGATATCCAAGAACTCGTTTTTCGTTACGCTTGGCAAGGGTGGACTTATCCGCAAATTGCGGCACGCGCCGGGTATGATACAGGTCACATTCGTGATGTTGGCGCTCAATTATGGCAGCAACTAACACAAGTATTTGGCGAACAAGTCACAAAAAACAATCTGCAAGCAGTGTTACGGCGGCGACTACAGCAGAGCGAAAATCACAATGCGATCGCACCTATTCGTAAAACATCCCAGTATTGGGGAGAAGCAATCGATGTTTCGGTATTCTACGGTCGTAGCGATGAATTAGCACTATTACAGCAGTGGGTAACTCAAGATCGCTGTCGGTTAATTGCCATTTTAGGTATGGGTGGTATTGGTAAAACTGCACTCGCAACGAAGCTAGCAACTCAAATTCAAGGTCAATTTGATGTTTTAATTTGGCAATCTTTACGCGATGCACCACCGATTGTAGAAGTTTTGATACAAGTTCTTCAAATTGTTGCGCGACAAGATGCATTACCAGAAACTTATGAAGCGCAAATATCGCTATTAATGCAATACCTACGCGACTTACGATGTTTAATTATCTGGGACAATGTGGATGCAGTGCTAAGTCATGGACACGCTGGACAGTACCGCCAAGGTTATGAAGGGTATGGCGAAGTTATACGGCGCATTGGCGCAGAACTTCACTCAAGTTGTCTGTTGCTGACAAGTCGCGAACAACCAAAAACTGTCACCGTACTCGAAGGAAATCTTTTACCAATTCGCAGTTTGCCTTTAATCGGCTTAAGTACAGCAGAAGTTAGAGAAATCTGTCAAAGTAATGACTGTTTTTGCACCTCAGAAAACGATTGGCAACAGTTACAGACGAGTTACGCGGGAAATCCCCTAGCAATCAAAATTGTTGCGACAACTGTCCGCGATTTATTTGATGGAAGTGTCAGCGAGTTTTTAGTACAGGAAGCGATCGCATTTGGCGATATTAGTGTGCTATTAGATGAGCAGTTTCAACGCTTATCTGAGTTAGAAAAACAAGTCATTTATTGGCTGGCGATTAACCGCGAATGGGTAACTTTAGCAGAACTACGTGAAGATTTTGTTCCGCAAATCTCGCAATCAAAATTGCTTGAAGTTTTACTATCTTTACGACGGCGATCGCTTTTAGAAAAAAACAATGGGTTATTTACTTTACAACCTGTTGTCATGGAGTACGTAACCGAACAGCTAGTCGAGCACAATCGTGCAGAAATTCTGACACAACGACTGAAATTATTCTTATCTCATGCCTTAATTAAAGCCTCTTCTAAAGACTACATTCGCGAAAGTCAAACACGAGTTGTTCTTGCGCCACTTGCAGCGAGACTCATAGCTGATTTAGGTTCTTTTAAGCAAGTGGAACATCAACTCAGCAATATTATTTTACAGTTGCGATCGCCTCCCTTTTCGGTAAGCTATGGTGGTGGTAATGCGATTAATCTCTTACGTTATTTACAAGTCGATCTTTGCGGTTATGATTTTTCGTCTTTGAAAGTTTGGCAAGCGTATCTTGTTGGTGCGAATTTACAGCAAGTGAACTTCGCTGGTGCAGATTTTAATAAATCAGTTTTTACAGGTGTTTTAAATAGTGCTTTATCAGTTGCGTTTAGCCCTGATGGTCAGTTTTTGGCGATGGGTAATGCAGATAGCAAAGTACGAATCTGGCATACGGCTAACTATACAGAATTATTGACTTGTGAAGGACACAAAAGTTGGGTAATTTCAATTGCGTTTAGTCCTGATGGACAAACAATCGCAAGTGCAAGTTTCGACCAAACTGTGCGACTTTGGAATGTAGCTACAGGTGAATGTTTGCACGTACTACAAGGACATACAGGCTGGGCGCACGCAATCGCGTTTCATCCGCAAGGTAATCTTTTAGTAACAGGTAGCTTCGATTGTACGCTCAGAGTTTGGGATGTCTCCACCGGAGAATGCTTACAAATCCTTGAAGGACATACAAATCACGTTACAGATGCAGCTTTTAGTCCAGATGGTTATTTGCTTGCAACTAGCAGTTATGACCAAACCGTAAGATTTTGGCATCTCAAAAGTGGAGAAACGATCCAGGTTTTACACGGACACGCGCATTGGGTGCGATCAATTGTATTTAGCCCCGATGGTCAAGCGATCGCCAGTAGTAGTTGGGATCGCACCATCAAGCTATGGGATGTCAATACAGGTCAATGTCTCAAAACGTTTGCAGGACACAGCGAACCTGCTGCATCAGTTGTTTTTAGTCCCGATGGAGCAATGCTAGCGAGTGGTAGCTACGACTGTACAGTGAAGTTATGGAACGTGGTAACAGGAGAATGCGCGCGAACTTTACAAAAGCACTCTGGTTGGATTTGGTCAGTTGCGTTTCATCCTGACGGTCAAACTTTAGCAAGTTGTAGTTTTGATAGTACCGTCGTTGTGTGGGACGTGCATACAGGGCGATCGCTGCGCACATTGCAAGGCTACAGCGCCAGTATCAAATCGATTGCGTTTAGTCCTGACGGTCAGTTTTTGGCGAGTGCTAGTGACGATACAACAATTAAGTTATGGCATATCCAATCAAGAGAATGCGTTCAATCGCGTTCAGGACACGATAGCTGGGTGTGGAGTGTCAAGTTTAGTCCTGATGGTCATACTTTAGCAAGCAGTAGTAATAACGGTACGATCAAATTGTGGAATACTGCTACAGGTCAACTCCAGCAGATTCTCCAAGGTTTTCCAAGTCGCGCCAATACAGTATTTTCAGCAGTTTTTAGTCCGCTTGGCGATCTTATTGCTAGTTGCGATAATGACCGCACAATAAGATTGTGGGATGTCCCCACAGGAAAATGCTCTCTCTTATCGAACGACTGTCGGGCTTGGGCGATCGCATTTAGCCCTGATGGCAAAATAGCGAGTGGACATGATGACCAAACTGTCAAGCTATGGAATTTAGAAGGCGAGTGTATCGCATCTTTAGCTGGACACACAAGTTTAGTTTTTGGCGTTGCATTTAGTCCTGACGGGGAAATGATTGCGAGTGCAAGTGACGATAAAACTGTCAAGTTATGGAATAAATATGGCAAATGTCTAAACACCTTGCAGGAACACAAAGGTGTCGCTTGGTGCGTTGCATTTAGCCCTAATGGTAAAATTCTAGCGAGTGGTAGTCACGACAAAACGGTGAAATTGTGGGATATCACCACAGGTAATTGTCTCAAAACTTTAAGTGGTCATCTAGGTGAAGTGTGGGCGATCGCGTTTAGTCCTGATGGAAAAATGCTGGCTAGTGGTGGAACAGATCAGACCATTAAACTTTGGGATATTCTCACTGGAGAGTGTATCACAACACTAAGAGCGCCTAGACTTTATGAAAAAATGAACATCACGGGTACAACAGGTTTAACCCCAGCGCAAAAGTTAACATTAAAGGCACTAGGAGCCACAGAAACCGTTTCGCTTTAAAGTTTCGACAAGTAGACAGTACAGGAGCAAAGGAGAAATGGAATTCAGCGATCGCTAAGACATTACCTAAACTGCGATGGGTTGAATTGGCTGTCCTAAAATTTGCTCAATCTTCTCTGGTTGCATTGTCTGTAAATATTGAGTTTCAAATCCTGGTGGCAAAAACTCAAACAAGATGCGATTCTCCACCCAAAACTCAATCAAACTAAAGATACTGTCTTCTTGGTTGCGAACCAAAACGCGCCACCCTTCCCGTTGTCCAATCTGCTCAATCTGCTGTCCAGTTGCAGGAACCGAAATTGCAGCATGAATAGCTACCAAATCAGTAGATACGGATGGCTGCAACTGGGCTGGTTTGATATCAGTACCTGGAGTCCACACAGTTCCATAAGGAAACACTACGATACCAGTGCCATAGCTGTCAAAAGGCATGACATTGTAACTACCAGGATAGAAAAATTGATACGCTTTACCCTGCCAAATTTCTGCTAAAACGTTAGCAACACGCAATGGATCGTAAGCGTCGATCGAGATATGGTGAATCATAAAAGTAACTCCATGCAATAGTTAAAGATTGAATTGGCGATCGCTTCCTCAGTAAAAGTACGATTGTTCGTTGCTCATTAATACTGAAGCTAAAAGGTCAGGATGCGACAAATGCGGGCAATGTCCAGATGCTAGCTCAATTGCATCAACTCCTAAGCGCTGGCGTGCAGCGTAGCGCGACCATGTAGAAGATATAATCCGGTCATTGGTACAAACAATATATTTACGCTCAACTTTTGGTAAAGCTGTAAGAGGATTTGTTTCAAAAATATAGGCTAGCGATTGTTGCGAACGACTTTTTGCGATCGCCCACTGTGCTACATCCGGTTGACAATCAGAATAGAAGAATTCCTTCAATACTGCTGCGTCTGAAAAATCTTTCCCTACAGAAGCAGGTTCAAAAATATCAGGTTCTGAGTGAAACTGTTCGAGTATACTTGGGTCTTTTGGCTGATAATTGAATGATTTGAGGGTTTCAGAATCAAGATGACGCGAAAATCGATCGAGTGTACTGACTCCAGGATGCGGAATTAGCGCAGCTATAAATATGAGTTGACGCACGTTTATTGCTTCGGCGACAAGCGGAATTACTGTACCAGCCATTGAGTGACCGACTAAGACAATATCATCGTCAATTTCTGGTAGCGATTGAATAACCGTATCCGCAAATTCGGATAAGGTAGTCGATGCATTGTCAATTGGCAAATCCATTGCTACAGTTTTGTGACCCTGTGCTTGTAAGAAGGGAATTAATAAATCCCAACACCAAGCCCCTTGGAAAGCACCGTGAACGAGACAAAAAAGACTCATATTAATAATTAAATCTTTTGGTAACTGGTCATTAGTAATTGTAAAAAGTATCTATTTACCCATTACCTAATTTCAAAAGCCAACTCGTACTGGCACACTCGTCACCCGCAAAACTGATTCTTGTTGAAACTGCGTCTTGTAAAGGCTAATAATTTCCTCAATTGCGCGTCTTTTTGCTGGGCTATTCGGATAAATCAAAATCAAGATCTTTGTTGGTTCTCGAACGATTGTTCCGTTGCTTCCGCGAAATTGTCCACTTGCATCAACTACTGTCAATCCATCAGGAAAACGTGGTGTAACAACATTGCGTAAAAATCTTTGAAATTGTTCTTCAGAGACAATGCCACCAGGGCGAGATCTGCCAAAATATAACTCATCTTGCAGCAGAATATTGGTGCGGCTCAAGCTATCTACTGGTGCTTCGGGAATTTGGGCGCGGGCTGCGGGTAATGAAGCAACCGAGCCTGTAAACAGCAGACTAGTAATAAAAAGAGCGCCAAAACTTTTTCGTAAAGCGAGCATAGTATATTTCCTTAAGTATAGTTAAATTCAGATCTTGCACCATTTTTATCTGTTACCCGATTGCTCGCCCTGCACTATAAAGTACGGGCTAACAGCTATCTGATAAATCCGACTGAATCAGCTTTCCAGTCCACTTAAAGTGGGCTTGAGTTATCAGCCTAGGAATTGATTCCCAGGCGGGCTTTATGGCTAACTGAAAATGCTGCAAGATTTCAGTTAAATCACAACAATGTCTACAGCACTAAGAGTTGGGATTCCAACAAGCGTTGCAATTTGCACTTGAAGCGCTGCACCTGTACCATCAGAGTCAAAAAACAGCGCTCCATTGTTGTTGTAGATAAATCGGTCATTAGCATCAGCCGCAGAGGAACCTAAGCGGAATTGACTGGCACTAATGACACCAGAAGTTAGCCCACCGCCAAAACCAGCAGCAGAAACCTGAATAGAATCATCCGCAGCGACGAAGTCTGTAATCAAATCAATTCCTTCATTCGCAGCATTGAAACGAAAGCGGTCTGCACCTGTACCTCCGAGTAGGCGATCGCTCCCAGATCCTCCAATTAAGAGGTCATTACCGTCTCCTCCAGAGAGAATATCATTGCCACTTCCTCCATTAAGCGAGTCGTTACCTCCTAACCCACTAAGGATGACGTTGATAGTTCGAGATGTCATATTGTTGTTGAGTTCATTCCCCGTACCAATAAGTCCAGGTTCAAACTTGAGTACCAAGTTCTCTACATTGTCAGGCAGCGTAAAACTGTCATCCGACTCGACAGTATCAATGCCACCATTGGCAGCCTCAACGATTGTGTCAACATTATTGCGCTCAAAGACATCATAGAGGTCATTGCCCGCGCCGCCTATAAGGCTGTCAACACCAAAAACACCACTAAGAGTGTCATTACCTGCACCGCCAAAGAGTGAATCATCGCCATCTCCCCCACGAAGTGAGTCATTGCCATTACCTCCGTTGAGGAGATTACTAAGAACATTAATCCCAATATCGCTGCCGAAAAGAGAGTCATTTCCCGCTCCACCGTCAAGGAAGTCAGTTCCCGCGCTTCCATTGAGGATGTCGTTACCCGCTCCACCCGACAGAAAGTCATCGCCGAGATCGCCAATTAATTCATCATTGCCAGCAAAACCAAAGATATCGTCGTTTCCGGTTGTTCCTACAAGGTCATTTCCGCCAAAAAGGTTGTTGTCATCGCCGTTAGTACCAAAGATAGTTGCCATGTTTTCCTTGCTTGGTAATTGGTAAAAGGTAACTGGTAATGGGTAGTTGCGATTCTTTTTCAGAGACACTTCGCGATCGCGCTCTTACCCACCACAAGCGCAAGCACCATCCTTAAGCGACAATCAGGATGTCTGCGGCACTGATATTAGGAGAGCCACCAGGAGTATTGCTAGGATTTAGGTCGGCAATAATGTTCCCCTCGGCATCGCCACCAACTAACACAGAGCCATTGCGGTTAAAACATAAGTTGCCTCTAACCGAGTTATAGGTAATCTTGGCATTGCTGGAGAACTGTTCAGAGAAGCTATCGACGACCTCAAACTCGGACGGATTCAAAGTACCGCCTGCACCACTAATGAGCGTGTCAAATGTAGTTTTGGATAAAACAATTTTGTCGCTACCCACACTAAAGTTTGTAATCGTATCTACACCAAGATCGTCAAATCTAAAGGCGTTGCCTGTACTGAAGAGGAATTGATCGTTACCAACACCGCCAATCAAGACATTATTGCCTTGACTACCTTTGAGGGTATCATTGCCAATTCCCCCGTTGAGCGTGTTATTAGCTCGGTTGCCGTCGATGAAGTTGTTAAGCTCATTACCTGTGCCATTAACAGCGTTAAAACCTTTAAGATCCAAGTTTTCTACGTTGGCTCCTAGCGTAAAGCTGCCGTCAGACTCAACAGTATCAATACCAGCCCCAGGATTCTCTATGACGGTATCGTTAAAGCCAGTAACTTCGTAAACATCATTGCCTAAACCGCCTCTCAGCGTATCAGAGCCTGATGAACCTGCATCAAGTTCGTCGTTACCACTACCACCAAAGAGGAGATCGTTGCCATTTCCACCACCAATATCAACAGAACCCAAGGTGAATTGAGACGCGTCAACGACAGTTCCATTATTACCGCCACGTAGTAACGCAGTTTCAATACTGTTCAACTGATCGACACCTTCACCCACTAAAGTAGTATTGGTCAAAGTGAGGTTAAAATCGCTGAACGCAGTAACTCGGTCAATGCCTGCGCCACCATTCAATGTGTCATTGCCAGCCTCGCCCTCTAAATTATCATTGCCATCGCCACCGTTGAGGAGATCGTCGCCAGCTTGACCATCAAGCAGATCGTTACCGACTCCACCATTGAGCGTGTCATTGCGAGTACCACCTCTTAGTTGATCGTTACCAGCTAAACCATTGAGAGTTACCGATCCGAGCGTGAATTCAAAGGCACTAATCGAGTTATTACCTTCACCTCCAGTGAGTGTTGCCGTTTCAATGTTGCTGAGCGTATCAGTTTCATTACCGACTCTTAAACTAGTGTTGTTCAGGCGGATAGTCGCATCACCCGACTCAGTAACTCGATCAATGCCCTCTCCACCATCGAGAATGTCACTGCCTAATCCACCCCTGAGAACGTCGTTACCTGTATTTCCTAGAAGAGTGTCGTTACCTGTGTTGCCGAACAAACTATCGTTGCCTGTATTGCCGATGAGAGCATCATTACCACCGCCACCATCAACGCGATCGCTGCCTGCAAGTGCATCAATAATGTCGTTAGCTGCATCTGCAACGATGACATCGTTTCCGTTAGTTGGATTTCCTGAAATAATCGCCATAGTTTTATCCTTTCTTTTTTGAGTTTGTATGTCCGCGTTGGCTAGTGTTTCATGCAGTTAACCGTTACAGCCGACGCTATTAGGCTCAGCACAAATCCACCTGCAACTTGCTTCTGGAGCAGCGCTGGTATAAAAGTATTGGCTGAATGAATCTTTGATTAGCGATCGCTAAATAGAAGCTTTAAAGGTTTAGCAGCGTGTCAAGTTATACGCGATCAGGAGTAGGAGAAAGCCAATCTTGAACGGGGTGAAACTGCGCATAGATCAACATTTCATTTAGCCAAGCTGTGAAGAGATCGAAGACATTATTCACAACATCTAATGCTTGTTGCCTCATTTCCAAACTTAAGGGAATAGATGCGAGTTGAAACTCGTTATTGTCATCTCTAACAGCATGTCCCGTTTCAACAGTAAGATGAAACTTGCCAAAGTAAATATATTCTTGTTGCGTGATGCTTTGTAACTCCTGGACAACTTGTGTAGTGTAGCTAAATAAAATATTGCCTGTGGCTTCAATAGCTTCAATCGCTGCCATTTTGACAATGGGATCGGCATTTAGTGTATATGCAGAGAGTTGATAGGATAATTGCCGAGTCATGCAAGTATCTTTGCCCCAGAGAAATCGTAAGGTATCTACAAAGCTTTGAGGACGGTCAAATCCCAGCACTTGCAAATCTCGCAGGAACCAATGCCAATGATGGTCATCTTCATAAGTATGCTCATTGATTGCGTTCTGAACTAGATCAAAGTTGCTAGTCTCATCACGAAATACATATTTATTGAGATCCCCAAAACTCATGATGAAATGGGCGATACAAGGAGAAAATCCTAGTCGTTGTAACGGAGAAATACTGCTGTCTTGCATGAATTGAAATAGGGGCGCTTGAGCAAACTCTGCTTTTTTGGTTTCAATGCAATCCAAAACATCTTGAAAGGATGCGAATTCAATCGTAGGAGGAATCATATTTACTCTTAGTTTCAAGTAATGGATTTACAAAATCGTCAATATTTTTTTAGGAAATAAATAAATGTCGTGTAACTTTTTTATTTCCCTGTGTTTATGCGTCAAAAGCAATTTGATGTGAATGCGCTCACTTGAAGAACGAGTAATAACTGTAAATTCCACTATGTGGTGCTAAGCTGCAAAAAAGTCCATAAATATTCCTTTTAGCAACTCTCGCCGTACTCATAGATGACATTCCTTGAGTACTCGTGCTCGTACTCTGACTACTTGCACCACCGTTATTTGACCAGTAACCTGAAAGAGTGCAAGTCACTGTCTGATTGTTGTAATTTTTAAGGACATAAACAGTTGTATAAGGTCCAGTCGTAGTGCCTTCATCGTCTCCTGGAACTCCTCGCACAATGGGACAAGCTACATAAGCATATGAAGTACTAGAGTTGTAGACGTAATTTGCCCCGCGAACCAGCTTTGGAAGATCGGTAGAAGTTGAGTGCTGACACATACTACCTGGGAATGCTTTATATGAATCTGCCATTGCTGGACTAGTAGCAATTGCTGTCGTTGACATTAAAGTTACTGTTAGTGCGACGATCGCTTTTGTCCTTTTAGAAATGTTTTCCAAAAAAATAGTCATATTGCCGTGGATAGTTGTGGGTTTAAATATACGTGCTAGCTATTGCGCGATCGCTCCAGCACAAATCCACCTACAGCGTGCCTGTACAAGCAGCCGGAATGAAGTTATGCAAACCAAATGAATGTCAAGTTGCAGTGTAGTAGAATTGTGCAACTATCTAAGAGCGATCGCCAGCTAAACTTGCTGACACTATCTAGCTTAGGAAAACCTATGACGATTGGCAGTAGGAAAAGATCGGATCAAATGTCGGAAATGATCGGATCGTTGCTTAACTTTTGGGAATGGGTAATAGGTAATGGGTAATAGAAAAGCACTTCTTCTGTTAGCATTTAGCCCAAAAAAGTTAATAGCCAATAGCTAATCGCTATTTAATGACCAATTAGCAATGACCAATTTTAAGGAAGAACATTGATGCGACCGCAACACAGTAGTTGACCTGAATTTAAAGTCAGTTTTTCAATCGCAACCTCTGAACCAAGATCGATTTGATAATCGTCGATCTCTTGTAGTCCCAAATGCGAATGGATTTGCAGTTTTTTTAGTGCTAATTCTTGACTACTAACTAATCCTAGTCGTGCGTCAAGCATCAGTGGCGTTTTGCGATCGCTGTGAATTGTACCGTGAATTGTGAGGCGATCGCTTTCTAAAATGACTTGCTCCCAAGCTACTGTTTCATTTGTAATACTGTTTTCTGGTAGAAACGTTTTGAGTAATGTCGTCAGTGCTTCTGCTAGGAGTGGTGATTTGAGTGAAGCATTCAGATCCGATTGAGCTAGGATTGCTTCGCCAAAAACTGGTACAGGTTCGAGTAGTCGTAAGGGCTGTCCTCGTAGAACTCCACCTAAATTAGTCCGAATATCTTTACCTTGAAGTTGAAGATTTGTCAAGTATAATCCTTGATAAACGGCATTTTGGGCTGATATTGCTACGTGAGGAATATAACCTGTAAGGATTTGGCGATCGCTTCCTGAAATTTGAACATCAAGATGCGCAACTTGCTGAACTTGCGATCGCAACCACAGCCGCACCGCTGGCGACAACACCTTGGAAATTATGCGACTTTGTTTAGAATGGTTGTCTGAAGTCATGCCCTCGGTTGTCGGTGTATCGCTATGTTCCGCTTCTACTTCTGTCTTTTGACTCCCCACGTTTTTGCCCCTAGCTCTTATGATTGAACTCGTAGTGATTCTTTAATATTTGTACACAATCTGCTACATGAAATGACAAAATTTTGTATGGGCAGAACACATTAATTTTTTTTATCATGGAGGAAAGAATTCAAAAAATTCTCTCCCAGTGGGGTGTTGCGTCACGGCGACAAGCAGAAGAGATGATTCGGCTGGGACGGGTGCGGTGTAATGGAAAAGTCATTGAGTTAGGACAAAAAGCCGATCCCCAGGTAGATGAAATCACAGTTGACGGAAAGCTGATTCAACTGCGATCGCGTCCGCAACCAGTTTATCTCTTACTTAACAAACCTGCTGGAGTTATATCCACTCGTCACGATCCCCAAGGGCGTCGCACTGTTATGGATCTCTTGCCACTAGAATTACGGGTCGGTCAAGGCATTCACCCTGTTGGACGCCTAGATGCGGATTCTACGGGAGCGTTGCTTCTCACTAATGATGGCAACTTAACACTCGCACTGACGCACCCTAGGCACAACATAAAAAAAACTTATCGGGTTTGGGTAGAAGGTCATCCGCCACTCTTTGTACTACAGCAATGGCGTCGTGGTGTGGAGTTAGATGGTCGCAAAACTCGACCAGCACGTGTCAGGATACTCGCTCAAAATGCTACTCATACTTGTTTAGAGGTGATTTTACAAGAGGGGAGGAATCGACAAATACGACGTATTGCTCAGCAATTAGGACATCCCGTACATCAGTTACAGCGTACGGCGATTGGCTTGATTCAATTACAGCCGCCGCCTTTATCTGAAGGTTGCTATCGTCCATTACAAGATTTTGAACTGCGTTTTTTGCGCGATCAAATAGACCGCATGCGCATTCAGGAATCAAGTGCAATCCAGGAGTAACAAATGATTAAGTGGTGTAGGAAGCAAAAAATTAAAGTTGAACCGTCGCTAGAACAACAAGGCGCCGAGAAGTTATTGGAAATTGGTGCGCAATTATATCAAGCGCGCCAAGCCCAAGCTTTATCCTTAGAAAGAGTCGCGATGCAAACAATGATTCCACGGCGTCTACTCAAGGCAATTGAAGCAGGAAATCTAGAAGAACTCCCCGAACCAATTTACATTCAAAGTTATATCAAGCAATATGCAGATGCGCTTGGTTTAGATGGAACTGATTTAGCTCGCAACTTCCCTATTGAGGATCGGCAACTACAGTTGAAGCCTACGCAGCGAATCTTACCTGCAGCACAATTACGACCCATTCATCTTTATTTATTATATTTATTTGTTGTTTTTTGGGCTGTCAATGCTTTGTCGCATACATTGAGCCGCAATCAATTGCAAGATAGTAGTTTTCAACGCGTACAGCAGATCTTGCCTACTCAGACGCGATCGCCACAATCAGATATCCAACCTGTTAGTAGTGCGAATCACGATAGTAAACCCGTAAAAGTTAGCGTCACGCTCAAAGCTCAATCGTGGTTGCGGGTTACGGCTGATGGTAAAACAGCGTTTGAAGGAACTCTTCCTCAAGGAACCCAACGCACTTGGGAAGCTAAAGAAGAACTCACCCTCACAACAGAAAATGCTGGCGGCGTCTTAGTGCAGTTTAACCAAGAAAAAGCTCAGCAGATTGGCAATCCTGGTCAAACGCAGGAAGTCACTTTTGCAGCAGCAAATCAGCGACTTTGAATTATTGATAGGTCAGGATATTTAGAGCAGAGGGTGCAGAGGAGTAGAGGAGTAAGGGAGAAATACTGTATAAACTTCTGTTTCACTAGCTACTAGCCCCTTACTCACCCCTCACTCCTACTCTTTTTTTACAGGAGCGCGACCGTATAGTTCTGTTAAAGATTTGAGGCGATCGCTCAACTCTGAAGTGAGACTGTCTGCATGATACCGCCATTCCCAGTTACCTTCGGGTTTACTGGGATAATTCATGCGTGCTTCTGTCGGTAAGCCTAATAAGTCCTGGAGTGGAACAAGTGCTTGATTGGCTACCGAACTGAGTGCTAAGCGAATGAGATCCCAGTGAATACCATCAGAACTAAGACAACCCAAGTAACGCAGTAGTCTTTCTTTTTCGTATTCAGAAGCACTATTAAACCAACCTACTGTTGTATCATTATCGTGCGTTCCTGTATAGACGACGCAGTTGCGTGGAAAGTTAAATGGTAAAAAAGGATTGCCAGCATCTGAACCAAAGGCAAACTGCAAAATCTTCATTCCAGGAAATTCAAAGCGATCGCGCAGCGCCTCAACTTCAGGTGTAATGACGCCTAAATCTTCTGCTAGCACTGGAAGCTTACCCAACTGTTCGTTAATGGCTTGAAATAACGCTTCGCCTGGAGCTTCGATCCACTCTCCATTGATCGCAGTAGTTTCTCCTTGTTCTACCGCCCAGTAAGCTTGAAATCCGCGAAAGTGGTCAATGCGAATAATGTCAACGTAATCGAGGATTGCTTGAAAACGCTGCACCCACCATTTGAAGTTTAGTTGCTGTAACTTCTCCCAGTTGTAGACAGGATTGCCCCACAATTGCCCTGTTTCACTAAAATAATCGGGAGGAACTCCTGCCATTAAAGCTGGCTCGCCTGTTTCCTCGTCTAAGCAAAAGATTTCTGGATTTGCCCAGACATCAGCACTGTCATGCGCTACATAAATTGGGATATCACCTATAATGGCGATCCCCTGCTCGTTAGCATAATGTTTTAGCTCCTGCCACTGGCGGAAAAACTCAAACTGTACAAATTTGTGGTAGAAAATTTCTGCTTCTAGTTCTTGGCGCGATCGCGCTAAAGCTTCGGGATGACGGCGCGCGATTTCTGGTTTCCATTGATACCAACTCACACCCTCATTTGTATCTTTTAGCGCCATGAATAATGCATAGTCGTCTAACCAATACGCCTTATCTGCACAAAAATGCTGAAATTCTTGTTGCTGTTGCGGTGTTGCGTTGGCTTGGAAATTTGCACAAGCTTTCTTGAGTAGAGGAAGCTTAGTTTGTATAACTCGGTCAAAATCAACTTTGCTGCCGGGAAACTCTGGTAAATTAGCAAAGTCAGCGGATGTTAATAACCCTTGTTTTTCTAATCTTTCTGGGCTAATTAATAGGGGATTACCCGCCATTGCTGAGTAAGAGGCGTAAGGAGAGTTACCATAACCTGTAGGTCCAAGTGGTAAAACCTGCCACAACTGTTGAGCACTTTGCACTAAAAAATCAATAAAGGAATAAGCAGATTCGCCAAGATCGCCAATACCAAATTTACTAGGGAAGGATGTCGGGTGTAACAGAATACCACTGGCTCTGGGAAAAGGCATATTTAAAAGCTGTATGAGGCGGTCGCAATGAATTTATCATGCCAAACCATTGCGTAAAACCTATCTACAGTTAGGCAATAGTAAAGAAACGTTATTTTGGATCGTAAGTAGTAATATTTTTATACGTAGCTTAAAACATGTTAAGTTTTTATTTTGTCCTCTGAGGGATATTCGTTTTGTTATATGTAAATTTTCCAATTTTAGGGTGAAATGATACCTTATTCCAAAGTTTCAGAAAAAAACAAAGTATTTGTCTGCAAAAAATTGTATTGATGAACTATCGAAATCCTGTCCCTACAGTTGATATTATTATCGAGTTAGTAGATAAACCGCATCGCCCAATTATCTTAATTGAACGTCTCAATCCACCCGTAGGATGGGCATTGCCTGGCGGTTTTGTTGACTATGGAGAAGCGGTAGAAACCGCAGCCTTGCGAGAAGCTGAAGAAGAAATTGGTTTACAAGTAGAACTCATTGAACAATTTCAGGTTTATTCCGATCCACAGCGCGATCCGCGTCAGCATACGCTAAGTGTCGTCTTTTTAGCAACTGCTGCGGGGGAACCACAAGCTGGAGACGATGCTAAAAATTTGGGAATTTTTGAATCATGGCGCATTCCACGAAATCTTTGCTTTGACCACGATCGCATTTTGCGCGATTATTGGCATTACCGCCATTACGGTATCCGACCTCGTTTGTCTTAATCATAAACCTCAAATGACGCGAAAAGTTATTCGGACAGATGCTGCACCTGCACCCGTAGGACCCTATAATCAAGCGATCGCGGCAAGTGGTCAAATGATTTTTGTTGCTGGTCAAATCCCGCTTCATCCTCAGTCAAATGCGATCGTGGGTGAAGATGTTGCACAGCAGACTACACAAGTCATGGCAAATGTCAAGGCAATTTTAGAAGCTGCTGGCGCAACGTTTCAAGATGTCGTCAAAACGACTGTATTTCTATCAGATATGAATAATTTTGCAGCAATGAATGCCGCGTACAGCCAATATTTTGACGAGTCTACAGCGCCAGCACGTGCGTGCGTTGAGGTGTCGCGCTTACCGAAAGATGTATTGGTAGAAATTGAGTGTATCGCGGTGATTTCGAGTTGATGGGTAATGGGTAATAGAGATAAAAATAGAGGCATTGCCTAGTGGAGTGTGCGAGTGTAGGAGTGATTTGATTATTGTTCTTTATTACCCAACTACCCAACTATCCTAATGTACGGCTTTGGGGGGTAACTCTCCTGATGGCGATCGCAAGTCTTCTACCATTTCTTGTACCGCGAGTGGTGGTGGTGGTGTCAGACGCGAAACAACCAGGGTGACGATAAAGTTAATAATCATCCCCAAAGTACCGATCCCTTCAGCAGAAACGCCAAAAAACCAAGGGGTCATACCAGTGAATTTAACACCGATAATATAAACAATAGTAAAGAGTAAGCCAGCGATCATGCCAGCGATCGCACCTTCACGGTTTGTGCGCTTATCAAAAATACCGAGAATAATCACTGGGAAAAAGCTAGCAGCAGCTAAACCAAAAGCAAAAGCAACCACCTGCGCAACAAATCCCGGGGGATTAATGCCAAAGTAACCTGCTAACGCAACAGCAAGCCCTACCATAATTCGCCCAACAAAGACGCGTTGTTTTTCTGTAGCGTCGGGTTTGAGAATGCGATAGTAAATGTCGTGCGCGACTGAACTTGAAATCACCAAAAGTAACCCCGACGCGGTGGATAACGCTGCTGCGAGTCCTCCTGCTGCTACAATCGCAATCACCCAAGGCGCGAGTTGAGCAACTTCTGGGGTAGAAAGCACAATGATATCAGGATCAATGGTAATTTCGTTAGTTGCCGGATCTGGTGTTAACTCTAAACGTCCGTTGTTATTTCTATCTTCAAACGTCAGTAATTGCGTTCTTTCCCATTTATTTGCCCAATCAAGCTGACGAACTTCCTCGATAGTTTGATTGTGTAAAGAGTCGATCAGGTTATATCTTGCAAAAGTTGCCAATGCAGGAGCGCTAGTGTATAACAAGGCGATAAATAGTAATGCCCAACCTGCCGAATAACGCGCAGCGCGAACATCAGGAACCGTGTAGAAACGGACAATCACGTGAGGTAATCCAGCAGTTCCCACCATCAAGGCAATTGTAATGAATAAAACGTCTAACTGCGTTTTATTGGCAAATGGCTGCGTGTATTCCTGAAAACCTAGATCGAGTTGAACTTGGTTCAAATTAGCAACGATATCGCTAAATGTAAAAGCAAGTTGTGGAATTGGGTTTCCTGTTAGTAAAAGCGCGATCGCCGATGCTGGAATCAAGAATGCAATAATTAATATACAGTATTGGGCAACTTGCGTCCAGGTAATGCCTTTCATTCCGCCTAAGACTGAGAAAAAGGCGACAATCACCATCCCGATAATGACCCCTGTCGCGATATCTACCTGTAAAAAGCGGCTGAAGACAATACCCACACCGCGCATTTGTCCAGCAACATAGGTAAGCGATACGAATAAAGCAGCAATTACTGCAACTAAACGAGCAATGTTGGAATAATAGCGATCGCCCACAAAATCCGGTACAGTATACTTGCCAAACTTGCGCAGGTATGGCGCTAAAAGCAACGCTAATAATACGTAACCGCCAGTCCAACCCATTAAATAAATTGAACCGTCGTAGCCCAAAAACGAAATTAACCCCGCCATCGAAATAAACGAAGCCGCAGACATCCAATCGGCTGCTGTTGCTGCGCCGTTAGCAATTGAAGGAACACCTTGACCAGCAACGTAAAAACCCGAACTATCTCGCACGCGCGATCGCCAGCCAATATACAGATATAACGCGAACGTCAGGGCAACAAATCCAATCGTCCAAAGTTCAACTGACATATCCCCTCACTTTCTAATTCCGTATTTGCGATCGAGGCGATCCATTTGAACCGCGTAGACAAAAATCAGCACAACAAACGTTAAAATTGAGCCTTGCTGTGCCATCCAAAAACCGAGGGGAACTCGACCAAGTTGTACTGCGTTGAGTGGTTCAACGAGTAAGATACTGAAAATGAGCGATACTAGCGCCCAGACAATTAAAAGATTTCTGATTAAAGCTGTGTTAGCCCGCCAGTAAGCTTGGCTTCGGTCTTTATCCATATTTTTTCAAAAAACATTCACATGTACGAACGCAACTTTGATAAATCATATTGATATAGGTATCAATACTCTTATCGTTTTAAATATGTTGCGAGCAAGACAAAATATTGTATCAGTTGGATTAAGAGAAAGGAATTTTGTTAAGTTAGTAGGTTTCCTGTGTTACTAGACACTTAACAGAAGGTGCAGGGGCGCAAAAGGAGAAACGACCTTAAATCAGTCTTGGAGTTAGGCTAATCAACGCTAATGTGTATGTCCACCCTTGTGGACTTGGTTTGTTAGGCTGCGACCTCAGGCGCCGAGCGAATTGCGATCGCATTTGCGTTAATCTCTGGGAAAACTTAAGGTAAATGATGAGTTCCTACTCGGTTGCTGATGAATTCAAACGCGATCGCCGCTCATACGCTACGAGATACCTTACAGAAAGTTTGGGGATATTCAGAATTTCGCCACCCCCAAGAAGAAATTATCTGTAGTTTACTATCACAGCAAGACACCCTGATCGTTATGCCTACAGGCGGGGGAAAATCGATTTGCTTTCAACTTCCAGCATTACTTCAGCCTGGGTTAACGCTGGTGGTGTCACCGTTAGTCGCTTTGATGGAAAATCAAGTCAAAGAATTACGCGATCGCTATGTACCTGCTGCGCTATTACACAGTGAACTGCCGACACATCAACGAAAACAAATCTTACAGCAAATAGAACGACAGCAGCTAAAGTTGTTGTATCTTTCACCCGAAACGCTTTTTAGCGCACCCGTATGGGAACGCTTGCGTCAACCGCAATTACAAATCAACAGCTTAATTCTTGACGAAGCGCATTGTTTAGTACAGTGGGGAGATACGTTTCGACCAGCATACCGCCGTTTGGGAACAGTACGCCCGGCACTGCTACAATCAAAACCCAAAGGAACAAAAATTGCGATCGCCGCCTTTACCGCTACCGCCGATCCAATAACCCAAACTACGATTCAACAAGTTTTACAACTCCAACAGCCACAAGTTTTTCGCCAAAATCCTTATCGTCCAAATCTCCATCTCCAAGTGCAAACGGTATGGACACCACGCGGACGAAAACAAAAGTTATTAAAATTTCTTCAAACCAAGCCTCAACAAGCTGGATTAATCTACGTCCGCACGCGTAGAGATAGCGAAGGTCTAGCCGCCTGGTTAAATCAACAAGGTTACACTACTGCTGCATACCACGCAGGCTTAAGTGCAGAAGAACGCCGAGAAATTGAGGCTGAATGGTTAAGCGGTAAAATTCCCTTTGTGATTTGCACCTCAGCGTTTGGTATGGGGATTAATAAACCTGATGTCCGTTGGGTCATTCATTTTCACGCACCACTACTACTATCTGAATATATACAAGAGATTGGACGCGCAGGGCGTGATGGTAAACCTAGCATCGCGTTAACACTTGTCAGCGAACCGACAGGATGGCTAGATCCCCAAGATAAACAGCGTCAAGAGTTTTTCGCGCAAAAACTACGGTCGCAATACAACCAAGCCCAACAGCTAGCCAAAAAACTGCCTAAAAAAGGAGAAATTCCGCGAGATTATGAAAGTGCGATCGCGCTATCACTTTTGCACAGCACAGGTCAACTTGAATGGCAAGACCCTTTCCATTACATTATTCATCAACCACGCCTACAATCATCAACAAAACTCAATACTGACAATCTAATTAATAAATATCTCAATAGCCGTTCGTGTCGCTGGCGGTTTCTTTTAAGTGCCTTTGGCTTCAACCAACCAGAATTTAACTGCAAACATTGCGATCGCTGTTATTAGTTTGCGATTTAAAACTGCTGTAAAAAGCGCAAGTCACTGTTGTAGAAACGCCGAATATCATCAATTTCGTGCAATACCATCGCCAATCTTTCTACGCCCATTCCTGCCGCGAATCCGGTATAAACTTCAGGATCGTAACCTACGGCTTTTAGCACGTTAGGGTCAACCATACCACAGCCCATGACTTCTAACCAGCGACCTTTCCATTGCACGTCTACTTCAGCTGAAGGTTCGGTGAAGGGGAAATAACTAGCGCGGAAGCGAATTGGCGAATCGCCGAATAATTCTTGCAAAAATACTTTAACTGTGCCTTTGAGATCGGTAAAAGTTAAACCTTCGTCGACTGCTAAAATTTCAATTTGATGAAATACTGCAGCGTGGGTAGCATCGACAGTATCGCGACGATAGCAACGTCCTGGAATTGCGACGCGCACTGGCGGATCGTTGTCTTCCATGTAGTGAATTTGGACGTTGGAGGTATGCGTCCGTAGTAGATTTCCATCAGGAAGAAATAAGGTATCCTGCATATCACGCGCAGGGTGATCTGGTTGGAAATTGAGTGCTTCAAAGTTATAGTAATCTGTCTCCATCTCTGGTCCTTGAGCTACGGTGTAGCCTAGACCAACAAAGATATCCAGCACGCGGTCCATTGTACTGTGCAGCGGATGAACGCGACCCAGTGGGCGGTAAACGCCAGGCATTGTGACATCAATGGTTTCCGCTTCTAATTGCGCTTGAATCGCCGCTGCTTGTAACTTTTGACGCTGGTTTTCGATTTCCGCTTGCAGGGCTTCTTTGACAGTGTTGGCGATCGCCCCAATTTGCGGACGTTCTTCAGCACTCAATTGCCCCATACTGCGCAATAATCCTGATAACTGACCCTTTTTACCGAGGTAAGCTACACGCAGTTCCTCTAAACGATCCAAGGAATCAGCAGCAGCGATCGCGCTTATGCCTTCTTGTCGTAAACTTTCCAGTTGAGCCTTTAAAGTGCTAGGCTGATTGCTCATGCTTGTCGTATTCAACAGTAATTCTCTGAAAGCCAGCTATTCAAATCAATATAAGTGTATCGTATCAGTTTAAAAGCGAGTAGGAGTAAGTGACTAGTGGCTATTGATATAGTGATTAGCTTTGAGTTGAAGACGTAAGAGTTGTAAGTCAACGCTCATTATTTATTCTCCCTTGCTTTTTGCGTCCTCTGCATCCTCTGCTTCTTCAACTCTCTGACCTCTGAGCTCCAACCCCTGACTTCTATGAAACTACTTATTTGTAACGACGATGGTATTTACGCGCTAGGGATTCGGACTCTAGCCGATACTTTAGCAGCAGCCGGACACGACGTTGCGGTTGTTTGTCCAGATCGCGAGCGATCGGCAACTGGGCATGGATTAACATTACATCAACCGATTCGTGCAGAACTTGTCGAGTCTGTATTTCATCCTAGTATTAAAGCTTGGGCTTGTTCGGGAACGCCTGCTGACTGCGTTAAACTCGCATTGTGGGCCTTACTGGATAGTCCACCAGATTTTGTGCTTTCTGGTATCAATCAGGGAGCAAATTTAGGGACTGACATTCTTTATTCTGGTACCGTCTCGGCGGCTATGGAGGGAATCGTTGAAGGTATTCCTAGCGTAGCGCTGTCACTCACAAGTTTTACTTCTAAGGAGTTTCACCCTGCTGCGACGTTTGCGATTCACTTACTCGAACAGTTGACAAGTCACCCTTTACCTGAAGTCATGTTACTCAATGTAAATATTCCGGCTGTCGAGTTAGCAGAAATTGCCGGAGTAAAAGTCACGCGTCAGGGAATCCGTCGCTACGTTGATGTTTTTGAAAAGCGTGTCGATCCTCGCGGTAAAACTTATTACTGGTTAGCCGGAGAGTTGCTTGAAGATGTCACGCCTGCTAAACAGGGTTTAAATTTACCTCAAGACATTCCAACAGATGTTGAGGCGATTCGCCATAACTTCATCACTATTACACCTCTACACTACAACTTGACATATCTCGACGCGCTGCATGCGTTGTCTGAATGGAAATTTGACCAAAAGAAAGACTAAAGTTGAAAATCGTAGAAAAACTTCTCTAACCTCTGACCCCTAACTCCCGATCAATCTGTTACCATTGACCTATTTATGTCAAAATGTAAAGCGTGTGGGTTACTTCCTCTCTAACTAATGCTTTGACACCGACTGCGATCGCCCTAGGAAACTTTGATGGCATTCACCTTGGGCATCAAGAAGTGATTCGTCCAATTTTGTATCGGCTCAAAAATCAGGAAGAGGTTAAAAGCCTACTATCTTACCCCTTATCGGTTCCTGCGGACACGCAAACGCCAATATCTAGTGTCGCTTGTCCTGAACGCGCCTATAGTACTGTCGTTACTTTTCATCCGCACCCGCAAGAGTTTTTTACAGGAAAAAAGCGATCGCTGCTGACACCTTTAGAGGAAAAAGTTCAGCAACTTCAGGCTTTGGGTGTCGAACAACTCATCCGAATTCCGTTTACATGGGAGTTAGCTTCTTTAAGTCCGCAAGACTTTGTCGAAAAAATTCTGATTCAACAGTTGTGCTGTCAAGCAATCAGTGTCGGCGAGAACTTTTGTTTTGGCAAGCAGCGTAGTGGTACGGCAAAAGATTTGCAAGCGATCGCGGCGAGCTTTGACATTCCAGTAACGATTGTTCCTATTTATACGCGAGGAGGCGATCGCATTAGTAGTTCAGCGATTCGTCAAGCCCTCGAACACGGCGATTTGCAACGCGCTCAAGAATTATTAGGACGCCCCTACACTCTGACAGGAACTGTTGTCAAAGGACAACAATTAGGAAGAACAATTGGTTTTCCGACTGCTAATGTCGCCGTCCCACCCGAAAAATTTCTTCCAGCGAATGGCGTTTACGCTGTTCGGGTGTTTGTTCAAGACATAGGTAACTATCAGGGCGTGATGAATATTGGTATTCGTCCTACAGTCAGCGGTACGCATCCATCTGTAGAAGTATATTTATTTGACTGGTCGGGAGATTTATACGGTCAAACGTTAACTGTTCAGCTAGAAAAATTCTTACGTCCAGAACAGAAATTTGCTTCATTAGACGAATTAAAAGCCCAAATTCAACTTGACTGTACTGCTGCAAAAGAGGCTTTACAAGGGAACAATAAAAAATGAACTTGCCAAGTGTTCTCAATCTGTAACACTTCACGGCTTATTTAAAAAACCACAGTAGTGCATGAAAAAAATTGAGATTCTGACGCAAAACCTGAGTCGTACAATTGTTGGTAAAGCTGAACCGATCCGCTTAGTGTTAGTTTCCCTACTAGCTGGAGGTCATGTACTGCTAGAAGATGTTCCTGGCGTAGGTAAAACTTTACTTGCAAAATCACTAGCGCGTTCTGTCGCAGGTAAATTTCAACGCCTACAATGCACTCCTGACTTGCTACCGACAGATATTACCGGAACAAACATTTGGAATCCCAAAACAGGCGAGTTTGAATATCTTCCAGGTCCCGTATTTACGAATGTACTATTAGCAGATGAAATCAACCGTGCGACACCGCGTACGCAATCGGCGCTATTAGAAGTGATGGAAGAGGAACAAGTTACCGTCGATGGCGTTTCACGTCGCGTTCCGAGTCCTTTTTTTGTCATTGCGACACAAAACCCGATTGAATATCAAGGGACTTTTCCCTTACCTGAAGCGCAAATGGATCGCTTTATTTTATCGTTGAGTTTGGGTTATCCAAGCGAAACCGAAGAATTAGCTATGCTGCAACGGTTGCAAGAAGGCGTTACCGTAGCTGATTTACAACCTTGTATTACACTTGCAGAAGTTGCTGAATTACGCCGCAGTTGTGCGGCTGTCAAAGTTGAAAAATCGTTACAACGCTACATTCTCGATCTTGTCCGCGCTACGCGCGAGTCGGAAGAAATTATGCTAGGCGTGAGTCCGCGCGGTACGGTAGCATTACACAAAGCAACACAAGCACTCGCTTTTTTGTGCGATCGCAACTACGCGATTCCTGATGATGTTAAGTATTTAGCACCTTACGTCTTGTGTCATCGCCTGATTCCTGCTGGCGGACATAAAGCTAAATCTATCGTAGAAAGGCTATTGCGATCGGTTCCCATTCCCTAAATCCCTAAATAAAGTCAAAGTCGAAGACGTTCAAGGTGATATGCGATCGCTTCCTTGGACAGAACACTTTGATTGCATTATTAACTGGTTCACCGCCTTCGGCTACTTTGACGATCGAGACAATCGTCGGGTGTTAGCAGAAGCCTACCGCACGCTCAAACCAGGTGATAAGTTGTTAATAGAATTGCAAAGCTTGTACCGAATTTTAAAAGAATTTCGCGCTAATTCTGTTACAGATTGCAACAATAATTATTTGATTGATCGCACTCGATTTGATGTGTTTACCAATTGAACATACACTGAGCGTACTGTCATTTGGGATGGACAAGTGTGGCAGATAAATTACTTTGTACGTCACTTGACTTTTACTAAATTACACGATTGGTTATTACAAATTGGTTTTCGAGAAATACAAGCTTATGGAAATGACGGTAAACTACTGACACTCGATAGCTGCCGCATGATTGTACTAGCAATTAAGTAAGCTTCTGAGGAATTATAGTTGAGACATTACACTTTTTGATATTAGGTAATAGATCATCAAAATGCAGTGAGTATTTAGCCATTACTAACTATGGCAAAGGTCATAATAACCCTGGTTTTAACTTTGACCTTTGACCCCTACTATTTACGTGTTGAGGAAGTGTTCGAGAGATATGATGCAACCACGCACTAAAACGCAGAAGCGATCGCATTTTGTTCTTGTTTCAGTCCTTTTGCTATGGAGTGTCACAATGGGTTGGGGGCTAGCACTTGCTACCAATGCCCAACCTTCTCCTGAAGCGAATACAACGACAGAAGAAATTGGCACTGTCGATATTGTGCCACCACGCTATCAATTAGGACAAGAGCTTTATTTAGAAAATTGTGCAACTTGTCATATTGCTTTACCACCCGCAGTCATGCCAACGCAAACTTGGCAAAGATTATTACAAGATCCACAACACTACGGCGTCACGCTTCCTCAACTCGTCGATCCCACACGCTTGCTAATTTGGAACTATCTGCGCAATTTCTCGCGCCCTTTACTCAAAGAAGAAACGACACCGTATCGTCTGGGAGAATCGCGTTACTTTAAAGCGTTACATCCTAATGTGACACTACCTCGTCCTGTCGATGTAGGTGGCTGCGTGAGTTGCCATCCTGGTGCAACAGAATACAATTTCCGTCGTCTATCACCTGAGTGGGAAACACAGTAAGAAATATGCC
Organism: Chroococcidiopsis sp. TS-821; assembly: GCF_002939305.1. Taxonomy (NCBI): domain Bacteria; kingdom Bacillati; phylum Cyanobacteriota; class Cyanophyceae; order Chroococcidiopsidales; family Chroococcidiopsidaceae; genus Chroococcidiopsis; species Chroococcidiopsis sp. TS-821. Next base: position 32,506 of record NZ_MVDI01000008.1, on the reverse strand, counting down.
CCAAAATTTAAAAAGGTTATGAGGAGTGTCAAAACGTGAAACGAATTAAAGAAATTTTAGCGGCTTCAGCTTTGGTAGTATTAGCTGCACCGCACCCAGTCAACGCACAAATTATTCCTCAACCGTGGGTTTCGGTTGGTGGTAGGGAAGGGGATGTAACTTTTTCAGTAGGAGCAAGAGCATTCGATTTTGGTGTAGAACTAGGAAGAGGACCAAATGGTGCTTCTGGCGTCGATGTCCTTAGATTTTTGAGTTTGCCCGTGATATCTCCTTACGTTGGAATTGGGCTCTATTCTGAGGATCAGGGTATTGCGTTATCGGGTGGTTTACAGGTGAATACAGCGAATAACCTTGTTGTCGGTGTAGGCTATAACTCAGTTAGAGGGGTAAATGGTCAAGTAGGAATCCGATTCTAATTGCAGGGCGATCCACACCTCGATCGCCGCCCTAGCTTGAAGCAAGGTGATACGATGGATATAGTCTAAACTTGGAGCATCTAGCCAAGAGCGACTGCGATTATGTTTGAGTTTCTAGGAATGCTTCACTTGTAGACATGTATTTAATTAAAATCAAGTGCTTGCAGCATACTAAACTCAATATTTAAGCTCAAAAATAAGAATAATTCCTAAAGTTTCCCGAACCCTACCATGCTGAAAAACTTGCTGGGCGATCCTAACGCTCGTAAGCTCAAAAAATTCCAGCCTTACGTTACAGACATCAATCTTCTTGAAGAAGATATTCAAGCGCTTTCCGATCAGCAACTTAGTAGCAAAACAGCGGAGTTTAAGCAGCGGTTGGATAAAGGCGAAACCTTGGACGATCTGCTTCCAGAAGCCTTCGCGGTTGTGCGAGAAGCTGGAAGGCGCGTATTAGGAATGCGCCACTTTGATGTTCAACTTCTCGGTGGTGTGATCCTGCATCAAGGACAAATCGCCGAAATGAAAACCGGTGAAGGTAAAACGCTGGTAGCAACGCTTCCTGCCTATCTCAACGCGCTTTCGGGCAAGGGAGTACACATTGTTACGGTCAATGACTACCTAGCACGCCGTGACGCAGAATGGATGGGGCAAATCCATCGCTTTTTAGGGCTGAGTGTGGGGCTAATTCAGCAAGGCATGGGACCATCCGAGCGCAAGAAAAACTATGATTGCGACATCACCTATGTCACGAATAGCGAAGTAGGCTTTGACTACTTGCGCGATAACATGGCTTCCTCGATTCAAGAAGTCGTACAGCGCCCGTTTAATTACTGTATTATTGACGAAGTTGATTCGATTCTCATTGACGAAGCGCGGACGCCGTTAATCATTTCTGGACAAGTCGAACGCCCCACAGAAAAGTATCTACAAGCTGCGCAAGTTGCCGCCGCGTTAAAAAAAGACGAACACTATGAAGTCGATGAGAAAGCTCGCAACGTCATTCTCACCGACGAAGGTTTCGCAGCAGCAGAAGAAATGCTGCAAGTCAAGGATTTGTACGATCCTAACGATCCTTGGGCACACTACATCTTTAATGCACTCAAAGCTAAGGAACTGTTCGTCAAAGACGTCAATTATATCGTCCGTAACGGCGAAGTTGTAATCGTAGATGAGTTTACAGGTCGAGTTCTGCCAGGAAGGAGGTGGAGCGATGGACTCCATCAAGCTATTGAAGCGCAAGAAAGAGTCGAAATTCAGCCAGAAACGCAAACCTTAGCAACGATTACTTATCAAAACTTGTTTTTGCTATATCCCAAGTTAGCAGGGATGACTGGAACAGCTAAAACCGAGGAAGCAGAATTTGAGCGAATTTATAAGCTAGAAGTTACGATTATTCCTACGAATCGTCCTACCAAACGTCAAGACTTGTCTGACATGGTGTACAAGACGGAGGAAGGAAAGTGGCGAGCGGTTGCCGAAGAATGTGCTGCAATGCACGAAATTGGTCGCCCCGTATTGGTAGGAACGACTAGTGTCGAAAAATCTGAATACCTCAGTGCTTTACTCACGCAACGTAATGTACCGCACAATCTGCTCAATGCCCGCCCTGAAAACGTAGAACGCGAATCAGAAATTATCGCCCAAGCAGGACGTAAAGGCGCGGTAACAATTGCAACAAACATGGCTGGTCGCGGAACCGATATTATCTTGGGCGGTAATGCGGATTATATGGCGCGACTCAAGCTGCGCGAATACTTTATGCCCCGCATTGTTTTACCAGAAGATGAAGATGTCTTTGCAGTAGAAAGGGCATCAGGACTACCAGCGTCGAGTAGCAGTAGCGGTCAAGGTTTTGTTCCTGGTAAGAAAGTCAAAACGTGGAAAGCCTCACCGCAAATTTTCCCTACGCAGCTATCGCGCGAGTTAGAGCAACAACTTAAAGCCGCTGTAGAATTTGCTGTCCGCGAATACGGCGAACGGAGTTTACCTGAACTCGAAGCAGAAGATAAGGTTGCAGTTGCCGCAGAAAAAGCACCAACAGACGATCCGGTAATTCAGAAGCTACGGGAAGTTTATAACGCATTGCTGCGCGAATACGAAAAATTTACGTCGCGCGAACACGACGAAGTTGTTCAGCTTGGTGGTTTACACGTCATTGGCACTGAACGTCACGAATCGCGACGCATTGATAACCAATTACGCGGACGCGCTGGAAGACAAGGCGACCCTGGTTCGACACGCTTTTTCTTGAGTTTGCAAGACAACTTATTACGGATTTTTGGCGGCGATCGCGTTGCAGGATTGATGACGGCGTTCCAAGTCGAAGAAGATATGCCGATTGAGTCTAAAATGTTGACTCGCAGTTTAGAAGGCGCGCAAAAGAAAGTCGAAACTTATTACTACGATATTCGCAAGCAGGTGTTTGAGTACGACGAGGTGATGAATAACCAACGTCGGGCAATTTACGCCGAACGTCGTCGCGTTCTCGAAGGTCTTGACTTGAAAGAATTGGTGATTAAGTACGCTGAAAAAACGATGGATGAAATCGTGGATTACTACATCAACCCCGATTTGCCATCAGAAGAGTGGGATCTGCCAAATTTGGTGAGTAAAGTTAAAGAATTTGTCTATCTCCTGGCTGATTTAGAACCAAATCAGATGGAAGATCTCTCGGTTGGCGAAATTAAAACCTTCCTGCACGAGCAAGTGAGAATTGCGTATGATGTCAAAGAAGCGCAAGTCGATCAAATTCAGCCAGGCTTGATGCGCCAAGCTGAGCGATTCTTTATCTTGCAGCAAATTGATACACTATGGCGCGAGCACTTACAACAAATGGATGCGTTGCGCGAATCAGTAGGGTTACGCGGTTACGGTCAAAAAGACCCGCTGATTGAGTACAAGAGCGAAGGATATGAGTTGTTCTTGGATATGATGACTAATATTCGTCGTAATGTGGTATACTCTCTATTCCAATTCCAGCCGCAGGTTCAACCAGCCGTGCAAGCACCATCAGGAATGGTTTAAACCCATGTCCGCAATTACATAAGCTTCGGTTAGACCGCTTCGGCGGTCTTCTTTTGTATGGGTGTGGCTGTCGTGATTGAGGTATGCTAGGAGCTATGAAGATCAAAGTCATCAATCCTAACACCACTGCTAGCATGACGCAAAAGATTGCCAAGGCGGCGATCGCGGTGGCGAGTCCTAGAACTGAAATTATTGCGTGTAACCCTGAGATGGGACCTGTTTCGATTGAAGGACACTACGATGAAGCGCTGAGTGTTGTTGGCATTCTTGAAGAAATTAAAAAAGGAGAAGCCGCAGGTGTTGATGGTTATGTAATTGCTTGCTTCGGCGATCCTGGGTTACTCGCTGCACGGGAATTGGCAAAAGGTCCCGTTTTAGGAATTGCAGAAGCGGCTATGCACGCTGCGAGTTTAATCGCGACTGGATTTTCAATTGTGACGACGTTGAGTCGCACGCGGATAATTGCTCAACATTTAGTTGCAAATTACGGGATGACGCATTTTTGTCGCAAAATTCGCGCGATTGATTTACCTGTACTTGAACTTGAGGATGAAAATTCTCATGCACGAAAAACGATTTTAGCCGAATGTCGTCAAGCTTTGGCGGAAGATGGGGCAGGTGCGATCGTTTTAGGGTGTAGTGGGATGGCTGATTTATCAACGCAATTAAGTCAAGAATTAGGAGTTCCGGTTATTGATGGCGTGAGTGTCGCGGTTAAGTTTGTTGAAGCTTTGGTCAGTTTAGGCTTGAATACGAGTAAGAAGGGCGATTTAGCTTATCCTATTGCTAAGCCATATTCTGGAATGCTTCATGCTTTTGCTGTTGAGCATCAAGAATGAATCGTGGATGTCTTACCGGCGCTCAGCTGGCTCAACGCAGACACCTCCAATGCAGCCACTTTTACGACTACAGAACCAACAACTTTACAATCAACTTCGGCGACAAGCACTTGGTAAGACAGATCTTGGCGCACGCACTCGACAAACTCTAGCGTAATTTCTTATCAGTTAAACTTAACTGCATCAGTAGCAATAATATCTTGCCACAATAATATAGAAATGCTCCGCAACGATGGCATCTTCTTGCGGAGTTGCTACGCGAATTGTATGGGAAAGCGATCGCACTTGTCCTACCTTTAACTTGCAGCTTTATAAGCCGCCCAACCACCGTGATGCGAAATGTCAGGCCAATTATATTTTTTTACTAACTCTTGCGGATAGAGAAATGCAGTAAGAACTTCGCCATCCTCTAAAACAATGTCACTTGGGTACATGTTTGGTGGTTCGTTGGCAGATAAGTAGTCAAACTCAGCTTGAGTTAATTCGTATACTTCTCCTGGAATTGAAATTCCACCTTGTTCTACTTCATAGATTGCAGGATGCCAACCACCACCTGCGGCGTGAAGTCGATAGCGGGGTTGGGTTTTTGCTTCTTTGATAAACTTTGCCGATTGCAGGTTTTGATGATCGGGTTGTCCGCGCAATGCTGAACCACAAATAAATATCCGCTTTGTACCTGCGCTTGAGTTGGTATTTGTCTCGGTCATGCTTATTGTAAATAACTACCAAATTTTGCCAGCTAAACTAGTCTAAAAAATGAATGTCGTATAGGGAGCGTTAACTTTGTTACAAATTCACTATCTAAGTTATCTAAAATCTAAGATATGTTAACCTTCTTGAAGAATACCGCTACTATGTTGCATGTTCTGCATTTCACGCGCAACACGCTCTTTACTCGCGATGAGATGCGCCTTAATTGCTTGAGTTGCTGCCTCGGGATTCCGTGCTTGCACCGCTTCATATATCCGTCGGTGTTCAGTCCGAATTTCTAGCACGTCGCGGTTATTTTGAATCGTATGAATTCTTAAGAGCATCATTTTATCAAAAACTTGATCGAGAAGCGACCTGAGCCATAAATTACCCGAACTTTCAGCGAGTAGCCGATGAAAACGGTAGTCTAAATCAAGTAGTTGAAAGTTAGTTAATTGGGATGGTTTACTCTTAACGAGTTTCTCAGCTTGCATCACCATCAAGTTTAAGTTTTGAATTTGGGACTCGGTGGCATGTGCGCACGCTTCGACTACAGATAATTGCTCTAATGCGAGTCGGCAATCGTACAACTGTATCGCATCGGTCATGGAAATTGTCGCGACACGTAGGACATTAGTTGGTTCAGCAATGACTAATTCCTCGCGTTGGAGTTGCCGTAGTGCTTCTCGAATTGGAGTCCTACTTACCTGTAGCTTTTTGGCTAGATGAGTTTCGATTAATCGCTGCCCTGGCGTTAGTTCACCTGAGAGGATAGCCGCGCGCAAGGCTTGATAAGTTTGCTCCTGTAGTGATTGACTTCGCTGGAGCGATCGCGGTGACAGGGGCAAGGTATAACTCCTTAATCTTTACAGGATAAATGGCAGCTGCTAATTATTTTAAGTCGAGAAGGTATCAGTAAATGAGACTTCTGGCAGCTGTATACAGAATACAGTAAATAGCTACTTTCATAAATACTACATGAGATTGAACGGACAACTTGGTGACTAATACCTATAGTATTTAATGTTTTTATTTGGCTGTCAGATTCTCACCGTAGCGTCTATTGAGATACTTTTTGGGGCAACTGAGCAGTGTATATATAAATAAAAACTGTACTGCAAAGGCATTTCTATTTAATTAGCGATCGCACTATGGAGCAGTTCAAACTCGGCTCAGTTAATCATGCGTCTCCAACACTGATTGCAAATGGATTGGCGGCGATCGCACTCGGGATTGCCTTGGTCGGAATTGCATTTGCTTCGATTTTAACTGCGATCGCGCAGCAAGAAATTGGACCAAATGCGACAACGTTTAATCGTTTGGGCATTGCCGCAATCGCCTTCGCGGGCTGGAATAAAGTCAGAGGCTTGACAAGTCAAATTCACGCACAACCTGTATCGATGCTAATTTATACCTGGCGCGATCGCACTTTACTGACAACTGCCGGAATGAGTTTTGCCGCTTCGTTAACCTTGTGGGCGTGGTCTTTGACGCAGACGAGTGTTGCGAACTCGACACTATTTAATAATATGATGCCGTTGTTTACAACTTTAGGCGCGTGGCTCGTACTTGGTCAAAAATTTTCAGCGAGATTTGTCTTAGGAATGGCGATCGCTGTGTGTGGCGCGATCGCGATTGGGATCGAAGATTTTCAAGGCACAAATAGTCATGCTTTGGGAGATATTGCGGCGTTAAGCGCGGCAATGTTAGCAGCCGTATGTCTTTTGAGTTTAGAGCAACTCCGCAGTAAATTTGCAACACCAACAATTATGCAATGGACGTGTTTCATCGGCTGTTTGGGCGTACTTCCGGCGGTCTTACTAACGCACGAGCAATTGTTTCCTACGTCTGGAGTTGGTTGGTGTACAGTTATTTCTTTAGCGATTGTTTGCCAAGTTGTCGGTCAAGGATTACTCACTTATAGCTTGGCCAATTTTGCTTCTGGCTTAGTTGCTGTTGCGATGCTGGCAATTCCTGCGATCGCAGCTGTTTTAGCATTTATTATCTTTGCTGAAAAGTTAAGCATCTTCAATTGGTGCGCATTTGCCGTCGTTCTTGCAGGAGTTTACTTGGCAATATCAGCACGTAGCGATCATTCCTGCTGACGACTTTGAGAAAAGAACTAGTATTAATATCGCAACTGAAGGGCTACTTGGGACATGATTAATCTGCTCTTTGCTGCATTAATTTTTTGGCTGCTATTGTATACTGTATACAAAACAGCGCGGGAGTTAATCAAGTGTCAGCTTCTGCTACAGTGCCAAATTCTTGGAGAATCTCCAGCTTTAAGTGTCAGCAGTTAACAATTCATGAACGACAAATTACGTAGAATTTTGTATCCGCATCGTGCAAAAAAATGTGCTATGGACATAGAAGCTAAAACAGCAAACCCTATTGAAAAAAGCGATGCGAGCGCATATGACTTAGCTGGGACGAGAAAATTTGGCATGATGATAAATTTTATAACTCCAGTGTTATATGAATTGAGAACGCTGACGACGGCGTTTTCTTTCTTGCTGGAATTGCGATCGCTGCGTTTGAGTTGTTCTTCGCGCCGTTAAGAAGGCTAGGAACTATCTTTTTTGATCGACACAACAAGTAATTTCCAAGAGGGTTGTATGACTGTTGCCTTGATACCTGTAGTAAATGGCGATCGCTTGAATCGAAATATTTCGCAGTTAGCTGAAATTGGCAAACTGCCAGGAGGTGGTGTGAGTCGCGTAGCGTTTACGGCTGAAGATATACTCGCGCGACAACTCGTGCAATCGTGGATGATTGAAGCTGGGATGACAGTGCGAATTGATGCTGCCGGAAATATTATCGGTACTTATGCAGGAAGACAAGAAAATGTAGGGGCGCTAGCTACAGGTTCGCACATAGATACTGTTCCTATTGCGGGGAGATTTGATGGAGTTCTCGGAGTTTTAGCAGGCATTGAAATTGTACACGTACTTTACGAGAATAATATTCGCCTGCGCCACCCAATTGAGGTAATAGTGTTTACCGACGAAGAAAATAGCGTTCTTGGTTGTAAAGCTATGGCAGGGACTGCGGTTCTCGATCCTGAATGTTATCGTCGCAATGATGGTACGTCCATTGAAGCTTGTTTAGCACGAATTGGCGGTGATTGGTCGCAGGTGGTAACTGCGAAGCGCCAGCCAGGTGAAATTGCAGCGTTTGTAGAATTACACGTTGAACAGGGCGGTGTTTTAGAAAGTACAGGCAATAATGTTGGAGTTGTCATTGGCATTGTCGGACAATATCGCCACCACGTTACTGTCACTGGGCGTCCTAACCATGCAGGAACAACCCCAATGAACATGCGTAAAGATGCTTTGGTTGCTGCATCACAAATTGTCTTAGCTGTCAACAAGTTAGCAACCGAAACTCCAGGAGAACAGGTAGCTACAGTCGGTTATTTTCATGTTTCTCCTAATGCAGCTAATATTGTACCCGCGAGGGTAGATTTAAAAATTGACCTGCGCGATATGTCGCAAACGCATTTAGAAAATATGGTGGTGCAGCTCAAACATCAGCTTATAGAAATTGCGGCTGCAACTCAAACAGAAATCGAAATGACGCAAATGCTGCACGTCTTGCCAACATTAGCTGCACCAGAGATTCAAACGGCGATCGCGCAAATTTGTCAGCAAATGGGTTTAAGCTATACGTACTTACCAAGTCGCGCAGGACACGATGCACAAGAAATCGGTCGATTTGCGGATATGGGGATGATTTTTGTCCCTAGTCGCGCTGGCATTAGCCATGCTGAGGATGAGTATACTTCGCCAGAACACTGCACGCAGGGCGCGAATGTTCTTCTGCAAACTTTTTTAAAGTTGGATGAAATTTATTAAGCAGTTGGCAGGCGTCTTGCCTGCTTTGTCAGCGGTGACAAATGCATTATTGCCCATGCGATCGCGCTTCGTTGAGCGATCGCGTACTGTACCTTGCAATTCGATGGTTGGCTAACCTTCGTACCAAAAATCCCATTCTGCTACTGACATATACTTGAGGGCATTTTTGGAAATCGTGCTGTAATAACCTTGTCTTCCTAAAAAAATACCTAGACTTCTAACATTGTTGCAATTTCAGTTGGTTGATGCGCAAACTCTATCGAGTATTGACCAGTAACAAACATTACATTGATTTGGGGAACACCAGTCCCAATCAAGTGTACAGTAATATCTTTAGGCAAAACCAAGAGTACTGAAGTATAGAAAAAGAAAAGTTTTTATGACATTATTTGATTCAACGATACGTAGCTAAGCACTACTTCATAAAAAGATTAGCGCCTAGTGCAAAGCTGTACAACGCATGACTTTTAAGCTAATATGCTTCGTTAACTCAGGCATAGCGTCATGGAGCACTACTAGTTAATACTTTACTTTCAGGGAATAGTGAGTAATACTTGGCTTAGTATAGTATTACTCCATGGTTATTAAATTACTCAAGTTTTGTTTTATAAGTAGTCTAGATTTTTAGGATAAGTATTGTCACCTGAATGATAAAGAGATTACTGGTTCAACTTTAGCTTGTAAGTACTGAGACCATATTTTACAAAATCTACATGTAAAACACATAACATGATTGTCCCTGAAAAATACAATTTTTGAATGACCTTATCCTGAAGAAAACATGATTTTTCAGTAACATAACAATTCAGAATACAAGGAACGTTTGCGACAGCAATTAGCTTTGTAACAAAACGTTATGTATCGCGTAATTTGTAAACTTAAGTACATAGAATTTATTCTACAGTTAATTTCTGTATTATTTTACACCGAAAAAACTTGATGTACGTACCAACGAGCAAGCTGATTGGCGTAAATTTAATTGCAACTTCAAGTATGCAGCCAGTTATTACCCTTCACGATCGGGATTGCAAGAATCTAGTAACCTACTAACTGCTATTCAAGGAAGTCTTGTAAATTATTAAAAGTATTAGCGACAGCTAGCGAGCTAAAGTTGATCGCAGGTTGAAGCGAAGGTGGAAAATATGTCGATCGCATCTGAAACTTCTATAGTCGGGCTGATTGTATTAGCAGCTTTTATAATACTAGGCTGGGGCTTTTATCGCGCTAGACCGTATGGCAAGTTGGGAATCATTGCCTGGTTACAGTCAGTGGTGTTAATGGCTCCATGGTTACTCTTTTTCGGCTTATTCGCTGCGGGGATCTACATAAATATCGTGGGGATATTGTTCTTGTTAGTCACTTCAGCCGCAGTCTATATTTTTCTGGGAAGGCAGCTACGGGCAGCTGGTCAAGATGCGATTTTGCGATCGCGCGCAACCGAACGCCTCGCAAATGCGACTCAAGACACCCCTCAAACCGAAGAGACGACTCCACCCGCACCGCTACAACCTGAAGTCGTACCGATCGCCGATGCTGATTTAGCAGCGATTCGCGGTATTTTTGGCATCGATACTTTTTTTGCTACTGAGACAATTCCTTATCAAGAAGGAGCGATCTTCAGGGGTAATCTCCGCGGAGAACCAGAGGCAGTTTTCCAAAAACTCAGTAGCAACCTCCAGCAGCAGTTAGGCGATCGCTATCGTCTATTTTTAGTCGAAAACCTCGACGGTAAGCCGGTTGTGATTGTACTTCCTAGTCGTAACGATCCCCAACCGACGACTTTACCACAAACGATTTTGGCAATTGTCTTACTCGTCGCCACGATCGCTACGTGTTTAGAAGCTGGAGGTATTTTACTAGGGTTTGATTTCTTCACAAATTGGCAGCGATTTTCAGAACCTTTGCCGATTGCAGCAGGAATTTTAGCAATTTTACTGACGCACGAACTCGGTCATCGCTTGCTGGCACGACGTTATCAAGTGCGTCTCAGCCCACCCTTTTTTCTGCCAACTTTACAAATCGGTGCTTTTGGTGCCATTACTCGATTTCAGTCGATTTTACCTAACCGAAAAGTTTTGTTCGATATCGCTTTCGCTGGACCTGCGTTTGGCGGTGTTTTATCGTTCGCGATGTTAGTTCTTGGTTTAATCCTTTCTCGCCCTGAAAGTTTATTTCAAGTACCAACCGAGTTTTTTCAAGGGTCTATTTTAGTAGGTACAATTGCTCGCGTTATTTTAGGCTCGGCACTGCAACAAAACGTTGTCGCAGTTCATCCACTCACGGTGATTGGTTGGTTAGGTTTAGTCATCACAGCACTGAATTTAATGCCCGCTGGGCAATTAGATGGCGGGCGGATTGTACAAGCGATTTACGGGCGCAAAACTGCTGGACGTACTACGATCGCAACCTTAATTGTGCTGGCGATCGCCTCTTTTGCAAATCCGCTAGCTTTGTATTGGGCTGTTATAATCATCTTTTTGCAACGCGACTTAGAACGTCCCAGCCAAAATGAACTCAGCGAACCGGATGACGCCCGCGCAGCTTTGGGACTACTCGCTTTATTTTTAATGGTTGCCACACTCTTACCTCTCACTCCCGCATTAGCCGGACGTTTGGGGATCGGTGGGTGATCGCACAAAGGAGCAGGGGAGCAGAGGAGAAGGAGAATTAGTATTTGTTTACATAATTCATCACTAGCCACTAACCCCTAACCACTCTTCCACCCTTTGTAAATATTTGGTCGCGGTACAGCTGCTGAAAACATTCTTTGAAAGACGGATTGGCGATCGCTTGACTTTTCCTGCGAAAGATTCCATAAAGTTTCGTAAAAGAAAAAGGAAACGCCTGCAAAGTTGCGTTGGCGGACTGCTGCTACTTGATCTTGAACTTGTTGAATTGGCACGTGACGGTTTTTTAGCCCGCTTAAAATTCCAATACCGACTGGGATATGACGTTTTGCTGCAACAACTTCTGGGTACTGCAATTCGCTAATAAACACGTTGATGTCGTTGCGATAAACTTGCAAAATTAATTCTTCGACGAAGCCTTGGCGTTCCCATTTTTCCCAATCGGCTAAAAATAAGTCGTAGGAAACTCGTTGCGGATTTGGCGACACAGAAATTAAGCAATTTTGCTTTCTAGCTTTGACTGCGCGAAAGACTTGTTGCATATATGCTGTAATCTTATCTGCACGCCAGCGGACCCATGCAGCATCTTGGGGATCGCTAGGAGGACGTTGTCCTTGGTGTTCTTTTTGATAAAGCGCTACCGTGTAGGCATCATAGCCAAACTCGGATGGTAAACCGAAGTGGTCGTCAAATTGAATACCGTCTACGTCATAATTGCTAACAATTTCAACAATGAGGTCTAGAATAAATTGCTGTACATCAGGACGGAAGGGATTGAGCCATACTCGTTCGTGCTTTCCTTCTTGCCAAACTTTACTACCATCACGACGACTTGTCAGCCATTGTGGATGACGTTGAGCAAGCAGCGAATCCGCCGGTGCCATAAAGCCAAACTCAAACCAAGGAATGACTGCCATCTTTTTTTGATGTGCTTGTCGCACAATTTCTTTTAAGACATCGCGTTGTTGTAGCCCTGGAGTGGGATCGAGGGATCGCCCAATTATGCGTTGTGCGACTCGGCTAGGATAAAGCGTATAGCCCCAATTCCAGACTGTGGGATAAACTGTATTGAAGTTCAGTTGATGTAAGCGTCCGATTGCATTGGTTAAGCGATCGCGCTGAAATAATACATCACTATCTATATTTGTTAACCATACGCCCCTTAACTCCGGCACAGAATGACTGCGAGGGCTAGCAGCGGTTATCTGATGCGATAGTGGTGCAAGCACTATGGTTAGAGTCAAGCTCACCGCACACAATAAGAGCAGTAAATAGTGCGATCGATGCAATTTAAGCATTTTCTAAATTCAGTACAAATAATAAGCTCACCTGTTCAAACTCTGAAGTATACAAGCATTAGCTTCCAAAAAATATTAAGTTCGCGAGTCTATCTTTGGCTATCTAGCTTAGTGCGACAAAATTTAACAAAGATAACAAGAGTTTTTCACTAGGATTTGTCACGGCTTAAATTTGCTTGGGATAGGATTATCTCTTTACAAATTTGTTTCGTTCTGTTTTACAGTTCTTAATATCCAGCTTCTTTTAAAATAGTTCTAGCAACAAGCGTGTTACATATATTACACAGCCAGCGCTTAGTAGATTAGCTAAAAGTATTAAATATTAGGTAGTTATTTCTGGCGCCGCTCAATGACGAATGTACGAGCTTGATTGTCGTCCTACTGAAAAGTAATTCTCTATACACTAAAATAAAGCAAATCTTTTAAATTTTATGTTTTTATAACCTAACTTCAGCAAAATTAGGTAGTATAGTTTTGTAACTGCAGTTGAACATTTTTTCGTATCAGGATATTTACTGTGTATTTTTCTTTACGAAAAATATTAGTCGTCTTCATTAAATCTTTAAAAACAACTTCATCAAAACTTTAAGTACCATTTGGGAAATTGCCGCATAAATACATACACTAGTGCTGAGAAGTTCATAAACTTTTTAAAATTAAGTTTTATGAGAAACTACTTAATTTTAGAGCCGAGCTAATCAGGAAAATTATGATAAAAACCGCAGCCACTACTTACACGCAAGCATTTGCCGCTCAAAAGCAAGGGATAACGTTACTCCAAAACGACATGCAACTCGTTCCGTATAAATGCTGTTATTTGTACAAAATTGAGGCAAATTTTGTACTCAAGTAGCAAAAAATTGAAAAAACCTGAATTTTGTATACGAAAATACAGATTTTTTAGAATTGGTATGTACATACTGTAAATACACCTGAAGAAAACCGAAGATTTCAGTATATTTCCTGCCTGCAAAAAAGCTAAGTGCTATAAATAATAACTACTTTCTCCAGTGTTTTACACTGCAGGTTGTTCAAGAAGACACCATACGAGTGCACTTAAGCAACCTCAAGTTGAGGGGATAGATCTGCTAAAAAGCAGGGTGTAGAACGCTTTATTTGTACTCTGAAGCGTTGCTAGTTGTTAAAAATAATGCAAAAGAGGTATTTCTTAACAACAGTTGCAGTAACAGCCTTATCGTTATCAGCAATACTCTGAGTAAAGTCAGTTATTGGTAGGAGCGATCGCTAATAGAATTTACGATAGCGCATTTGAAAGAGGGATGAAGAATGCGCATGAATAAGAGCAATATCATACTTGATGTTTTCGTGCCTTTTTCAATTAAGTGCGTACGTTTCATCTTTTTGCTTGGAGATTATATATGTACATGCGATAGAAATAAATGCTGTTTTTATACAACAAATCTTATCCTGATGTGATGTTTCAGCGAAAAACAAACCAATCAAAGATGTTATTTTATTTACTTTCGGGAAAATCTTTACTTGTTATTGAAGTAATCTAAAACACAAAAAGTTGTTCGAAGAACGTGCGTTATCGCGTAGTGGATGTAGTAATAAGGTGGTGTGAATCTCGTGTTTAGCTTGCAGTATAAGGATCAATTTTTCTAGAGCAGTACTAGAGCAGTAATTTTTATGAGAGGTTTCTAATGCCAGGCAAACGTAGTAGTCGTAAAAATGTAATGCGCTTTTTTTGCCCTTATTGCGAGCAGCGATTGTGGCGTAAAGGAGGAGAGAAATATCATTTATTTTATACAGGAGCATTAGAGATCCAACAAAATGTCAATATGCCTCGCCAGAGCGCAATTATGTTAGCAGCAAAAGGCGTGTATGTTGATGACAATGTTTGGATTGAAGAATTTATATGCAGTCAACACGGTAAAATGTGGTTAAAAGTTTGCAAGAAAGAAGATGGAAGAACTGTAACTTCGCTTGCAACTCATAAAGACTGGAGAAAAACAAGTCGTACAATTCACCCCGAAACTCCTAATCCTTCAGTTGGCGAATTTACGTATCGCATGAGTCGTCAGGCGTCAACAAAACTTCTTTACAACAAAGAATAATATTGCTCAAAGCCTAGTTATATCTTCTTAGCATTTTTATTTATAGCCCTGATGAATGGCGTAATTGATACATTTTGTGCGCGTCATGAAACCATTCATAAAGTGCAGTCAAACGACTTTGATGCAGTGCCAAGCCTGCACCACTAAGGTTATAGCTAGATGCAATTTCAGCTAAAAAAGCCTGCGTGGCATGTAAACAAAGATGTGCAGTATCTCGTAAACGAGTAAAATTGATACTCAATGCTTCCGGACTACTAAGTTGAAGTTCGGATGAGTGTAAATAGTTAAGTTGCAAATCTAACCAGCTTGCTGGTACGACTTTCAAACTAAATTGTCTAGCAGGATTACATACAGAGTTAAACCCCAAGATTTTGGCACGTTTGTAGGTAGTGTCTGCATTAGGAGAGCCCCATCTCGTTTTAGGTTTTGCACTTGAAGAATGTCGAGTAGGATATTCTTTATGCGTAGCAATGAACACCTCTAATTTTTCTTTTAGCTTTAGTAGCTCAAAATGCTTAGGAAATTCCTTCAGTTCCTCGTCAACGCTAACTAATAAACTGCAACCTTGCTCAATTGAAGTCGAAATATATTCGTAGAAAAGCGCAGGATCTGCTTCTTCTAGCAGATACATCAACGCGATCGCAGCATCGCATAATTGCTCTACTAAAAAATTAATTCCTACCCGATCCTGTTGATAGATTTCTAATAGAACATAAGAATAATAATGGCTACACATTTTGGTATACAAACCTAGAATAGCTGAGTTGAAAGGCTCATCCGTAAATTCTGGAATAGCTTTGACAGTAGATTTGATTTGCTCTAAATACTGATGTAGAGTTTGTGCGGTTCTCAAGAAGGCATCAGCAAAGGCTTGCTCAGAACTTTCAAGCGAGTCTAAGTTCGGCAAATAAAATTGAACTTGATTAGATGGCAGTTTTGTATTCATCAAAGCCACAGCTCAGCTACTTTACATTACGTGTAGCACACGCCAAAGATGATAAAATCGAGACAATGTTCCCGCCTTTGACCAAGATCACATTTTAAAGCTAACAAAAATCACATAAACAGAAATCATACAGATTTGATTAGTCAAGGTGTAGCTTATAGATGTGAAACTTGAAATGTACAACACTTACACAGGAAATATGTTTACCTGAGATACCTCTACTTGTACTTACATCTTACCTAAGAACAAGTAATCTCAGCTATTATTTAGGATCAATCACTCTTACTCTCCATAACGTCTACCAAAAGATAGGATTTGCATAGAGTTAATGCTTTTCTAAAAGATAACAATTTGAACACCAATTTTTTCATGGCAATATACCAATAACAGACATTCCTAATCTGAAGCATAATTTCACTAAGTATTAAAACCTAAATAAAAATTCAACCGGACATTTCGTGCGTTTTCGCGTGCTTCTGCTTAATCAATAAGATAAGCAATTTAAATGCTCAAGAGCTTAGCACCAGATAGAATCTTCGTCAAACGGTAATACAATGACTTATTTCTGTAATTTTAGGTAAAAGTCAGTGTTTTGTAGCGTGAAATACAACATATTTGTTCGTGTTTATATATAATATTATCCCATACATGTAAGTATTAAAGGTGCTCAAGCACCTTAACATAACTTAACGTTACCAGCGGAGCTCCTTCGCTGTAGTCTGCTAAAGAAGACACCAAGAGTGCACTTAGGCAGCCTAAAGTGGGGAAGAGATTGTGCTTTTTTTTGAGGCTAAGTTTGTGCATGAGAAAACGAAGTAATACTTTACTTTCTCTTGACAACACAGGCTTTCTAGCAGTAATGCACAGACAAAGGAATTGAATTAAACAACTATAACTCTTTATTAACAGCCCATAGTCTCTAGTGTTAGAGGCTATGGGTCGTTTTTTTTTACATAAGTTGCCGCGTTGATTTCTGGCGGCTTCCCGCTGGTGTATTAACAAAGACAACGATAGGAACCCTTTTTTCATGTATATAGATGTGTCAAACAAACAGAAGCAGTGGATTACTTTCAAAGTTTCAGAAATGGAAATGAGCGCACTTGAAGCTTATTGCCAACGGACAGAAAGAACCAAAACCGATGTTTTGCGAGAATTAATCCGTAAGTTGCCAACTTATACAAATTCATCCAATCCTCGCAACTCTTTCAATAATCAATAATCAGTAAGTATTCTCTTGATGGCATTGCGGTATAGCGTGGCAAGATTTGTCATTATTTATGGCTTTGACACATCGATGCACAATCTTATTCCGTACTGCTGCGGAAAGAGATATTTGTATTCGCTGATAGCCTGAACAAAAATACTGCCTGCCTCGACTTAATTCTAATTGCGCGTAAGACAATGACTCAAGTACTTCAACAGCAATCAACACCTTCTAGCGTTGAAAAGACACCACTAGTTAGTGTCATTATTAATAACTACAACTACGGTCGGTTCTTACCTCAAGCGATTGAAAGTGTTTTAAACCAGACTTACCAAAACTGGGAATTGATCGTTGTTGATGATGGGTCAACAGACAATTCTCGCGAAATTATTGAAGCTTACAAAGAGCAGCTTACGGCAATCTGGCAAAAGAATGCCGGTCAAGGAGAGGCGTTAAATACCGGAATAGCTCATTCTCAAGGGGAAATCATCTGTTTTCTAGATGCTGATGATTACTTTCATCCAGACAAACTTATGAAGGTTGTTGCAGCCTTTGACAAGCATCCAGAATGGGTGCAGATTTCGCATTGTTGGACATCTGTAAATACAGATGGAGTCCCAATCGGCAAAGGTTCTACACTTCTCAACCAAGGAGATGTGCGTCCTTTACTACTACGATGGGGAAGATATGCGATGGGAATCACTTCTGGACTTGCATATCGTCGCGCTGCATTACAGCAAGCTTTACCAATTCCGACTCGAAAAGCTGCCGCAGCAGATACGTATTTAACTGTTGTTGTTCCTTTTTATGGTGAAGTAGGCTGCATTAACGAACCACTCATGTTTTATCGCATACACGGTAAAAACAAGCAAGCTCGCAATGACGATTTGCGTTACTTGATTCAGGAACGAGAAGATACCGCAAATTTTATTAATCAGGCATCTGCAAACATGGGGTTAGCTGACCGGCTGAATATGCGTTTGGATGTAGACTATCGCACGCTCACTGCACTACAACAAGGTAACGTTCCTTGGAAAGAAAAAATTGAAATTATCTGGCTTTCGTTGCAAGAAAGCCGCGAAATCGGGCGGAGTGCCAAGGATACCCTGGAGCGGTTGTTACGGCGTGGTATCTGTGCTTTATTTCCTTCTGAAGGAAGAGCAGTTCTGCGTTTAGGGCTGCGTGGCTACTTGCGTTTCAAGTTATTCGGTCAATAGCTGAGAAAGAATATGAACCACATAGTCAATATCATCCGTAGACACTGGATGCCCTTGTTGCTGCTAAACGGTGTCGTGCTTGCTGCCACACTGTATTCAGTCATTTATACAAAGACGAATGTTGCTCCCGTGTGGAAGGCAACTGCTAAGTTAAATCTTCCCCAACCAACAACGCGGTTGGACACTAATTTAGGAACTTTAGGTCAAATACAGAATACCGCACTAGGATTTACGCGAGAACTGAATCCTTTGCAGATTCAGATGGCAATTTTAATGAGTGATACCGTTATGGAGCGGACGCTGGCGGTAGATCCAGAAAAAAGCTTGTTTCCACGATTGAGTGATTACAAGTTGGCATTTAGTGCGACACCGCAAGAGCAATCAACAATTATTAACTTACAAGTCAAAGCTTCTAGTCCAGATATTGCGCAAAGGCGATTAAGCAACCTGATTAATATTTATCAGCTTCGTCTTAATGAACTGCGCCATCAAGATACAAACGTCCGCAAGCAATTTTCCCAAACTGATTTAGAGGAGGCGCAAGCGCAGTTAGCAAAAGCGCAAGCAGAGTTAGCTAGTTTTCAACAAGCGACTGGATTGACAGAAGTAGCAGAACAAACAAGGGCATTGATTGCTCAACAGCGAGAGTTAAGAACAACCTACACCAATGTACTATCACAAGCTCAAGCAAACCAAGCTCAAGCACAAGCTGCATCGGAACGTTTAGGAATCAATGCGCAACAGGCAATGAATTCATTGCGCTTAGGAGAAAACAGAGAATACCAAGCAATTCGACAAAAACTTTCTGATGCTGAAACTGCGCTAGCAGAAGCACGAAGCCGGTATACCGATGAAAGTCCGCAAGTGCAGTCACTGCTGTCTCAACGTCAAGAATTGATGCAACTGCTGAATCAGCAAATTGCGATCGCGGCTCCTGGGGCAAGTGCCAACCAAATCGATCCGACGCTTGGTGGTAATGGCACTCGCGATAGCCGAATTGAGATGATTGCTGAACTGATCCGAGCGCAAAATAATGCTGCTGGATTACAGCAACAAGCGAATCAAATTGCTAGTGAAATCAATCGCGTTAATGCGGAACTGAACAACATTGCTCAAAATAGAGCGCAGCTGATAAACTTGCAGCGACAATATGAGATTGCTGAGGGAGTCTACAAGAGTATTCTTGCTCAAGTTGAACAAACAAAAACGAACCCGTTCAATGTGTATCCCAACGTCCAAACTTTGGATGCACCTGCTATCGATCCAAAACCGGAAGAACCAAGCAAACGGGCGATCGCACTTGGTGGAATTTTGGCAGGATTATTCGGCAGCATCAGCTTAATTTTCTTCTTAGAGAAGCGCAATCCTATGCTGCGTCCCAAAGATCTCGAACAGGTGGAATTTCCAGTTTTGGGTCGGATTTCTCGACTCAAACGTGCCGATATGGAACGCAACTTGTCTGGTGAGGTGGCAATTGAATTACAACGGCTGGCTTCTGCGGTTTTGATGTTAGAGCATCAGCGGTTGTTAGTGACAAGTTCTACCTCAGGTGAAGGTAAGACGACTGTAACTTTAGGACTTGCTTTGGCTTTAGTTAACTTTGGTTTCCGAGTCCTGATTGTTGACGGTGATTTACGTCAAGCTGAGCTGAGTCAGCGTTTGGGACAGCCGCAGAAAAAACTGAAAGATGGTCAGCCCTCACCAGTTTCAGTCTGTTTGGGATTGGACTTGTTACCAGCACCAGCGCTTTCTAAAGGAAAAATTCCTGAATTTTTTGCGCGTGGTAGTTTTCAACAATATCTAGACCAAATTCAAGCTGATGGCGGTTACGACTATGTTTTGGTTGATAGTCCACCGATTGGTTTAGCAAGCGAAACAAATCTAATGAGTTCAGTCGTGCGCAATGTTCTGTTTGTCGTGCGTTCAGGTAAGAGCGATCGCTATGCAGTGATGGATGGCTTTGAACAACTTGCACAGCATCACGCCCAAATTATGGGGCTAGTCGTCAACTATGTTGAACCCAAAGATGTTGGCTATCGCTACGGACGTCAGCGCGAATTAATCGAAACCGAGGCTTAGTTAATTTTAAATAAACTGATGACTCAGCTGTATAAACCGAGATTTGCTGCCGCAACAGCGCAGCAAGACCAACTTGTTTCTGGTATCTGGATTCGCTGGCAAGCTTTAACCCTGCCAGAACGCATTGTCTGCGCGAGTATTGTCCTGATTCCCCTGTGGTGGTTGCTAGGAATCTACAGATACTTTGCTACTGTATTATTGCTGGGTGTTGCTGTTTATGAATGGCAAAAATATGGGGAATTTCGACTTAAAAGCCCGTCTTTGCCTGTTATTGCTTTAATTAGCTTTGGAGCCTATCAAATAGGCAAAATTATTGTGGCATACTCGGTTTCAGGAAGAGATACCTTCACTACGGTATTTCTTCTGACTTTTTGCCCGGCAATCTGGTTGTGGTACGTCCAAAGCAATCACATTAAAGTTCGCATAGAAGTGGTGACTTGGGCTTGTACGGTAAGCGTTGTCCAAATGGTCACCTTCTGGGCTTTGCTACAATTCGTCATTCCAGAAACTTTGTTTTTTCCACCTCGCTTTCAAAATGTTTATGCCTTTCTCACGGGGCAAGGAGTGATTGAAGGGTTTATTAACAACCCTAATTTTTTACAACCTTATGCAAATTACGGCAATTCAATTGGCGTACGTCGCTATAATTTGTTCTTCATTTATCCTGAATTTTTTGCAATATTTGCTGGCTTCATCGGTATAGTTGCTTTAGAGATCAAAAAACGTTTTTGGTCGTTGCTTCTTCTTTCGGGAAGCGTATTCTTAATTGTTATTAGTGGGACGCGGGCAGTTTGGGTTTCTTTTCCCATCGTAGTTATTCTGTATTTCTTACTCAAGAATTTAACTAAGTTTTGGGGACCTCCAATTATTTTTGCGTTGATAGCTTTAATTAGCTTCACAACGCTCTCGCTTCCTCCGATAACAAGTACGATTACAAATACATTTTCACAAACGACGCAGTCTGTCAGTGAAGCGCGGGAAGACTCTACAGATGTCCGCAACGCTATCTATCGCCAAACATGGCAAGACCTTCTCGGTAATGAAGATGCACTCATTTGGGGATTTCCTAGTGCTGGAGGTGCAATTCAAGTTACTGGTAGTAACAAAAATGCGGTCGTTGGATCGCACAGTTTTATTTTGGGGAATCTACTATACCGTAATGGAATCATTGGCACAACAATTTTTGCGGTTTTTTGGGGTTCGCTCTTTTTGTGGCTTTACCGAACCCGCGCTGGTAGACCCATGTGCTGCTTTTGTATCCTAATTTTTTATACATTGCTAGCTCCAACAACTCCTGTCATATATGAGATGCATGTATCAGGGTTGTTAATTGCGCTGTGTGTTGCGCTACGTAGTCCAAAACCTAAGTTGTCAGGAGTGCGTCATGCGTAAACTTTTAGTTGTGCCAGTGTTTCATCATGCTTTAGGAGGAGCGACAGTTTCTCTGGCGTTGATGCTTAAAGGTTTTCAGCAATGTGGGACGTTAGATCAAGTCTGCGTTCTTTTGAGATCTAATTCTTTAATGGAGCAGTATTTGCGTCAAGCAGGTCATGAAGCTTGTTTGCATCTCATTCCCGAACAAGATTTGACGCAGTTTATGAAGCAAGCACTGCGTTGGGTCAATCAACAACCTCCGGATTGGCCTTTGCTGTTAGAAAACTGCGTAGCTCGGCAAGTGTTACCAGCGATGTTGCAAGCAGCACCTGCACTTCGATTGAGTCGTCGCCCTGTTTACCTTGTTTTTCGCGACTTAGCAGATTCACCACATCGCCTTGGTAGCTTAATTAGAAAAGTAACGCTCAGCAGTCTTGCTCCCTACGCAATTTGCAATTCGCAATTTACGGCGCAGCATATCAGGAGATTAGTTCCTAATGCTCGCGATGTTCTTTATCCTCCGGTCGATCCCGAACAGTTTAACGCACGGCGAAATGTGCCTCCTCCAGAAGAACTACTACCAATTCTGGCTTCAGGTGCGCGGGTTATTCTGACACCTTCGCGGATTAGCAAAGAAGATATTGCCAACGATAAAAACTTGCGATCGCTCCCAAAAGTGTTAGCCCATTTAAAAGCTGCTGGTCATCATTATCATGGAGTCATTATTGGACAAGACACATCCTCCGCACAAGCTCATAGTCGTGCTTTAGTTGCACAAGCTGAAGATTTAGGAGTTGCAGATCGCTTTACAATTCTACCGCCCGCGTTAGACATCGAGAACTACTATAAGTATGCTGATGTTGTCGTGACACTTGCTCCTAGAGAACCTTTTGGTCGCACCGTTGTCGAAGCGATCGCCTGCGGTGTACCCGTTATTGGCAGCTGTACTGGCGGTATTGGAGAAATCTTGCATAATTTCGCTGCTCAATGGACGGTAGCTCCATACGATCCAGTAGCAGCGGCACGCGCAATTATACGTGTTGTTAATGCGCCCGACACTCCTAGTATTCTTACTCGCGGTCAAAAATGGGTCGAAGTCAATTGTAGCCTTAGACAATATGCCCAAAAAATCATGAAGATTACAGGCTTACAATCCACTCATTTTTCTGAAACTCAACTTGTTCTTTGAGCTCTCTAAGAAACACGAAGAAATTTGCAAAATAAGATTTATTAGAAGATCGCAAATAAACAAGAATGGTCTTCTCAATCAAGCAATCATCATATTGAATATTAAGCGCAAAGAAGCGTTACTCTATTAACCTTTCATACTTGCTTCTCAATCAATCCTTTCTTCTCTTATCCCTGACCTCCGATTCCTATATATACTGCCATGAGAAATATTGGCATTTACCGAAGAGTTTTTCCGCTTAAATCCGAAGCTTTTATCAAGGAACAAACACAAAACCTATCGCGATATCAACCAACATTTATCGCTAATACTCTTCTAACAGAAATTCCCTTTCACAATATTGCTTTGAGTCAAAGTGATTTTTTGGGATTTAAACAAAACCTATTTCTTTTAACGCGCTCTCCTCATCTTTTTAAAAAACTTTTCAATTCGGAAGTAATTGACTTAATTCATGCTCATTTTGGTCCAGATGGCGTATATGCAATGGCTTTAGCCGAAAAACTAAAAATACCGTTTTTAGTAACCTTTCATGGCTACGACATTACTATCTCTCGTAAAGCTTTGTGGCGCAAAGGTAAATTCTTGTACTATCAACTGATTTTTCATGAAGAAGAACTCAAAAGAAAAGCTGCAGCCTTCATTGCTGTTTCTCAGTTTATTCAAGATAAACTTTTAGAAAAAAAATATCCAGAGGAGAAAATTATTCAGCACTATATTGGAGTAGATACCACTAAATTTTCCCCTGGAAAAAAAGCAGCAGAGCGCTACATTCTCTGTGTAGGCAGACATACCCACAAAAAAGGTATCGACACGTTGCTGCGCGCCTTTGCGCAAGTTGCACGTAAACACTCGGATGTTAACCTTATTCAAGTAGGAACAGGCGCTTTAACTGAAGAATTGCACGCATTAGCAAAAGCGCTTGGTCTTGAGCAACGCATACGTTTCCTGGGCGCTCAAACGCATGAAAAGGTTTTAAACTTAATGCGTGGTGCTGAAATCTTTGCCCTTGCTAGCCAAACTGCTCCAAATGGAGATTGTGAAGGTTTACCCATTGTACTTAATGAAGCTTCTGCTTGCGGTATTCCGGTTGTTTCGACTAAACATAGTGGCATTCCTGAAGCAATTATTGATGGAGAAACTGGCTTTCTAGTTTCTGAAAGAGATTACATGGCTCTAGCAGATAAACTTGACATCATCTTATCCAATCCTGATTTAGGAACCAAAATGGGACGGCAAGGTCGCAAGCTTGTTTGTGAGAAATTTGATTTACATAAACAAACTCTCAAACTAGAAGCTATTTATGACTCACTTGTGGCATAACAGCCACTAACAAACTTAGTAAAAATAAATACATTCGACATACTTTAGGTAAGATATATGGTTAGTAATCTGCTAACGACACCATCTTTTGATAAAGCTCTGAGAACATTAGATGCGATCGCGGCGATCGGTAATAATGTTCTTGAAGGTTCACTTGATACCAAGATTTTTTACTTACACCTTCACAAATGCGGAGGAACTTCTATTGCTCAGGCTATTAAAGCTTGCTATCAAAGCTTTTCTAGCATTATTGAGCACAATACATTCCACTTAAATGGAGCAGCAGCTTCTAGTGCAGCACGCAAATACTTTGAAGATACACCAATAACAGCGGAAGATAATGACTACTTGATTGGAAAATTTCGAGAAAGTCTACTGTTGTATTATATGTGTCAGCCAAATATTAACTATATTGCTGGTCACTTCAGCTTCAGTGAAGCTGCTTATCAAAATTTTTCTGATAAGTACGCATTTGTTACTGTTCTCAGAAACCCAGTTAAAAGATTAATTTCTGCTTACTTCTACAGCCAGCAGGAAATCTCCAAACTTTCTGAAGAAGACCTTCTAAACTTCTTAGACTCAGAAAGAGCTTTAAGAGGTGGATATATGTATGTCAAGAGTATAGGGGGTCTTGTTCAAAGTGGAGATTATACTTCAGAAGCAGCCATAAAACGAGCACAAGAAAACTTACACAAGTTTAGACTTATAGGTTTTTTAGAGCATAAAGAAGTATTTATTGAACAGTTTGAACAAAAGTTTGGTCGAAAACTGAAAATCAGAAATTACAACCAAAACAGTAAAGCAAAAACGGCTAAGCAATCTCTTATCTCTGAAAAAATAGAAGCAAAAATACGAGAAATATGTCAACCTGACATGGAAGTGTATGAGTATGCTCTTACTCACTTTCTTTCAAGGTAAATTAGATGTTGAATTACGAAAAGTTTGAACAAGTTATTGCTTAAAAAAAGCAAAAATATTTCTCTTGAAGCCTGGTGAATTTCGAAAGTCTGAATAAGTATTGGGAAATAGCTGTGTGAGGCTCTAAGATGATGAAGTTTTGGGCTCAATTACCAATTAGTGTAGCCGTAGTACTTATTTTATTTACAAATAAATCACAGGCAGATATTATTGATTCTGTTACTCAAAGTATTGAGCAAGCAAGAAGACTTGAATTCTCAACTGCATCTGGTGGAGCAACTTGCAATCAACTCGTAAATGCTAGCTCAATTGAAGGCATGAAGTATGCGTTTAAACATTGGGTGAATTTATGCGGCGAGCGCTCTGAGTTAGTAATGAAAAAAACTGAGATCGGCAAGACTTATTGGTATGGCTGGTCTATGTTTATTCCATCTAATTGGCAGGATACTTCTGTAGGGTACGATATAGTCAATCAATGGGCAACATATCCTACAAATAAAAAGTTTCGTCAAGGTTGTGGAGGTAATGGTTCTTACATTGCTCGTACTAATGAAACATTTACCTTCAATTTACAGTACCAAGGCGACGTTGCACAGATTGTTTGTAATAAGTTTCCACTTGTAAGTGTTACTGATGCCAAAGGAAAATGGGTTGATTTTGTCATGCACGTGAAGTGGACTGGAAATAAAGACGGTTTTCTGCGACTTTGGACGAGGGTAGGTAACGAACCTTATAACCTTAAGATTAATCACGTAGGTTCTACTTATTGGAACGACGAAGATACTGGTCCATATTTTAAAATGGGATTATATAAAGGCGATCCTAATTTTGAAGGTCCTTCTCCTAGATATTTATATACAGCTCAATATCGTTTAGGCGATGCCAAGTCTACCTTTCGAGACGTTGCTCCTTCTCGTTAGCTGCTAAACTTTGTGTGATGTTCATTAAATTTAAACTTATCCAAGAAGTTTATAGGCAATCTCTAGGAATGAACTCGTGCATTTTTAAGGGCTTAATATAGCATCATTAACATTCCGATCTAGGGAGTTCAACAAATGAAACTACTACTAGTGTGTAATCCGGGCGGTCATTTCTCTACTATGTTAGGTCTAAAAAGTTTTTGGTCTGCTTATCAAAGAGAATGGGTAACTTATCCCCACTATGACACCAGAAAATTAAGTGAAAAAGAAGTAGTTCATTGGGTAACTATGCAAGAAGCTCGCATGTTAGGTCGGGCAAGCATTAATTTTATTAAGGCTTTAAAGATTTTATCTCAAAGTAAGCCAGATCTACTGATTTCGACAGGAGCAAGTTTAGCTGTACCATTTATTTTAGCTAGTAAAATATTTGGTATTAAAACTGTATTTATTGAGAGTATTTCCCGCACTAGTAGTTTAAGTCTCACAGGAAAAATTGTTTACAACCTTGTTGATGAATTTTATGTTCAGTGGCCGGAATGTGTAAATATTTATCCAAAGGCTCAATACAAAGGTATTGTTACTTAAATTTTATTCAATAGCGACAATCACAAGACAACTTGTCGTGAATTCTAATCAAAATACAGCCGAACAAAGGGAATTTATTTAGTTAATATTTTATATTTTGTTGAATCTTATACAGTTGCCAATGAAATTAGCTCGTATATGCAGATAATATTCATCTTGGCTGACAAGGCATTAATAAATTGCAGGCTAATACGAGCTTTTCAATCGCCTTGAAGCCTAAATTGAGGTTTGTTTCAATGATTGTTTACACACTTGGAACTATTTTCTTTCCCTTTGATCGGGCTGTTTTTTGGTTGCAGGAACTACTAGAAAGAGAAATCATAGTTGAGCCCGTATTACTGCAACACGGGGCAACCAACGCAGATAAACTGAACCATCCACTACTGACTAGTGTAGCTTCGCTAACAATCAGCGAAATGCATGATGCAATAAGGCAATCATCTTTAGTTATTTCTCATGCTGGTCAAGGTTCCACGCGGATGTTAGCAGAAATGGGGGCTTGTTTCGTCCTAATACCTAGGTTAAGGCGTTATGGAGAACACGTGGACGATCACCAGTTACTCTTTGCACGCGCTGTAGAAAGATTTGGCGTACCTCACTGTACTGAGTTAGAGCAATTGATTAAGTATATTAAGCAACCTCCAGTTCCTTTGAAAAATAAGCTGTTTAATGCTCCTTCGCTTGCTGAACATTTGATTGTTCGATACAAGCTTGCAGAACTTCAAACAAAGTAGAGCTACTCCTTTTTGTTAATTAACACGAGAGAAAAATGAAAGATCAGCCAAGAGTCAGTATTGGTATGCCTGTATACAACGGTGAAGTTTACCTTGAAGCGGCATTAAACTCATTGTTGGCTCAAACATTTGAGGATTTTGAAATTATTATTTCTGATAACGGCTCAACTGATAAAACAGAAGACATTTGTAGAGCATATGCTGCTCAAGATCGACGTATTCGTTATTATCGAAACGAGCAAAATTTAGGAGCCGGTTGGAATTTTAATCGCGTGTTAGAGCTATCTACAGGTGAGTTCTTTAGATGGGCTTGTCACGATGATGTATGTGCTCCGGAACTCTTAGCACAATGCGTTGCAGTGCTAGATGCGCATCCTGAGGTAGTTTTAGCTTACCCGAAGACTATTGTGATTAATGAATACGGGCAGGAAATAGAGAAATATGTGGATGGTTTTAATCTGCGATCGCCAAAACCACACAAACGGTTTGCGCAATACCAAAAGTTAGTTCGTCACGGTCATGGGTGTCATCCTATATTTGGATTAATCCGTACAGATGTTTTAAAATCAACTGCTTGGATGGGTAGTTACCCTTCCTCAGATTTAGTCCTGCTAGGAGAACTTACTCTCAAAGGCGAATTTTACGAAATTCCTGAATATCTATTTTTAAAACGAGATCATCCAAATACATCAGTAAGAGCGCACAAAGCATTTAGAAAAAGGCTTGCATGGTACGATCCTAACAAAAAAGGACAACTTTATTTAACTCGATGGAAGTGGTTTAGCGAGTACATAGCAGCAATTAAACGAGCTCAAATAACCTCACAAGAAAAGTTTTTGTGTTTTCTGCAAATGCGCAGATGGTTGATGTGGAATTTAGCCTTTCTTTTGAAAGACTTACTCAAAGCTACGTTCTGGCCTGTACTAAGACCTTTTCTGTCTTTAGAACTAGGTAAAAGTAGTACATAATTCAGACGAGTAGAAGTAAATAGTACTTTCCATATACCTTGCTAGGTCTTACATATCTTATATCTTACTATGTCTTACATACACTCATTTTGTATGTAAGATTCTTTCTTTCAAGAAAATATGTAAGCTAAATGTTATCAAACAACTACTTTGGATAAAGAGGAAATATAGACAATTGCAGTTTCAGCGATATAACTAAAAAAATGTCTCTCAATCTAGCCCTCAAGGTCTCTCTTCATATTGCTTTATTGACCTCTATAAGTTGGCTCAGCTTTCTTTGGACGAGAACAATAACTGGTAATACAGGTCATTCGAGAAACGTCATTTTTAGCGAAACATTTGAGGCAGGAAGCTTAAATAACTGGAGAAATAATCTAGACTGGAAGCATAAAGGCAAAAACGTTACAAAGCCAGGAAAGGAAATCTGCTGCGATCACTCAGTTCAGTTAGATGATTCTGTTGCTAGAGAAGGTCGCTATGCTGCTCGGTTTACTCTTTATAAAGATGACCCTCTTGCTTCTAACAATAAAAGAGCAGAGTTAAGACTAGGTGCTGTTCCTACCAAATCAGAATATTGGTATGGTTTTAGTATTTATCTTCCTCCTGGGTTCGTAAAAGATCCATCCTATGAAATTGTTACTCAATGGAATGCTAGACCAGATTTTGACTTAGGAGAGAGATGGCGAAGTCCGCAACTTGCATTAATGATTGCAGATGGAAAATGGCACGTACACCGACGTTGGGATCATCGTCGAGTTACTAAAAATAATAAACCTGCTGGTAGAGAAACAATTGATTTAGGAGCATATCAGACAGGGGTATGGACTGACTGGGTATTTCATGTCAAGTGGTCGTATGAAGATGACGGCTTAGTTGAAGTCTGGAAAAATGGCAAGCTTGTTATGAGAAAAACTGGACCTAATACTTATAATGACGAAGTCGGTCCCTTCCAAAAATTTGGCATTTACAAAACGGATTGGAAGCATAATCCTGAAAAATCTAAAGCTAATGTTCGAGTTCTTTACTTTGACAGTATCCGTATGGGAGATGCGAGTGCAACCTATGCAGATGTTGCACCTTAATACAGTTTAAGAGTCCCCCTAAAGAGGTTTATTATGCTCTTTAATGTTAGCAGCCTTAATCCAGCAAAAATTTTAACTAAAATTTCTGATGAAAGAAAATCTAATTCTCTATCCAATCATTTAAGAAAAAGAAGATTTATTCAGTTTAAAAACTTTGTTGAGAGCTATGCTAGTAAAGCAGATAGCTTGAGGATAATTGACGTAGGTGGAACACCAATCATTTGGGAAAATAATCTTTCATGGTTAAAACAAATTGGTTTAATCAAAAATATAGAGGTGACAATCACTAATATTAAAGAGTACAAGTCAAACAATAAAATCATAAATTGTGTGATTGCTGATGCGACAAATATGCAGCAATTTCAGGACAAGCAATTTGACATAGTTTTTTCAAACTCTGTTATTGAACATGTTGGCGACTACAAAGCTCAGCAATCAATGGCAAACGAGATCCTTAGGATAGGGAAGAGATATTTTGTACAAACGCCAAACTATTATTTTCCTATTGAGCCTCATTTTCTCTTTCCCTTCTTTCAATTTTTGCCACTGCAACTTAAAGTATGGCTTATTACTCATTTCGATCTGGGATGGAGGAAGAAAACATCTAATCGCGAAACTGCAATTATGTTGGTAGATTCAGTAAAACTACTGACAAAAAAACAATTGATGGCACTATTTCCTGGAGCAAATATTTTTGAGGAGAAAGTTTTTACTTTAACAAAGTCTTTTATCATGTATGGTGAATCACCCTAGAATCTTGAAACTAGGGCAACTGAGTGACAATCAATATCAAAAACTTTGGATGTTCAGTTCTTGGAATAGCCCGCCTTAAATTGTTTTAGATTCAAGCGGGCTACCATGTATCGCTCATTCAACTTTCAAATTATCGAAAGTCGCTGAGTTGTTGAAGCTACCAAATCCAACTTTGCCACTATTGAAGGTAGTATCTTGAACAGTAGCTTGTAAAATGTTGTCGCGATAGACATTAATCGTATTGCCACTTCGCTCTACTTTAATACTGTAGGTAGTTCCTCCTCGGATTAAGGAATTAAAGTTAGCAACTTGCGTAGCAACTCCTGCAACTACCTTAAAAATTCCGTTAGTTTTATCATCATCGCTTTCATTAAAGCTAGCGTAGTAGTAGTTGTTAGGATTTTGGTAATTAAAGATGATTGAGAAATCATCCCATCGACTTGAAGTAGCAGTGGCGCTAGCATCTGCAGTTAATGTGAAGTCACCAGATATGGATTTATTGTGAACTGAGATATTGCGATTAGGAGATTGCGGAAGACTGCGATCGCTATCTCGCAGTTCGTACTTTCCGTTACGAACACTCCAAGTTCCCCCTGATTCAACTGTAAAGTTATTACCACTTGTAGTAGAAGAGAAATCTTCAAAAATCAGTAACTTTGGAGTTTCAGGTAGTGGTTGTGGTTTTTCAGGTTTTGGTTGTGGTGCTGGTGGCTTAGGTTCTATTGTAGAACCCCCAGGAGCAACTTCTTCAAAGCTAGAGTTAGCATCACCTAAACGATATTCATCAGTATATAAAACACGCGGTGCTGCTCCCTTAAAGTTAGGATCGCCTTTGTATAACCCCATTTTGAAGTAAGGTCCTTCACCTTCATCGTTCCAGAAAGTGCGTCCTTTGTAGTCTACATTTTGAGTGTACGTACCATTACCAACTTTCGTCCAAAGCTTCAAAAATCCATCTGTATTACCCGTCCATTTAACGTGCATGACAAAATCAACCCATTTACCTCGAAGTTCAGGGAGAGTTCCTAAGTTGTAACTTGTACACTCAGAATCTGCATTTTCTCCTTTACGTTGAAATCTAAAGCTAATGTTGTTACCACTTCTCATAATGTATGAGCCATTAGCTCCGCAAGCAAACCTCCCATTTCTAGGAGAAGGATAAGTTGCCCATTGCATGAGAATATCGTAAGCATCAGACGGGTCTTGCCAATCTGAGGGGATGTACATTGACCAACCATACCAGTATGTTTGCCCAATTACAGTTTTCTTCATTGCAAGTTCTGAACGTTCGCCACAGCGATTTACCCAATGGCGAAAAGCTTGTTTACCGGCTCTAATTGGATGAATGGTACTGCCCATTACGCTAGTAACATTTTCTAACTTATTACAGGCACTCCCTCCTTTATCTTGTGCAAACTCTCTTCCTCTAGCATTACTAATGTCATCAGTTACTGAATCAATAATAGCTGCCAATGATTTATTAGCATTTAGGGGTAAAACAAATGATGTACTTACTAATATTCCTAAAATAGAGAAGCTAACTTTTCTTGCCAGTTTTCTAGAATAGCTATTGTTTTTAACTGCCATAACTTATTAGTGAGTAAGGAAATTGATGCAATTGAAAATTAGAGAATTCTGAACCTTAATAGTTCAAGAATTGCCTTTGAAATTACAAGTATTGTGACTTTATGTTTTTTTCATAAAACTCATCACAATTTAAAGTTAATGTCTCAATTGCTGATGTTTCCAGAGGGATTTCACTGATCTACTTTTCTGTGAAAAAACACAGAAAAGTTAATTGCTTTTTCGAAGTTATTCAGTGAATATACAGAGGAAATATGCTGTAATTGAAAAATAAACAAAAGGTTTAAAAACCTCTTGAATAGTGGCGATTTCAATGAAAATGTTTGAACCAATGTATTAGGATGAGAATTTTTGAGGAAATTGAAGATTAATGTTTTTCTGAAAAACATTGATATGCTCTTTTAAAACCTAAACCTTTGCAATACAGATAAATTCATGATCTGTACAGGTATTTTTTCTTCTCATAAAAAAAACAAAAAATGCTTGTAGTTGCATTTACTCAATGCATGCGTGTTTCTAACAGCATTAGTAGACAATTCAGTAGTACCACTTACAGTAATTTTATTCATCAATTCTTCTACTAGAAGAATCAATTTGATGCGCTGTATTGCAGATATTGAAAATATTGCTGTCAGTGCTTAGTTCAAAAGAAACAACCAATTAAACATTTAGTGAGGAAAACCAATGAAAGCGGTAATACTAGCAGGGGGATTGGGGACAAGGATCAGTGAAGAGACAACAATCAAACCGAAGCCGATGGTAGAGATCGGGGGCAAGCCAATCTTGTGGCACATCATGAAA
>NZ_MVDI01000007.1 GCF_002939305.1 Chroococcidiopsis sp. TS-821 | reverse complement strand
GACAAGCTTCCTGGTGCGGTTAGCGCAGTGGAACCACGCTGACTCCATCCCGAACTCAGAGGTGAAACGCTGCAGCGGCGACGATACTCCGGGGGTCGCCCCGCGGGACAATAGCTCCGTGCCAGGTCTATTTATTTCATTGCATAGCCTTCTTTAACTAATTAATGTTGAAGAAGGCTTTTGCTATTGCTATATGATGGTGAATAAATGCAATGCATGGTAGTGACTTAGTTCTTCTCCGAAAAACCCATTTTCAGAAGCTGTTACCTTTGAATCAAAGATTAATAAATTTATCAGCAGATTTAGACAGTCACGCCTTTTTAAAAAATCCTGCGTCTCAAAATATCTACCTTTATCTTACAGATTACGTCAGTGAGTTCTCTTCAAAATGGTTTAAGAGAAGTTTGGATAGTTTAAAGATACTTGATTGGGGTTGTGGAAAAGGATTTATTACATTTTTACTCAAAGAAATAGGTGCGTGCGTTACCAGCTGTGACGTCCCAGGTAATGTCGATTCAGCTTTTGGTCAAAGTACACCTATTCTTGAAGCAGAATTGTTAGAAGTAACTTGCTTAGATCACCCATATTTGCTTCCTTTTGAAAAGGAGTCTTTTGATGTTGTCTTAAGCTTTGGTGTTTTAGAACATGTTCCTAACGATTTAGAATCTTTGCGAGAAATTCATCGTATTTTAAGACGTGGTGGACTTTTTTTCTGCTTTTTCTTGCCGTATTGCTTGTCTTGGACGCAGCGTCTAGCTCATTTGCGTGGGGATTTTTATCACGATCGCTTGTATAGTAAAAAACAAGTCAAGCAACTCCTTGCAAAGAGTCACTTCCAACTTCTTGATATCTGGCATAGACAACTTTTCCCAAAAAATAGAGTAGCATACGCCAACTACCATCAGTTTGAACTACTTGACCAGTGGTTGACAGAAAAGACTCCACTCAAATACATTGCTACTAACATTGAGTTTGTTGCTCATAAAGTTTAGGAATTGTGCTGCTAGCTTGAAAGAACACTTATACTCTATAAAGTGTTGAACTAACTGAGAGATTTAAGTTGTGGATGCAGCATTAGAGCGATCGCACCAACTAAAACAAGCCTTACTCGATTTTGTGTTAGAAGCTGAAGGAGATTTAGCAGCAGCGCTTGAAGCTTATGCTGCAAAGCAGGCGCGGCGGGATAAAGGAGATAAAGCACAACAGGATATTATTGTTGATAGCTTTTTGAGTGAAGGGCAAGTCGGCGAGCGAACGCCATTAGACTTATTTATTGAACATCATCCGGAATTGTCTCAAAGCGATCGCCAGTTAGTAAAGAGTTGGCAGCGCAGCTTTATGGGCTTGTTCGCGATTACGCAAATCTTGCCTGATGGATTTGAGTTAATGAACTGGCTGACAGCCAAACACTATATCGTTAAACCTGATAATGCTCAATTTGCAGAAGAAATACGCCGTTACAAAGAAGGTGAAATCTTATTAACACGAATTTCGCCAGTTACAGATGCTTATTGGACGTTTTCGGGACCTTGTACGCCATTGGGTCGGTTAGGTAAACCTAAACTAGCAGTAGCCATTGGTAATTTCAAGGACAATTACAAAAACCATCTTTACAGCGATGCACCTGAATTACTTGCCGAAGCGTGGAAATCTGTTGCACGTTACCACCAACAGTTTATCGATTTCTTTGGTAGTGACGAAGTCACTATGCCAGGGTATCAACTCAATAAAAAAATCGCTGAATTTCAAGAAGTTTTAATGCAGCAACGACTAGCAGCAGCAGGTATTGATGAATCTAAAA
This sequence comes from Chroococcidiopsis sp. TS-821, assembly GCF_002939305.1. Taxonomy (NCBI): domain Bacteria; kingdom Bacillati; phylum Cyanobacteriota; class Cyanophyceae; order Chroococcidiopsidales; family Chroococcidiopsidaceae; genus Chroococcidiopsis; species Chroococcidiopsis sp. TS-821. Next base: position 249,315 of record NZ_MVDI01000007.1, on the reverse strand, counting down.
CGCTTGCCGAGGTAGCACAAGAAGCGGGAATTGATCGAGAGGAATTAGAAGCCGCTGCTGCAGAAGCAGGTGTCGATGGCAAGGTTGCTCGATTATTTGAGAACAAAACGACAGCTAAAATGGTGATGCCAAAAGTCGATTTACCAGCTGAACTTAAAAAAGCTGAACAGGTGACAGCGTTATCGCATCCCCGCTGGGGACAGATGTTTTTGCCTACCTATCATCGCGTCGTAGCATTATTAGAAGCTGAAGATTGGCAAAATATTGAAGGTGCAGAAAAACTGATTCGTAACTATCTAGAAGATCCCAAAATTAATACATTTATTTGGCAACGCTTAGCCCAGAAGTACCCTACACAACTAGAACAAATCTTGCAAACCGTACTCCAGCGTCCATTTCAAATTGACCGCGATTTAGAACCGCTGCTAGAGGAATTCGACAAGCCACTCGTACCAGAACTACCAGAAATTGCTAGCGTTCCAGTTCATTTGCATAACTTGTTTGAAGAAGCGGTCGCTGAGGTAAATAAATCAAAATCGAAAAAGACGAAAAAGAAAGCATCGCTCGGCTTTCAAAAGTCTTAATTCTCTACTTTTACATTCTGAATAGTAAGCACCTGTGGCGGTGTAGCGTCTGGCGGATAGAGAAAATCAAATTGTACGAGTCGGCGATCGCCTGGTGGCATATTTAATAGTACAAGTGGTTCTCCGGCTTGTCCTCTTTTTTGTACCAAGTGAACATACCGCGTCTGGGGTAAACCGCGATCGTCACTGTAACGCAGTCGCACAGTACCGCGAAAAAACGTTTGAGCTGCAGGTGGAGTTAAGAAACGCAATCCACCTTGCGTTAATTCATCTTCCTTAATTGGTGTTTGGAGCAAGATACTGATTGTTTGCTGTTGATTAGTATTGTTATACAAAGGTAAACTCAAATTGTACTCAATGCCATAATTACCGTGTGCTTGATAGGCAGTATCTGGATAGCGTACCATCAACGGCGCACTTTGTACTTGATTTGTCCCTTGTCTTCCTGCAGTTAAGGTACTTAAACCATAAGAAAACGCTTGTCCTCGTGGAGGAATACTCAAATATCGCACATTAGGACTATCAACAAGTTGAGCTTGCCATTGAGAACCTTGCGCAACTCCAGCAACGCGACCATAGATAACTTTACCACCTGCTTCGGGAGGTGTTGGAGCGAGATCGCGAGGTCCGGCTAAATTTCCCGTTTCTAATAACTGTTGCCATTCGGCTAAAGTTGGCGATCGCTCGCTACCATCAGCATTAGACTTAGCAAACATCGCCAAACTTGCTGCATAAACCCTTCCATTGCTCCGTAGCCGCATTAAAGTAGAACGTCCATTAATTGGTGGTTCTAACGTTTGTACAGGAATTGGTAAATTAAGCAACATTCGACTTTGCTGCGGTGGAATGGTGATTTGCGCAGGAAATATTGATTGTCGCCGTCCACGTAGGATCTCATTCATCACGCGATCGCCTGGTCCTGCAAAGATCGTTCCTAAAGGATTTTCAGTTTGGGGTGGTAACTCGATAAACGGTGCGTCAGGTTGACTTAAGTAACTTGCGGCTTGTAAAACATCGACTGTCACGGGTTGCGTACTTGGATTATGCAGTAGAACTCCAAGATAGAGCGTGCGCAAGTCTTCTGGAGAAGTTGCTTTAGCAATGTGATGTGCGAAGATATCAAATCGTCCTTGGAACGGAAAGTTAAGATGGGCGTTTGCTGCTTTTTTTCCACTCGGAGGAAACGTCGATAATAAAATTCCTTCGGTTTGGACGACTTCGGGACTATTGCTATTAAATACCGGAACAGTATCTAACGATCCAGGCAAGGGGCGTACTTGTTGCGGTTGTACGATTTCTTGTTGTGGTGTTGGCGTAGGTGTGGGTGTAGCTTGAGCAAACGTGAAAACGGGCAACAATGGTAGCATAACAGCATTTATAAACTAGCAAATAAGGGTAAGAATGCGATCTACCCTTTTGTTAAGTTGCGATCGACTCAAAATAAGACACAACATAACTTATAAAAGTGCCATTTTTTGAATAATTAATATGAAGTCTTTTATAACTTTTTGCATATTATCTTCTGTCAAAATAGGGACGTGAACAAAAAGACAATGGCTGTTTAATTTCTGCGTTGTGATATAGTCTAAAACTGCGAAATAAAGTCCTTCACAAACAAACTTTCCGGCATCGTGGCTGATTTGGGTTATAGAAAGCTCAGCAATTAGGTGTTCTAGATCGAGTGGCGATCGCAAAACAACATCTCCACAAGCAGCATGAGATTCTACAGTGAGTTGCGTTCGACTTTCTGCCATACCACAACAAATAATAGCAGTAGGTTGAATTTCAGTAATTTTACTGATGACAATTTTGCTGGCTTGTTGAGTATCAACAGGTAGTTTTCTTAAAACGGTTAGTAGAGGTAGTTGTAAAGTGCTATTTGTAAGATATAACTCGTCGATTTTCGCGATGAGATCGTCGGATGAATTAGATTTTTGATGCGGTAGCCATGTTGTAAATGAAGTTAGCAGGATTTGAGAAGGCATATAGCAATCTTAATTAATTTTGTTTCTTTGAGACGAACTACATAAGCGTAGCCTTCCCGCTTTCTTAGGACACAACAATACACGAAGGGGAGATTGCTGAAAATGATGTTAGCGTCTCATGGAGAATAACTTAGTTGCACTTACAATAGAATTTAGTGGTAACGATCGAGGAGGGTCTGCTCAATGGCAGCGATCGCAGTTATAGATTATGACATGGGTAATCTGCATTCGGTCTGCAAAGGTTTAGAGAAAGCGGGAGCGACTCCGAAAATTACTGACTCAGCTATAGAATTAGCAAAAGCTGATGCAGTATTGTTACCCGGCGTCGGTGCGTTCGATCCTGCTGTACAGCATTTGAGATCCCGTGACTTGGTTGAACCAATCAAAGATGCGATCGCCAGTGGGAAACCGTTTCTTGGTATTTGTCTGGGACTGCAAGTCTTATTCGAATGCAGTGAAGAAGGTGTAGAGCCTGGTTTGGGAATTATTTCTGGTACAGTACGGCGCTTTAAAGGCGAGCCAGGAATTACAATTCCGCATATGGGTTGGAATCAACTAGAGCTTACTCAACCTGATTGTCCCCTATGGCAAAATCTACCATCACAGCCTTGGGTTTATTTTGTTCACTCCTATTATGTTGAGCCTGAGGATTCTACAATTCAAGCCGCAACAGTAACGCATGGTAGTCAAACGGTGACAGCAGCGATCGCCCGCGACAATATCATGGCAATGCAATTCCACCCTGAAAAATCCTCTACTGCTGGATTGCGAATTTTATCCAACTTTGTGCAGCAAGTCCGCACCACAGTACCCGTGTAAGTATATTTTCTCCTCAGAGCTTTTGAGCTCTCCTTTATCCCTCTGCTCTCTTTCTCATGCGCATTTACGGCAATCGTCTTATAAAAACATTACCAGGGAGAGACACGCGACCAACAACGGGCAGGGTACGCGAAGCCGTCTTTAATATTTGGCAAGGTGCGATCGCAGGTAGTCGTTGGCTAGATCTGTGTGCTGGGAACGGTTCAATGGGTGCAGAAGCGTTATGCCGTGGCGCAGCCTTGGTTGTGGGAATTGAACAATCAAGCCGTGCCTGTGCGATTATTAAGGAAAATTGGCAAAAAGTAGCACAGTCTGGACAAACGTTTCAAGTTTTGCGCGGCGACGTAGTGCAGCGGTTAAAAACACTTTCAGGACAACAGTTTGACCGCATCTACTTCGATCCACCGTATGCGAGTAATTTGTATTTACCAGTGTTGCAGGCGATCGCGCAGTACCAATTATTGCATCCAAGCGGCGAACTTGCGGTAGAACATCATCCCGATCTGCCCAAGTTACAACCTTCTTCACTAGAAATCTGTCGAGAAAAAGTTTACGGTAACGCGGCTGTTACTTTCTATCGTGCAGTCTACCTAGAACATGAAAAGCCCTTCCAAAACAATTAGAAGGGCTAGAGTCTAGCTAGCTTATAAACCCAACTGCTTGCCACGCTTATATTGCTGATACGCGGCAAAAAATAAACCAGCCAAAGTAATCACTATCAAGCCAAGAACAATTCCATCGAGTAGTGGTTCAACCATGCAATGTCTCCTGTTGCGATCGCATAATAAGCTCTGCGCTACGCGCAATCGTGCTTCGTGACTAAGGCTGCATTAGGTTAGATGACCCAACAGCAGCCAACAACAATAACTCCTAATTCAGCATACACTGAATTAGTGCTAAGAGAGAACCAGAAATTGGTAAAGTCTCTATACAAAACTTAATTACAAATGCTGATTTCATTGACTTTGCTTGCGAACACTATCAAGAACTTTTAAGCTAAGTGTTAGGAGATAAATATTTTTGTGAAGTCTCAAGTTAAGTAATCAGCTTTTGGCTAATCAGTTCGCTAAACCGGAAATTCTACTCCAGCGGCTTGCATTTATCGCTTTGGCGATTTTGCTAGTTGCAATATTAGTTGTTGTGGGCGTACATAGGGTAAGAGTTTCTGAGCCTTATGTTAAGAATGTTTTGTCATTAACAGGAGATCCCGTACGCGGCAGTGCGATTTTTCAAATGAACTGCGCGGGTTGTCACGGATGGCAAGCTGATGGTAACGTGGGTCCTAGTTTACAAGGTATTTCTAAGCGTAAATCTCGTTTTGGGTTGATTCATCAAGTCATTAGTGGCGATACTCCACCGATGCCACAGTTCAAGCCTAGTCCCAAAGAAATGGCAGACTTGTTAAGTTACTTGGAAACGCTTTGAAAGACAACCACAAGTTCACCAGATATGGAACGCGCCTTTTGAAAATATTACTGACAATCCAGTACTGTCATTACGAATATAGGCGATCGCTGCGCTTGAGCATGAAGTTGGCAACGAGAATGCCAATAATGGCAAGTAGAGCCATTAGATAAAATGCATAGGCGTAAGTGCCAAACCAATCTCGAATTCTTCCAGTCACCAAAGTTCCAATCAAAGCACCTGTACCATAGGCGGTAAACACAATTCCGTAATTTTGAGCATACCGATCGGGGTTAAAAAACCGGAGGGTGATAGCAGGAGCCATTGCTAACCATCCTCCCAAACAAAACCAAAATAGGCAAAAGGCAACAACATACGTGACAATTTGTCCTTTCTGAGCATTGACCATCAACACGCAGGCAATCAAGATGAGCGTATAAGACATAATCGCCACATAATGAGGTTTAAAGCGATCGCTTAACCAGCCAAACAAAGGACGACTGACTCCATTAAAGAGCGCAAATAGAGAAACACTACTTGCTGCCAACCTCGGATTGATATCAATTATCTCCTCACCAACTGGACTGGAAATACCAATGGCACTTAATCCAATCAAAGTGCCAATCGCATAGCAAACCCATAGCCCATAAAATGACTGAGATCTGAGTAAATGGGCAGGATAACTCGGCATGACAGTAGATGCTGGAGCAGCAGCTATCCGACGGGGACACCAGTTTTGCGGAGGCAATTTCATCGCGAGCGCAATTCCTAGAATAATCGCTGTAAACGCGATGCCTAAAATCCGCAGAGTTAGTCTAACAGAGTATCTTCCAATTAAGTAATTTGCTAAAGGAGCAGCGATCAGGGGAGAAAGCCCAAAACCGATAATCGTCAAGCCCACGGCTAATCCTTTTTTGTCAGGGAACCATCGAGCAACCACAGCCATTGGTACACCATAAGCAATGCCAACTCCTGTTCCAGCAATGACACCATAGGTGAGGACTATCATCCCAATATCAGCGGTAAAACTTGAAAGAATATAACCTACGCCGACTACGATTCCCCCGATCGCCGTCATGATACGAGTTCCTATCCGAGGAATATAAAAGCCAGCGATTGGCATGAATGCAGCATAGAAAACAAGAGCAACGGTATAGGGTAATAAACTTTCAGTTGCACTAATATTCAATTCACTTTCTAAAGGTTTTCTAAAAATACTCCAGGAGTAAACACTCCCTAAACAAAGTAAAATACTCATACCCAGAGGAATCAGTAACCATCTACCTTGCTCGGCGGGTAGTCCAAACACTGTTAACTCTGAGTTACGCTCAATAACATCCATAGGTTATAACAGCCGTAATCCGCCTTGACTTAACCAATCAATGCTCTAGGGTATCAACCAGCAGTGTCAGGGGAAGTAATTATCGACACTTTCGATGACAAGCAAACGATATAACTGATGGGAATAATTTTTGAGCAAAACTATTTGGTAACATTCATTCCATTTCTCCTCTGCTCCCTCTGCGGTCTATTTGTAGTAACAGTATCTATTCAATACACATCCCTGGCTCTGCAAAGTTTGCTCAAGTTGCGCGACATTAGCATTAAACAGCAAGCCCACTAATTAAATTGCTGGGAATAATATCGGGCGTAGCGGCGCGAGAGGGCTAATAATTCTTCATGCGTACCTGATTCGACAATTTGCCCTTGTTCGATAACTAAAATGCGATCGCAGCGTCGCACAGTCGCTAAACGGTGCGCAATGATAAAGACTGTACGATTATGCATCAGTCGTTCTAGAGCTTCTTGTACTAATGCTTCTGATTCAGAATCTAGGGCGCTTGTTGCTTCATCAAGAATGAGAATGCGCGGATTGAGTAACACTGCACGCGCGATCGCGAGTCTTTGACGTTGTCCTCCTGAGAGATTAACGCCGCGTTCTCCGACTACAGTGTCATAACCATAAGGTAATTGCGTGATGAATCGATGTGCATTCGCAATTTTAGCTGCGGTCACAATGTCATCGAGATCAAATTCAGTTTTACCAAAGGCGATATTTTGGGCAATCGTTCCTGAGAAGAGAATCGTTTCTTGCGGTACGATCCCAATTTGCCGTCTTAAGCTGCATAAGGTGACATCTCGAATATTGATACCGTCGATGAAAATATCACCTGATAGCGGGTCGTAGAAGCGCGGTAACAAGTTAACAATCGTCGTTTTACCTGCACCTGAAGCACCGACAAACGCAATTCTTTCACCTGGATGCGCTAGTAAACTCAAGTCTTTGATGACGAGTTGTTCAGGTTTGTATCCAAAAGAAACGCGGCGATATTCAACTTTACCTGTAACGGGAGGAAGCGCGATCGCATTGGGCTTTTCTAAAACAGTGGGTTTGATTGCCAACAATTCAAAAATTCGATCTACCGATGCTTGTCCCTGCTTAAATTCGTTGTAATTAGTCGTGATATGCGAAATTGGGTCAATTAATAATGCTAAACCGGCAACGTAACTCACAAATTCGCTAGGAGTTAAGTTTCCCGCAGAAATTTGCCAACCACCTAAAAATAATAGTATTAAAGCACTAATAGCTTCGAGAAAACCAATCACTGGAAACTGAATTGCCTTTAATCTCTCTGCAGCGTATTTCGCTTTACGATTGCGTTCAGCATCTTGACGAAAGCGATTTAAGGCATAATCTTCAGCAGCGAAAGCTTGCACTAAACGGATACCGCTGAAAACCTCGATGAGTAATGCTGATAAATCAGATATTTGATTTTGACTGCGGCGCGAAACTTGCTGCAACCGTTCGCCAAACCAGCCGATCAAAATTGCCATTAATGGCGCAATAATCAAAGTTGATAGCGTTAGTTGCCAGTTGAGATATATCATGTATCCCAAGACAACAATCAACTGCAACACGCAAGGAATAAAGTCGTGAAAGACTTTGTTGATAACTTCACCAATGCGGTCAATATCTTCGGTAAGACGATACGATAGATCCCCTGTTTTAGCCGTTTCAAAAAAGCTTAAGTTTAATCGCTGTAGATGTGCATAAACTCGCTGACGCAGATCGAACGCAATGAATAAAGCAGCTTTTGCCATGAGGGAATCTTGACCGAACTGCGCGATTTTTTGACTGAGAAACACGACAGCACTGATCGCCGCAATTTGCGCGATCGCCAAGATATCTCCCTGACCAATATACGCTGCAATGCGACCTGCTAACCACGCAAGGATGGGCCAAAAAATAGTAAATATCAATGTGCAAACAAAAGCCTGCGCAATCGTCTTCCACTGCGGTTTGATGTACGGTAAAAGTTGCCAGTAATGAAAGCGTTTCAAGCTGTAGCGTCCAAACGAAGTTTTATTCTTGATCTGACGTTACCAGTATTGGTTACAGTTTCGCTGCGATCGCATTTTTCTCAGATTTGAGATTTACTTTGGTGAGTTTATGCCAAAATTGGACTTGCGTCTAGAGCAACAAGGACAGTGGTGACAATTTAAGTAAGCTTTGAGCAAAATGAAAAGAGATGAGGTGCTAGCTATTTTACTAGCCCGTCAAACAAAGCTGAAGGATTTCACAATGTAAAATCATTATTGCTGTTCGGTTCCGTTGCTCGGAATGAAGCAACAGCAGAGAGTGATATCGATTTGCTAGTTGAATTTCGGGCTGTTAACATTTGTGAGACTACAGCGGTATCTAGAGAAGAGTTTAGATTGTTCTGTGGATTTAAAAACGACAGATTCGCTCAAGTCTTATCTGCAAGAACCTGTGTTAGAGCAAGCAGTACGTGCCTTCTAGAAAGTGCGTCAGAGACTTTAAGATATTTTGGACGTGAGTCTTGAAATTGAAGACTTCACCAAAAGCATGACCTTTACAGATTTCCAAAATGACAGACAAACTGTAAAAGCAGTTTTATCTAACTTAGCAATTATTGGTGAAGCAACTGGTAATCTCCTACCTGAAGTTGAAATTATTTACCCAGAGATTCCTTGGATTGATATTCGAGGAATTCGCAATATTGTCGTACATGATTACTTTAGAGTAAATTTGGAAATTATTTGGGAAAATATCAAAATTGATATTGCTACAAGAAGTGATGGCGCAGATCTCAGATTTGTAAATAACAATTGTTACTTGGTAACATTGATTTAGTCTTAGCTATAGCGCCGCATATTTTTTCTGACTACCCAAAGAATGAAAGCGATGACGAGAGTAACGACTACAATTTTAGAGACAGGAGCAAGATATTCATCTACCAGTTCGTAGTTGTCGCCTAAGACGTACCCTAAATAAGTCAGTAAGCCCACCCATAGTAGCGTGCCCAGCGTGGAATAGAGCAGAAACGGAACTAAATGCATTCCGCCGATCCCCGCAGGAAGTGAAATCAGCGTGCGCACTCCAGGAACTAAGCGGCAAATGAAAACGGCTTTGCCACCATGACGAGCGAACCAGCGATCTGCTTTAGTAATATCTTTGCTAGAAATTGATATCCACTTACCGTATTTGTCTGCTAGTTGTTGTAAGCGCTCTGTACCAAGAATCTTACCAGCATAGTACCAAGGCAGCGCGCCGAGGACAGTTCCTAAAACTCCAGCGGCGATCGCAGGAATAAACTGCATTTGACCTCTGGCTACGGTAAAACCGGCTAATGGCATAATTAATTCTGAAGGAATCGGCGGAAACAAATTTTCCAGAAACATCAGTAATCCAATTCCCAAATATCCGAGGGAACTCATTGTGTTGGTAATCCATTCGAGCATGCTGGTGTTGTCTCCGGTTGAATATCGCAGGGAATTGGTAGTTGGCAATCAATAACTTGACTTTTATTTAAAAATATGCCTTTATCCACTCAATCAAGCTTGTACCTCCGAAATACAGAGCAACTAGAATTGAAATTGACAGAGTTGCACCAAGAAGACACAAAACTAGACCAAGTAAACTAATAGCGCCGTCGTCTTCGAGTAAACCAAAACCAGTGACAAAAATCCCGATCGCAGGAAGCGTATTTGTCCCAGGGATGGGAATCATCATAGAAATTGCCATAAGGGCGATCGCACAACCAATCACAACGCGTCCGCTGATACTGGTACAGATGTAACTCAAACGCGGACGCGCGATCGCTTCGATACGTTTTAACCAGGGAATTCCTGATTTTAAAATTCCTTGAATTTGATTTAAGGCGATCGGATGATTGGCGAGTCGTGGTGGTAGCCAGGGAGATCTAGCGCCAATAATCAACTGCACAGCGAGTAAAAAAAGCAAGATACCAAACGGAATCGAGTATCCTGGTGCAGGTACGGGTAACGCTGAGGGTAAAGATAATACCACAAACAAAAAACCAAATATACGTTCCCCTGCAAGTGCCAGTATTTGTGACAAATTCACCTGGGGAGGGCGTACTTCGTCAAAAAAATAGCGGTGTAATTCTACAGAAAGTCGAGCCACGATTGAATTTCCTGTTTAAGTAAACGGGGCGCTGCAAACAACGCCCCGCAACATTTTATTCGCAGTCGATGAAATTATGTACCCGCAGTCCAAGAGTTAATATATTCTTCTTGCTCTGCTGTCAAACTATCAATGTTAATTCCCATCGCTTGTAGCTTCAGACGCGCAATTTCTTGGTCAACTTCGGTAGGAATCGAGTGAATACCAGGTTCTAGCGATCCTTTATTCTTCACCAAATATTCACACGCCAAAGCTTGGTTAGCAAAGCTCATATCCATCACTGCGCTAGGATGTCCCTCAGCAGCAGCTAAATTAATTAAACGTCCTTCACCTAAAACAACAACCGATTTACCATTAGGCATCCGGTATTCTTGGGTAAAGTTACGAACTTGCTTGACTTCTGTTGCAGTTGCACCCAGCGATTTGAGGTCAATTTCAATATCAAAGTGACCAGAGTTACAAACGATCGCACCGTCTTTCATCGCCTCAAAGTGTTCTGCGCGAATCACGTGCTTGTTACCTGTTACCGTAATAAATAAGTCACCCTCTGGTGCAGCTTCAGACATAGGCATGACGCGAAAACCATCCATGACGGCTTCGATCGCTCTTACGGGGTCAATTTCGGTAACAATCACATTTGCGCCCATTCCGCGCGCCCGCAGTGCAGTTCCCTTACCGCACCAACCATAACCCGCAACAACAACAGTTTTTCCGGCTAGTAGGAGGTTTGTCGCACGGATAATGCCATCGAGTGTCGATTGTCCTGTACCGTAGCGGTTATCGAAGAAGTGTTTCGTATCCGCATCGTTAACATTCATCGCGGGGAACGTTAGCACCCCGTCTTTGAACATCGCTTTGAGGCGGACAATACCCGTCGTTGTTTCTTCGGTAGTGCCAATAATATCAGCAATTTGGTGTTGGCGTTGTTGAATTAAAGTAGCGACAACATCGCTACCGTCGTCGATAATTACGTTGGGGCGATGATCGAGGGCAATTTGAACGTGACGGTGATAAGTTTCGTTGTCTTCGCCTTTGATCGCGAAAACAGGAATATCATGGTCCGCAACGAGGCTAGCAGCTACGTCGTCTTGCGTCGAAAGTGGGTTACTCGCAATCAGCAGTGCGTCTGCACCACCTGCTTTGAGCGCGATCGCCAAATGGGCGGTTTCAGTGGTAACGTGACAGCACGCAACCAAACGAATTCCAGCAAGGGGTTTTTCTTGCGCGAAGCGATCGCGGATTTGACGCAAAACAGGCATTTCGCGCCCAGCCCATTCGATCCGCTGTCTTCCTGTAGCCGCCAGGGAAAGGTCTTTAATCTCGTACTTTGGCTTAGTTGAAGTTGCAGTCATTAATTATCCTTTAGTTTAGAACTGGGACGTGTCCCCTAGCTTAACTGTATTCTTTACATATTATTAACCGTTACCCTATGTAACAGAGAATACTTTGTGCTGGAGGATAGAGATGCATTCTCGATTTTGGGCAATTACAGGGTCAATTTTTCTTAATATTGGCATTGTTTCTCCCTTTGCTGCTCAAATACCATCACTTCCCATATCTTTACCCAATCTCACGCAACAGGCAGATACTTCAGAAACTCAGGTCGAGACAGCATCAATTCGGCTGGATGGTCGTCGTTTGTTTCAAATTGCGGCACCGAGAGCTAGCTTACAGCAGCGCGTTGACGATATTCAGCAACGATTGCAAATCATTAGCCAAAATTACTTTCAAAGCGATTCTGACGCACTTGAAGTCGAGATTAGAACAGAAAACAATCTACCCGTCATCTATGTCAACGGTCAGCAGCTATTGACAGTAACCGACCTGGATGCGCAAGTGCAACAGGCAGAAGATCCTTTTAGTTTGGCACAAACATTAGCGCAATCGCTCGAACAAAACCTCAGACGCGCAAAACAAGAGCGACAACCTGAATCTTTACAGCGTCAAGGCGCGATCGCAGCTGGCGTTTTTCTCGGTATGGTTGTCACAAGCTGGGGAATCCGCCGCTGGTACTGGCGCTTAAAACAGCAACCTGTGACGTTCGCGACTCCACAAACAACGAATCCCGTAACTACTCAACTTACACGACAGCGACACCGTAACATCGAAGAAGTTCGCCAGCGACTTTTTCAACTCACGCAAAGTCTGGTTTGGGGCGGTGGTACGCTAGTTATTTTAGGTTTGTTTCCCTTTACGCGAATTGTCCAAGCTTGGATTTTTACCGCGCTGACAATTCCGTTTACGCTGGTGATTGTGGGGCTAGGAACCTATGTTGTCATTCGCTTGAGTTATATTCTAATTGACCAATTCACCGCCGCTTTTGCAAGTAATGCGTTACTGACTTCAGAAGACGCTTTAAGACTGCAATTGCGTGTTTCAACAATTTCCGGCGTTACCAAAAGTATCGCGACGTTAAGCGGAGTCATCATTGGTATCGTTATCGCTTTAACAGCGTTAGGAATTAATGTCGCGCCGATCCTTGCAGGTGCAGGCTTGGTTGGGGTTGTTGTTTCTTTAGCTTCGCAAAACCTGATTAAAGACGCAATCAACGGCTTCTTAATCATCTTAGAAGACCAATATGCACTTGGGGATGTAATCGAAGTAGGAACCGTTGGCGGTTTAGTCGAAAACTTAAATTTACGCATTACGCAGCTACGAGACGCGGAAGGGCGTTTGATTACAATTCCTAACAGTGAAGTCAGAATTGTGGCAAATCTTTCAAGTCGTTGGTCGCGCGCTGATTTAAATATTCCTGTCGCGTATCACGCTGATGTTGACCAAGCGTTAAAACTCATTAATCAAGTTGGCTTGGAGATGACGCAGGATATTCGCTGGATGGAACACATTATCGAAACGCCACAGGTATTAGGAGTAGAAAATTTTGGCGATCGCGGTTTAGTGATTCGCGTCTGGATCAAAACGCAACCGTTGAAACAATGGGATGTTGCGCGTGAATATCGCCGTCGCCTCAAAATTGCTTTTGATAAAGAAGGAATACCCATTCCTTTCCCACAGCAAACCATATGGCTGCAAGACTCGCAGGTGCAATCAATTGTTGATAACAACAAGAAAAATAACAGTTAATTTCAAATTTTGAGGCAAAAGGTACAGGACAAAAGGCTAAAAATCTTCATAAAAAAGTGTATTGTGCGTATAAAGTCACTAAGTAGAAAATCTGGAATAAGATGCACTTTTGGACATAATTAAGGGTTCCCTGCTTCAATCCCTCGCTTTCCACCATAAGTTCCTCACTGCACCTTCTGCCTTCTACCTAATATCCCCTGTCCTTCTTGCTGTATATCGTAATACAGAAAACTAGCGCTTGCTCATCTTTAATGCGATCGCAAGTATCTAGCAACTGTGATTAACGGTGATTAAACGTCTTTCTAGCTTGATTTCGATTGCTGCATCTCTAGCATTGCTTGCTAGTTGTGCTTCTCCTGGGGCTAATACTTCTGCAAATAATCCTACGAATTCTACTGTCAGCCCTGCGGCAAATACAAATACAAACACAAACCTGAGAAATGTCAGTGTCCAGTTAGCTTTTTTATTTCAAAGTTTAGATGCTCCGCTGATTTTAGCGATTAATAATGGATATTTTGCCGCCGAAGGACTGAATGTTACATACGAACGAGGCTTTGGCAACGTAGATACAATTAGTAAACTAGGTACGGGAACGTTTGATATTGCTTTTAGCGATATTTACAACACGCTAGAATTTAACGATAAAAATCCTAACGATAAAATCATTGCGGTTGCTGTACCGATTAATAAAGCACCGTTTGCGGTTCTTACCTTGGATGACGCGATCGCATCACCACAAGATTTAGCAGGTAAAACCCTCGGCGCACCCGCAGGCGATGGTCCACGTAAACTCTTTCCGCTATTTGCCAAAGAAACGGGCGTCGATCCCAACTCGGTAACGTGGACAACGATGGAACCAAGACTCCGCGAAACGTTTCTCCTGCAAGGTAAAGTTGATGCTATTAGTGCGTTTTCAACGTCAGCTTTACCATCATTACTCAAAGGCGGAAAAAGCCGCGACGATATCACAGTTTTTTACTACAACGACTTTGGTCTAGATTTCTACGGCAACGCCATCTTAGCAAAAGAAAGTTTTGTCCGACAGAATCCCGACGTGATTCGCGGTTTTGTAAGAGCCTATCTCAGAGGAATGCAAGATATGCTAAGAGATCCTAACGCAGCGTTGGATGCAGTGATTGCTGCCGATCAAAGTAAGCTAATGGATCGCGAAGCTGAAAAAATACGCCTACAAGTCGCACTTGAGGACTTGATTATTACTCCCGAAGCAGAAGCGCTGGGTTTAGGTGCGGTCGATCCCCAACGGTTACAAACGACAATTACACAAACCGTCGAAGGTTTTGGGTTAAGCAGTCAACCAACCGTTGCAGATATCTTTACCGATGAGTTTTTACCACCCAAAGAAGAACGTGCTTTACCACCACAAAATGAGCGTCAGCCGTTGTCTTAATTAAACGTTGAGAAGGCGATCGCTATTTGCTCCACAGGCGGTCGTATTTACTTTTCTCATTATCTAATAATAAAAAGTTCAATAAATACTATTTTAAGTAACTTTCAGTAATAAGATATAACCTGTTTTGCTAATTAAACAACTAAAAAGCGAGACATTGTGAAAAATTGCGCAAACTTCGTTTTTCGCCTGCGTTGGTTTTGTCTGTTAGTAGGGCTTCTTTTGAGTGCGGCGCTACCCCATAAAATAAATGCTACGCCAATTCAAGGAAGATGTAATGCCAGAACTGATAGAAAACCCAGATATGCTTTAATCTCTGCTTTTTCTGGCGAAGCCGATCGCTTTATTAGTGAAATGCGTCGCAACGATGGTGAAAACCGCTACGAAGGCTGTGTTGTTATCAACGGTCATCGCTATAGCAAAGGAAGATTGCGCGGTAAAGACGTCGTTGTCGTCTTAACAAACATCAGCTTAGTTAATGCGACAATGGTAACGCAACTCACCCTCGATAAATTTAGAATTAGCAATATCATCTTTAGCGGAATTGCGGGTGGTGTCGGTGGTGTGGGTGCAAACGATGACGATCCTGATACGCCAAATGAAACACCAATTGGCTCAGTCATTATTCCCCAACGCTGGGGTTTCCATCAAGAGATGTATTTTAATAACTCTTCTGAAACGGTACCATGCGCAGCCATCCCAGGACTCCAGCTAAATCACGTCTTACAAGATCCGATGGAAGAAGCCGCAACGTGCAACTTTTTGTTTGGAAACGCACCACAACCAGGTCAAGCTAATCAAGAATCCCTCTTTCAACCGGATGCTAAAAATGCCTTTCTCCGCGACACTAATGTGAGTTCTGACAATACTCCGCAATACTATTTAGACAGAAATAATTTACAGCAACTGCGCCAAGTTCCCTTTCCTGGGATACCAGCAAACCCAGAGAATCAAGAATTGAAATTCTGGTTTCTCGTTGATAAGCGGATGTATAAAACAGCGCGCGAACTTGATGTCGAGTTGCTAGATTGTCCGCAAGTCGATCGCACTGGTAGATGTACCACAACTCCTCTTGTTCCTGCACCACAGTTGATCGTCGGTCAAAATGGATTGTCAGGTTCGACGTTTGTTGATAATGAACAGTATCGGCGGTTTGTTGCCAATACGCTGAATTTTGACGAAAACGGCGATCGCAACGAAAATACCGATGTTTTGGTCCTCGATATGGAAACAACAGCCTCGGCGATGGTGGCGTATTCTAATAATGTACCCTTTATTGCCGTTCGCAGTGTTTCAGATTTAGCTGGTGGAGATGAATCAGCAGCAGCACAACTTAATACTTTCTTTGCTATCGCTGCTGAAAATCAAGCACGAGTCGTTTTAGCGTTACTCGACGCGTTGTAGAGTTAGTTTTGGTAATTGGGAATAGGTAATTGGTAATTATTGGGTCAATGCTTGAAGGAATCACGTACAATAACCGTTCTTATTTGGTTTGACTTATAACAAACGTTCGATATAAAATATTTCAACAAGTCAATATACAATGCCGATCCGATAAAAGACTGGGGTTTGCTCATTACTCTATGCCTAAGATTGTTGATCGTGACCAATACCGTAAAGAGTTACTGACAAAATGCTTTGATTTATTTGCTACCAAGGGCTATGGTGCTGTAACCATGCGCCAAATTGCCAAAGAAATAGGTGTATCCACCGGAACGCTGTATCACTACTTTCCTAGTAAGCAAGCTTTGTTTTGGCAGCTATATGACGAATTAAATGAACGAGATACAGCAAGTATGAACGCTGTCTTGAATAATACTCATACTTTGGAGGAGCGCATTACAGCAATTTTTGACTACACCGCCCAAAATGAAGATTATTTCTTCAAGCAATTTCTGATTACGAGTGATTTTTATCAACAACAAGATCGCGAGGAAATTTTGGCAAACGAAACCCTCAAGCGCAACTACAAGTCAAATCGAGAGTTTGTTGTCAAAGCGTTAGGAACTGACGATCCGGCTGTGGTTAACTTTGCCATGTGTTTAGCAACAGGAGTTATTGTAGTGCGGTTATTTGAAGGCGATGTTGTTGCGTACGATCAGCAAGCACAATTGTTGAACAAGATGCTGACGCTTTATTTGCAAGAAGCATCTCGTAAAAGTTGGTAACTGGTCATTGGGACGCAAAGAATATCTATTACCCATTACCTATTACCTATTACCCAATCCCCAATACCCAACAAAAAAGGAAAAAATCAATGGCGCTGGGGCTATTCTTTAAACGAGCCAATCGCAAGTTAATCGGCTTAATTGTTGTCGCAACGCTGATTAGTGGAGGGATTGCATATTACGGAATTTCGCAGTTTGGACAAAGAAAAACACCGCAACCTACAACAACAGTTCCCACTGTTAAGAAAGTCACTGCGCTAGGAAGAATTGAACCTGAAGGTGAAGTGATTCGCTTATCTGCACCATTAGCCTTAGATGGCGATCGCATCTCTCAAATTCTCGTGCAAGAAGGCGATAGAGTGCAAGCGGGACAAGTTGTAGCAATCTTAGATTCTAGAAATCGCCTGCAAGATGCACTGCAACAAGCGCAACAACAAGTTAAAGTTACCCAAGCACGACTTGCGCAAGTTAAAGCTGGTGCAAAACAAGGTGAGATTCAAGCCCAGCAAGCAACAATTACGCGACTCGAAGCTGAACTTGCGGGTGAAATTGCTTCCCAAAATGCGGCGATCGCGCGCAGGCGATCGGAAGTACGTAACGCTAATGCTGAGTATAATCGCTTTCAACAGTTGTATCAACAAGGTGCAGTTGCCGCATCAAGTTTAGATAGCAAACGTCTAGTTGCTGAGACTGCGCAAGCGCAACTTGACGAAGCACAACAAACGCAAAGTAAAACAATTGAATCACTGCAAGCGCAACTTCAAGAAGCCCGCGCTACCTTAAATCAAATCTCGGAAGTTCGCCCAGTTGATATCCAAGCCGCCCAAAGTGAAGTTGAAGAAGCAATTATAGCAGTTAACCGCGCCCGCACTGATTTAGCCCAAGCCTACATCAAAGCACCAAAATCAGGACAAATTCTCAAAATTCACTCGCGAGTTGGCGAGAAAATTAGCGATTTGGGAATTGCCGATTTAGCGCAAACAGATACCATGTTAGTGATAGCAGAAATATACCAAACTGACATCAATAAAGTCAAGCGAGGACAAACCGCAACCGTAACCGGCGAAGCAATTAACGGCGAATTGCAAGGAGTTGTATCGCACGTAGGTTTACAAGTCGATCGCCAAAACGTTTTCAGCAATCAACCAGGCGAAAACCTCGACCGCCGCGTTGTTGAAGTCAAAATTCGCTTAAATCCTACAGATAGTCAACGAGTCGCAGGTTTAACCAACTTACAAGTACAAACAGCAATTGATCTTTAGCGTTATTTATAACGAATGTGCGATATCAGGAGAAAAATCATGAGTATACAAGTAGTAAAGTTAAAGCGATCGCAAATTGATGCAGCAAGTGAAGTTCTAGCACAAGCATTTAACAACGATCCGATGTCCAATTATTTTGCGTTAGCAGACGAACCCGCAAAACGCGATCTTATAAACTGGCTTGCAAAGACAACCTTACGTTATAGCTTGCGTTACAACCACATCTACACAACGCAAGACGATATAAAAGGAATTGCAGTATGGCTACCACCAGGAAAATACCCATTTAATCATTTACGATTACTTCTATCTGGATTGTATAGAATTCCACCCAAACTACGGTTCGACAGATTCGGACAACTCATCGCCTTCTACTCCAAGATTGAAGAATACCACCAACAAGACCTACCAGAAAAACATTGGTATCTAAATATGCTAGGAGTTGCACCAGCGTATCAGAGTCAAGGAGTTGGTAGTCTACTCCTACAACCAATTCTTAAACAAGCAGATCGCGAACAACTCCCTTGCTATCTCGAAACCTTCACTGAAAGAGGCGCACGCTTCTACCAAAGACAAGGGTTTAAAGTACTGCGATCGGGTACATTCGCTGAAATAAACATTCCATACTGGACACTCAATAGAGAACCACAATAGGTAACGGGTCATTGGTAATTGGGAATTGGTAAAAGAATATCTATTACCCATTACCTATCACCTATTACCCATTACCCATCACCCAAATGGTATCACTATGCTTCCCAAATGGCTGCGCCGTACACCCTTAGCATGGCGACAACTCCTTAAAGAAAAAACTCGCCTACTAGTAGCATTAGCTGGAATAGGCTTTGCAGATATGCTGATCTTCGTACAGCTGGGATTACTCGATTCACTATTCGATTCTGCAACAAAATCGCATCAAAACCTACAAGCAGATCTTGTCTTAATCAATCCCCAGTTTCAAACGTTATTTTACGTCAAAAACTTTCCTAGAGAGCGATTACTCCAAACCTTATCCTACGACGGAGTTGCGTCAGTGCGTTCTTTGTATGTCGATACCGCGCAGTGGCGTAGCCCAGAAACGTTAATGAATCGAGGTATTTTAGTCTGGGGTATCGATCCAGCAAATCCAGCGTTTGATTTTCCCGAAGTTAACCCTTATCTAGACCAGTTAAAACAACTCGATCGCGTTCTCTTCGATCGCGCATCGCGTCCTGAGTATGGACCAATTGCAGATTTACTGCAACAAGGAACCCTCACCGCACAAGTGAACGATCAAACTGTTCAAACTATAGGCTTATTCACGCTAGGTGCGTCTTTTGGTGCAGATGGCAATATTATCACCAGTGATTCGACTTTCTTAAAGCTATTTCCCCAACGCCAACCAAATCAAATCAATGTCGGGTTGATTCAGCTACAACCTGGAGTCGATCCACAAACTGTACAAGCCCAACTGCAAGCAGGATTACCTGATGATGTTAACGTACTCACACCAGAAGAATTTGCGCAAATTGAAATTAACTACTGGGAAAGTGGCGGTATCGGCTTTATTTTTGGGATGGGTGTAGTCGTCGGGTTTATTGTTGGGATTGTGATTGTTTACCAAATTCTGTATTCCGACGTTTCCGACCACTTACCAGAGTACGCGACATTAAAAGCGATGGGATACAGCGATCGCTACTTACTCACTGTATTAATGCAAGAAGCTTTACTTTTAGCTTTTCTAGGTTTTATTCCTGGTTTCCTCTTATCGGTAGGACTTTATCAAATCACATACATGGCGACGTTGCTACCAATTGCAATGAAGCTAGAACGCGCCGCCTTTGTGTTACTACTCACAATTATTATGTGCGGTGTTTCCGGTGCGATCGCCATGCGTAAACTCCAATCCGCCGATCCTGCTGACGTGTTTTAGGGGGTAATTGGTAACTGGTAATCGGTAATTGGAAGAAAACAAGCTGCTAATCCTGCTGATGTATTTTAAGCGTAACTGGTAACTGATCGTTGGTTATTGGAAAAAAACCGATTAAGAATTTCCCATTACCCATCACCTATTACCTATTATCTAATGACCTCAAATACGCATTTAATTTCGGCGATAGTTCATCAATGATTTGCTTTAGCTTAAGTGACTGTTCGCTATTAATTAATTGTCTAGCATATGCCAATCGCAACCAACTAATAGTTTCGTAGAGTGAACCTCTGGCAATTTTAATAAATCGTTGATTGTCTTTAAAGTTGTAACGACCACGTCCCTCAGCAATATTGGCACAAATACTATCTGCTGATCTGACGATTTGTTTCCCTACAGTATCTTTAGCAAAAATGTCCCAATGTTTAACAACTTGCCAAACTTCATTTGCCAAACTTTCAGCCAACCTATACACATCCAAACTCTCAAAATCAGGTCTTCCCATCCATAAGCCCCACAACCTTCACACTAATTATTCCCATTACCCATTACCAATTACCCATTACCATGCACCCCCCCGTCATCTCCATCAAAAACCTCAACCATTACTTTGGTGAAGGAACACTACGCAAGCAAGTTTTATCTAACATCAACTTAGAAATTCAAGCAGGCGAAATTGTGATAATGACAGGACCCTCGGGTTCTGGTAAAACAACTTTACTATCACTCATGGGTGGACTAAGATCTGCCCAAGAAGGTAGTTTAAAAATTCTCAATCAAGAAATGTGTGGCGCTCACAAACGGCAATTAATTGAGATTCGACGCAACATTGGTTATATTTTTCAAGCACACAATTTAATGACATTTCTCACCGCAAAACAAAACGTGCGGATGTCTTTAGAATTGCACGATGACATGTTCAATCAAGATTTAGATGCAAAAGCGATCGCTATGTTAGAGGCTGTGGGTTTAGGCGATCGCGTTGATTATTATCCAGAAAAGCTATCAGGAGGACAAAAGCAAAGAGTTGCGATCGCAAGGGCTTTAATTAGTTATCCAAAAATTGTTTTAGCCGATGAACCTACCGCCGCACTTGATAAAAAATCTGGGCGCGATGTTGTCGAAATTATGCAAACGTTAGTTAAAGAACAAGGTTCCACAATTTTACTTGTTACCCACGATAACCGCATTTTAGATATTGCCGATCGCATTCTTTACATGGAAGATGGGTCTTTAGTAGATAAGTAGCTAGTGTAAGCTTCACCAAATTTCATTTAAATCAAGTAAAAATTCTGGTAATACATCTTCTCCGGATAAAGAGGTAGGCGATGATAGTATTTCAACAGAATTTCCTGAACGATAAACTTCTACTTGTCGATTTTGCGGATCGATCAGCCAACCTAAGCGAACGCCATTGGTAATGTACTCTTGCATCTTTTCTTGTAAAGATTTAAGGCGATCGCTACTAGAGCGTAATTCAATGATAAAATCAGGCGCAAGCGGAGGAAACTTTTCTTGTTCTTCTTTCGTAAGATTATCCCAGCGTTCTATGCTAATCCAAGCAGCATCAGGAGAACGAAAAGCACCATTAGGTAACTTGAACTCTGTAGAAGAATCAAACACTTTACCTAGTTTCTTTCGCTTATTCCAAGCTTGGAGTTGATAGTTAATTTCTGAATTACGATTGCCTGTAATTCCTCCTGTTGGTGGCATGACAATTAAAGTACCATACTGATCGAGTTCAAGCTTTAAATCAGGATTATCTTCACAAATTTTAAGATACTGCTCTTCTTTAATCGGTGCGATCGCCCTAAGATTCAATAGCATCATTTTTACCTTCCTTCTTTAATTAACTTTATATACTCTGTTATTTCTACGTCGGAATTGCACTGTATCACTTTTATTATTTATGCAAGCTTTATTTTGTTAGGTAGTACTGTTTCACACTTGATAAAGTCGAATCAATTTAATCTATAGCTATTTATTTTGCTTATTATACAAAAAAGTTAAAGAGAGGGATTCTCTTTAACTTAGAGTTAAAGTAAAATTTAAATTACTGTTTAAGCTGCACTACGCTCGCGTGTACCATGAAGAACTTCTAAAACAAGTTGATACGATATCCTGCTACGATTTTTAGAACTAGCATTTGCATTCAAAGTCTCGATAGTTTCTGATAGCTTATTTAACGTAGTCACTCTATGATAACTACCAACACCCTTTCTTATCTCTGGAGCAATTTGGGTACCTTGAGGAAATACAACTACTCCGTAAATAGGTAGATGATTGAGAGAAGTTAAATTTGCATTTCTTAAAACTTGTAAAAAACTATCAATATAAACTTTCAATTGCCTATATGGATTTACACCCCAACAAGCATTAATTCTAATATTTTGATTGTCTTTTTGACAAATCCATGCAGTGTTGCGAGGTTCTTTTTGTGCTATTATTTTACCCGTATAGCCTTTTGCTTCGATAATAACAATACAACTAGGCATAATGACAGCAAAATCTATAACTTTACTAGATTCATTGCCTCTGCCAATGTCAAATTGTGTCAAAAGCGCTTGGTGGGGAAAGTTATTTTGTAATTCATTTAAAACCAATTCTTCAAAATTATTTAGGATGTATAGTTTGCGGTTATTGGCTTGTTCTAAACTGTCAATAGAATAATTTAGAGGAGATTTTTCTACCTGAAAATCTGTGTTTATTTCGTCACTTGTAGTTAAAGATTTGATTTGGTCTTGTAATTCTTGCAAACTCTGACTTAGACGATGCTCTTCTTGAAGTTTTTGTTGTTTTAATTTTCTGATTTCTGAACTTAAATAACCTATCGTTTGATAGCGTAACTGAAGTTTTTCAACAGCTTGG
This sequence comes from Chroococcidiopsis sp. TS-821, assembly GCF_002939305.1. Lineage (NCBI taxonomy): Bacteria > Bacillati > Cyanobacteriota > Cyanophyceae > Chroococcidiopsidales > Chroococcidiopsidaceae > Chroococcidiopsis > Chroococcidiopsis sp. TS-821. The sequence continues at coordinate 226,375 of NZ_MVDI01000007.1, read as the reverse complement.
GCTTGCTGTTGATTCTTTTCCTGAAGTGCTTGTATATCCTTGTAGATGCGACACAAATCTTGACTTTTATTTTGATTCAGTTCATCGACAGTACGATAGATATCTGTTATCTGAAGTGTTAATGAAGCTAAATTATTGCGTTCATTAATAGCGAATTCTTCAAACTGCTGCTGTAGCTGTTTGGTAACATTATTTACTTCATCATTGTCTTTCTTCTCTGTTTGGTTTAATACTTGTTTTACTTGATGAACCTCAGCACTCGCATTTTGAAGTTGTTGCTGTAATCGTTTATTATTAGTAATATTAAGAGAAAGAGCTACTGTTAATGGGACTGTTGCGTAAATGGCTTGTTGTGTTATAGCTGTTACTATTGTTCCTATTGCTGAGAGCGTTACTAAGGTATATTCGGTTTGTCGTAACCAACGACGCTCAAAACTCATAATTGTCTGACTCCTTATTGAAGTACTTCATACTTCAATTTTCTTCATGCAAAATATAGCTGTAAAACGATGAAACTACGCAATTTACAATAAATTTAGTTGTGGGCAATGTTTTACCGAGATGCAGCTGCTAAAATTGCTGAGTAAATTTATAATTTTCATATAGTTAAGATGCCAAACTATGATGACATCTTTATATTTGTAGCTTTGTAATGACTATGGGAGTCATCCTTGAAATGCAATCTTTAAATTTACTATCATAAAATAGCTTTTAAGTTAAACGCTTAGAGCGACTCATTGATAAACTGAAAAACTTTACAAACCAGAATCAATCATCTCCAAAAACTCGGACTCTAATTGGGGCAAATTAAACTCAGTGTGGCACAAAGAGTATAGTAGCGGTGCTTCCATCGATCCATCTACAAAGATGAATTTTGGATAAATTGGTATTAGTGTTTATACTTAAAGCGTTAATTTAGACAGCGATCGCAGTTTACAGAATCCGACTAGCGTCTATATTGTGACATAATTGCCGAATAAGGAAGTAAAAGTGACAATTAACCGAATTGAGTTACTGCGATCGCGCTACGGTCAAAGCCTTGATTTTGATAGTGAATGGCATGAGTGCTTAACGACATTACTATCACATCGTTCAATTCGTGCTTATCGTCCCGATCCTCTACCATCAGGAACTTTAGAGCTAATCATAGCATCTGCGCAATCTGCGGCAACTTCGTCAAATCTGCAAACTTGGAGTGTAGTTGCAATCGAAGATGTACAGCGTAAAGCCCAATTAGCGGCGTTAGCAGGAAACCAAAAACATATCCAGCAGTGTCCGTTATTTTTAGTTTGGCTAGCTGACCTAGCACGTTTGGCGCACATTGCGGAAAGTCGCGGAATGTCCTCTGCGGGTTTAGACTATTTAGAAATGTTCGTCACAGCAACAATAGACGCTGCACTAGCCGCGCAAAATGCCACAATAGCAGCAGAATCTCTCGGCTTGGGAACCGTATACATCGGGGCGATGCGCAATCACCCTGAAAAAGTCGCCGCAATCCTTAAATTACCTCCACGTGTATTTGCTGTATTTGGGTTGTGTGTAGGCTATCCCGACTCACCACCCACTGCGATTAAACCGCGATTACCGCAATCTGCCATACTACACCGCGAACGTTATGATTTAACGGTTCAAGATGCCGCGATCGCACAATACAACGAAATTATGCAGAATTTCTATCGCGAACAGCAAATGAACGTCGCTGGTGATTGGGCGGAACATTCTGTCAAGCGCATTGCGACACCACAATCTTTATCAGGGCGCGATCGCCTGCGCGAAGCATTAAAAAATCTTGGTTTTGAGCTACGTTAACTCTTAACTTCAAAACTGGTAAATGGTCATTGGTAATTGGTGATTAAAGAACCACTAATAATTTCTTCCCTGCTTCCTCTGCTCTTGATCCTATATGCATCAACTTTTAAGCGAAACAATATTACTCGATCTGGCAACAAATGGAAATCTACAACTTTCTTCAATTATCCGATTCAATCGCAACCGCCGGACAACCCACTGCACAACAATTTGCAGATATCAAAGCCGATGGTTATGAAGTGGTTGTCAACCTGGCGTTACCAACTTCCACAAATGCGATCGCCAACGAGCAAAAAATAGTAGAAGATCTAGGAATGAACTATATACACATTCCTGTAATCTGGGAAAAGCCTACCCTCGAAGACATTGAACGCTTCTTTAATGTGATGCAAGCAAATGCAGATAAGAAAGTATTTGTCCACTGTGCGATGAATATGCGAGTTTCTGCATTCATGTACTTGTATCGCATCATCCACAAACAAACAAGCGTAGAAGAAGCAAAAAAAGACTTACAACAGATTTGGCAACCAAATGACACTTGGCAGCAATTTATTGATAAAGTCATTGCATATTATCAAAAATAAATTCGTAATCCGTCTTATGTCAAAATGCGAACTACGAATTTATAAAATATAGGCTTTTCCTAAAAACTTTACAAAGCCGCAAAGTAAGCTTCTAATGCTTCTGAACCACCGATCAGTTTGCCATCGATGAACACTTGCGGTACCGTGGTTGCACCTGCAATAGCTTGCAAAGAACGAGTGGTAACGTCTTTACCAAGAACAATCTCTTCGTAGTCTAAGCCACGTTCTTTGAGCATTGATTTCGCACGAGCGCAGAAAGGACAACCAACTTTAGCAAACAAGGAGACTAATTTAGGTTTAGCAGCTTTTGGATTAATATAGTTAAGCATTGTTTCCGCATCGGATACCTTAAAAGGATCGCCAGGTTCTTCAGGTTCGATAAACATCTTTTCAATCACGCCATCTTTGACTAACATCGAATAGCGCCAAGAACGCTTACCAAATCCTAATTCTGTTTTATCGACCAACATTCCCATTCCTTCGGTAAACAGCCCATTACCATCAGGAATCATTTTGATATTTTCTGCTTCTTGATACTTTGCCCATTCGTTCATTACAAAAGCATCATTAACTGAAATACATACGATCTCATCTACACCGTTTTCGTAAAAAGCTTTTGCCATCTGATTGTATCCAGGAAGATGAGTCGACGAGCAGGTGGGAGTAAATGCACCTGGCAAGGCAAAGACAACAACAGTTTTACCATTAAACAAATCATCGGTTGTGATATCGACCCACTCATCGTTTTGACGAGTACGAAAGGTGCAGTTAGGAACTTTTTGTCCTTCTCGGTTTGGTAACATCGCTTATCCCTTTACAAATCGTAACAAGTAAAGCGTACTCATTATGACTATGCTTTGTCAAGGGCAAACTGCTGACGGTAACTTAACAAATAATCTTCAGCGCTGCAAATGTTATGGTTAGTACATTACGAACAGGTCGGTATTGAGCTCGTATGTCTTTGGAAGTAAGGCTAATTTCAAGTCTTCCAGAGCGAGTGCAAGCACTGTTCTTCTGCAAGCAAGTCAAGTTTGGACAAGACGAGAATTGGTAGCCTTATTCTGGTAACGTTCTTGGTATTTGACCGCATTGCGGGGATGTGGAGGAGTATTTCAAGTACCGCTACCAAGCCTCAAATTGCCCTCTATCGGCAGTCTTATAGAATATTACAGTTTTGATGGCAAGGATACTGCTTACAGTATTCCAAGACTTAGAACCGATGAAACTCAAGGTCATATTTGAGGTTGAAGTCAATCTCCTTTTCAACAAGCATCGCCAAGTAAGGACTTTCCAGATTCTAATACTGAAATTAATAAAGTAAACTCATTGCCCAGTCCCCGAACAGAGCTTGAGCCGTATTTTGCAAGCAGAATTTGGAGATCAGCTTTTGCGAAAACAGCATTCTGATAGGCGCAAAATAGTAGTACTTCTTTAGACTACTTTTTTTATTCTTTCTATTAATGGTTACGCAAACAGAATATCTACCAATACACAAAGATATAAAACATGAATTCTTTATCCATAAAATTGGCAGCAGCTTTATCTATAACTGCGCTTTCTATTATCAATTTTGCTCTTAAAGCAAATGCTCAAATTTTCACTCCAGAAACTATAAAGACATTTCAATTCTGTAATACTATCAAGAATATGCTGGATACTAACCTTGATAATCTCGAACTAAGAGACGGGGTTATAATGTTAATCGTTGCATAGCTTTCGGTGGCGGAGTGTCGTGCTGGAATAGCAACTACAATAACCCAGTTCAGATTACCACTGAGCAACTTGTAAGTATCATCCTCAATAATCAGTATACTGAAGTATTTACAAGAACAGCTAGGTAAAAAAATAATTTAAATTAGCTCTTGGAGCAATTATTCGAGAGGTTAGTATTAGATTCGCATTTGACGAATGAGTGCTGATCTTGAGCACATTCTACAGCGCTACAGCTTTGAGTTAGTTTTGCAAAAAGTGCAGTCATCGTCAATGGCGCGATAAAGTGAGGTGTTATTTTAGTTACCAAGCAATTCTTAAAAGTTATACTCTGGCTTGATATCGCGCAACATCAATTCTTCTAACGCTTGTCGCGGTGTAATTTCTGCTTGTAATAATCTATAAACTTGAGTTGTAATTGGTACAGAAATGCGCTGTTGATTTGCCTTAGCAATTAAAACTTGCGTCGTATTCACTCCCTCAGCTGTTCCCTCTAAATGTTCGAGAATTTCTGCTAAAGTTTTACCTTGCGCGAGTTGATAACCTACTTGATAGTTACGACTTAAAGGGCTATTACACGTTGCAAGTAAATCGCCTAATCCTGATAAACCGTAAAAAGTCTCAATTTTTGCACCCCAAGCCACACCAATGCGAATAATCTCGGTAAGTCCTCGCGTTACTAGTGCGGCTTTAGCATTCGTTCCCAAGTGTAAACCGTCACAGACACCCGCAGCGATCGCAATTACGTTCTTGATTGTCCCGCCGAGTTCGACTCCAATCGGATCGGAATTTGTATAAACGCGAAATCGATTGGAAGAAAATACCGCTTGCACGGTTTCTGCTGCGGTAATATTTGTACTTGCAACAACAGTTGCAGCAGGTAAACCCTGTTGAATTTCTTTTGATAGATTGGGACCGCAAAGTACAACAATGGGATGATTGGGAAATGCAGCTTGCCAAATCTGCGCGGGAGTTAACGTCGTCGTTGGTTCTAATCCTTTAGTCGCTGTTAAAAAAATAGTTTCTGGTGTAAACGATAAAGATTGAATTTGTTCGACAACCGATCGCACGCCTTTCATCGAAATTGCCGAAACAATAATATCTGCACCTTCGACAGTTTCTGCTAAACTACGGTCAAGATGACGCGACCATAAACGGACATTATGCCCTGTTGCCGATGCCAGGTTTGCCAAAGTTGAACCCCAAGCACCAGCGCCCAAAACTGCTAATAATTTTGGTTGCTTTTCCCCGTTGTTTGTAGGGGAATCAAATTCACTCGTAATCACCTACAATCGACTGCGTGGATAACGTTGCATTAATTCTCTGACTTGTTCAGCATGATAAGAGCTGCGGGTTAAGGGAGAAGAGACAACTTGCAAAAAACCTAACTTTTCTCCAAACTGTTTCCAAGCATCAAACTGTTCTGGCGTAACAAACTGAGCGACGTTCAGATGTTTCTGACTTGGTTGTAAGTATTGTCCTAGCGTGAGAATATCGCAATCGACCGCACGCAGATCTGCCATCACCGCGCGAATTTCCTCGTCAGTTTCTCCTAACCCGACCATTAATCCTGATTTAGTGTAAACCCAAGGGGCAAGATTACGAGAACGGCGCAGTAATTCTAAAGTGCGATCGTAATTTCCCTGCGGACGTACCCGACGATACAGCCGAGGTATCGTTTCTGTATTGTGATTCAATACTTCTGGTTGCGCTTGTAGAATAATTTCTAACGCATCCCAGTTGCCACACAAATCAGGAATCAGTACCTCAATCGTTGTCTGTGGCGATACTTCGCGAATTGCAGTAATACACTCTACAAACTGCGACGCGCCACCATCAGGTAAATCATCGCGATTTACCGAGGTAATCACAACATGATTGAGTTGCATCCGGCGTACCGCTTCTGCAAGGCGTTTTGGTTCGGTCGGATCGAGGGGTTTAGGTTTTTTCTCAAAATCTATATCGCAATACGGGCACGCACGAGTACACGCAGGTCCCATAATTAAAAATGTTGCCGTACCTGCGTTGAAACACTCGCCAATATTTGGGCAAGATGCTTCTTCGCACACCGTATTGAGTGCTAAATCTCGGAGAATTTCTTTAACGCTGCCAACACGCTCCCATTGAGGCGCTTTGACTCGCAACCAATCTGGCTTAACAGTCACGATTGACGATTGTATATATGTGAATCAGTTACATCTTAACAGGCAAAAACGCCCTAGTTATGAATAGCAAGTTACAGGGCGACTGAATAATGCTGTTTGTGCAGGTTGGTAATGGGTAATTTAGGATTTGTTAGTTGTTGCCTATCGCTTCAGTGTAAGCGCTACCTTTTAAGAGTCGATCTAATGTCATAATACTGAGTGCGCCGGTGACACAAACACCAAACAGTGGAATCATCACTGTTGGAAATGTCGCGATATTCTCCATCAGAGGAACTTGCAATAAATTAAAGGTTAAACCTGTGCCTACGGCGATCGCAAAGTCTAAGATGCTAAAAAGGTGAAACATCGCGTACTTACCGCGAAACCTTAGTAAGAGAACCACAGGTACTAATAATCCTACTGTTATATCCCCATAACCAGCATTGGCAACAAACCTTTCTGGAAGCAAATTTTGACCGCAGTACAGAAACCACAACCCAGCCGGAATCCGCCATAGATGAAATAAAGTTAAATACTTCAAGTCGAGCGATCGCACGTAAGCATGAAAATCTGCGTTCGAGTAATACACCGCAACCGGAATTGTCATTCCCGTCACGACAAGTAACGCAATCCAAATTAAGTCAATCTTGGTGAAAAAACCGCAGTAACCTGCAATTAAAACCGCAATCCCCCAAAGAGAGAGTACGAGAAAAAACCAACGCTGGGTAATCGAATGTTGACTCGTCGCCATTTTAAACTCCTTGGCATTTAAGTGTATATACACGTAAAACTCAAAAAAAATTAGCTTTCGCGAAGTAAAGATACTGTGTCAGACAAATGGGATGATAACGTCTGCCAACGGTCTTGACCTAGCTCCTCAATAACCTTAGCTTGTGCTTGTTGCCATAATGGTAGTGCTTTGGCTAAGGCTGCTTGACCTTTCTGGGTTAAACTGACAACCCGTACTCGCTGATCTTGTCCTGGCTCAATACAAATTAAACCCTCGCGTTCTAACGGTTTGAGGTTGCGCGTTAGCGTTGTTCTATCCATCACCAACTCTTGCGCTAAGCGCGTAATTGATACGCTTTTTGCAACACTGAGGGCGGCTAGTAGTGTAAACTGATTCGCCAAAATTCCACTCGGTTGCAACACTCGATCGAACAGTTGGGTAATTACGCGCGACGCTTTACGCAGATTGAAGCAGGTACAGTCACTAACGACGGTTTTGATTAGTTGGTCTTGCATAATTTTAGTGTATATGCACTTATATAGTATGTCAAGTGGGTTGCTAGTAACTCACCCCTCCACAAACAGTTAAACTAAAAACAGCAGAGAGGACGCGACTTATGAGTGAAAATCGTTCTCAATGGGATTTGGGTAGGTTTGTCCAAACCCTAACCTTTTTTGAGGTGATTCCTTTTATCGGGTGGTTACAGCGCTTGATTCCAGGATCTCAAGATTCTGCGATCGTACCAACGGGAGAAAAGCGAGTGGGAGTTGTGTTAGTTGCTGGAGCGACGGGTGGTGTTGGTAGGCGCGTGGTAAAACGGCTAATGAATCGCGGTTACAAAGTGCGATCGCTTGTTCGCGATGCTGAAAAAGCCAAAGAAATCCTCGGTGACAACGTTGAACTGTATGTCGGTGACATCACAAAGCCAGAAACACTAACTCTAGAAATGATGGCAGATGTCACAGCAGTGATTTGCTGCACTGCGGTGCGCGTGCAACCTGTGGGCGGAGATACCCCAGACCGTGCCAAGTACAATCAAGGTATTAAATTCTATCAGCCCGAAATCGTTGGCGATACTCCAGAATCAGTAGAGTATATAGGTGTCAAAAACTTAGTTGAAGTAGCAGCAAAACACTTTGCGACAGTTCCTGCTGATGAAAAACTCATTTTTGATTTTACGCATCCATCCGAAGAGTTAAAACGCATTTGGGGTGCAGTAGACGATGTTGTGATGGGTGGTGTCAGTCAAAGTGAAATTCGATTTGTGGAAGATACCGCCTTATTTACTGGTAACGTCTCTACTGCAAATTCAGGCGGCTTTGCTTCTGTGAGAACCAAAAACTTGGAACCACAGTTAAATTTATCAGGTTATCAAGGAATTAAACTGCGCGTGAGAGGCGACGGAAAACGCTACAAGTGCTTCATCCGCACCGATACTAAGTGGGACGGTACAGCTTACTCGTATTCGTTTGACACGGTCAGCAACACTTGGATGGATATCTATATTCCTTTTGCGGATTTAACTGCGGTGTTTCGTGCCAAAACTTTAAAAGATGCGCCGGCGATTGATGCTAGTAGAATCGCCTCGTTGCAACTGATGTTGAGTAAGTTTGAATACGATGGCGAACTCAACCCTAGATTTACACCAGGAGGTTTTGCGTTACAAGTCGAGTCGATTAAAGCTTATGGTGGTGCTAAGTTGCCACAGTTTATCTTAGTCAGTTCGGCAGGAGTCACGCGTCCTGGACGTCCAGGAATCAACTTAGAAGAAGAACCGCCCGCAGTCAGATTAAACGATCAACTAGGTGGAATTTTAACGTGGAAGTGGCGCGGTGAAGAATCACTAAGACACAGTGGTATTCCTTATACAATCATTCGACCGTGTGCTTTAACTGAGGAATCTGGAATTCAACCGCTAGTTTTCGCTCAAGGCGATAATATCAAAGGTAAAGTCAGTCGCGATTCAATTGCTGAACTTTGCTTGCAAGTGTTAGAACAGCCCAAAGCTTGTAATGTCACGTTTGAAGTAAAAGCAGAAGATAGTATTGCAAATGCTCGTGCGGATTTTGCCAGCTTGCAACCTGATTGATATTGATAGTAATCGATGCTTAGTCATCAAAAAATATTACCAGTCTGTTTTAGTAAGCGTTAATCGACGCGAACTGTATGCAAGTAATTAACGATCGACTACATACGGTACTACTTTAGTCGAATCATCGAGAAAATCTTCTTTCTGCATAATCTCGTAAAGATTAATGTCCTTTTCTATGAGGCAAGCGTGTCCGCTATAAGGTAAAAATACCGTTTTGACGTTATCGAAAACTCTAGCTAGGTGTCTTGCTTCAGCAACCGATGGTAAAAGGCGATCGCGTCTACTTGCTACAACCAAAATTGGTTGAGTTAATTGGCGTAGCTGCGCATCACTGACATCAAATTCTCTAACTAAAGACAACCGCCACAAAACAGTTTCTGGTGGAACCGATCGCATCACGTGAAGGAGATCTTTACGTTCAGTTGGCGCAATTCTATCTAGGGAAGCAATGAAGGCAAGTAGCCCTAACGCCCCAAACGGATAAACCCAGCGCGGAACGATGTGAATCAACTGCGATGCCCAACTATACCACGAACGGCGATGAAAAGAAGACGCAGGATTTACTAAAATAATTCTGTCAAAAAGTTGTGGTGAGTGCAGCGCGACTTTGATCGCGAGACAACCGCCAAACGATTCACCACACAAATAAACTTTACGTTGTGGATTTTTAGCAATTTCTATTTCAATTAAATCGACGACTTGTTGGCTGAGATCTGCCCAGCTTGTCAAATCATCTAACGGAATTGACAAACAACGAACATCAAACGCAACTTCTAAGCCCTCAGTTTGCGATCGCAGCAATCGCCCAGTTCCATCCATTCCTGGTAAAAATACAAACAAGGGATACTGCGACTGAACTTTGTTCGGTGTCAAGAAAACAGGTTTGCTCTCAATTTCTGACATTGAATCTGCTGTAAATAAATAGGGATCAAGGAAAAAATGTTTAATATTTATTTATGAACTTTTATATTGAAAACTTAAAAGGACTCCTAGTAGAATCCTTGGCGTAATAATTGCGCAATCTCCGTCTGACAGTAATGTGTTAATTCATTCACGGCTTTTTTTGCCTGTTTGCCTTGATACTCCATTTGCTGCTGGCGTGAAATCCAATAGGGACGTCCGACTAAAACCGCAACGCGACGATAAATCACTAACGGATGCCAACCCGACTGATCGAACAAAGGTTCCGAAGGATCGAATAAGCTGAGTAGCTTTAAAGGCACTGCGGAAGTGTTGACTTCTTCCAAAGACGCGATCGCCATCGGCAGAATCGTTAAATCTGTAACAGGCTTTGACAATATACCAGGTGTCGTAGCACGCAAAGCCAAATGTGCAAACCCCCGCTGAAAGTTACCTAAGTGATCCGGCTGCGTAAACGTCACCATCGGTTTCGTCCCTTCTGGAAACACACCCACGACTTGGGAACTACTCAGCAAATGCAAAGCTTGCTGAAAAAAACCTTGCTGTCTCTTTTCCCTTGCCTCTAGCGGAAAGCATCCAAGAAGACCTGTGACAATTTCCCGCATAATTGGTACTTGAGCCATATAGTGATGGCAGGCAAAGCGAATTGGTCGATCCAAAGCTGCCATGAGAATCGGCGCGTCCATAAAGCTGCGATGATTGCTCACCACGAGCACAGGACCATTGCGAGGAATGCGATCCTCGTAGTAGCGAAACATTTGAGTTCCTACCGAAGCGAGAAACCCTTGAGAAACTTGCAAGGCGTTATTTGCACTCATGCTTTGCCATCTCAATTGTGCGTTTAGGATATCTGTAAGCAAATTAGCTTTACTTCACTAAAATGTTACATTTGTTTATTTTTTGCGGCGAGTACCAGAAGTAAGAACTAGAGTAGATATGCCTGTCTTAGTTAGCGTCTGAGCAAATCTGGTATGATGCGCGAGTAGGCTCAGAAAAAGAACCATATACTTGGTATAATCAGCTAATTGCTGAGGTTTTAGGCAAAATTCATCGAGATACTTCGTCACTGTTTCTAACTGCTTTATCTTATTGGTTACTACATTCGTCAAGCGCGAGAAGATAGTTTTAGCTATTTAGAATTCGGTAACAAAAATACATACCCAGAGTCTCTGCGGTATGATAAAGAAAATTTAAGATAATTTATAAACTTTGCATGATATCTGCGAGTAAAACAACAGAAAAATTTGCACTGACAACACCACTTTATTATGTAAATGACCTACCACACATTGGTAGTGCTTACACAACAATCGCTGCGGATATACTAGCAAGATTTGCGCGGTTACAAGGTAAATCTGTCATGTTCGTGACAGGAACCGACGAACACGGTCAAAAGATTCAGCGCACCGCCGAAAGTAAAGGGCGATCGCCGCAAGCTTACTGCGATGAAATTGCCGCAGGATTTGTTGCACTGTGGGAAAAACTTGATATCCAGTACGATAGTTTTATCCGCACAACAAGCGTTAAACACGAAGCGATCGTTAAAGATTTTTTTCAACGCGTTTGGGAGCGAGGCGATATCTACAAAAGTAGACAACAAGGCTGGTATTGCGTTGCATGTGAAGAATTCAAAGAAGAACGCGAACTCTTAGATGGACATCGCTGTCCAATTCATACTAACAAGCAAGCCGAGTGGCGCGATGAAGAAAATTACTTTTTTCGCCTGTCGCGCTATCAGTCGCAACTAGAAGAACTATATCAAAAAAACCCAAATTTTATTCAACCAGAAAGTCGCCGTAATGAGGTTCTCAGCTTTGTTAGCCAAGGACTGCAAGACTTTTCCATTTCACGCGTCAACCTAGATTGGGGCTTTCCTATACCAGTTGACCCCAAGCAAACAATTTATGTTTGGTTTGATGCGTTAGTAGGATATCTTACTGCGCTACTCAATCCTGACGACGAACCAAACTTAGAAAATGTCCTCCGTCAGTGGTTGCCAATCAATTTACATCTAATCGGTAAAGATATCTTACGCTTCCACGCTGTTTACTGGCCGGCGATGCTCATGTCTGCTGGACTACCAATTTCTCATAAAGTATTTGGGCATGGTTTTTTAACAAAAGACGGTCAAAAAATGGGCAAAAGTTTGGGTAACACGCTCGATCCCTTTGCTTTAGTTGAACGATATGGTGCGGATGCGGTACGATATTACTTTTTTAAAGAAATTGAGTTTGGCAAAGACGGAGATTTTAACGAAACGCGCTTTATCAACGTGCTCAACGCGGATTTAGCCAACGACTTGGGCAACTTGTTAAACCGTACCTTAAACATGGTGAAGAAATACTGTAACGGAAATGTTCCTAATTGCTCAAGCGACGATATTCCCTCAAGCCACCCATTAAAGGCGATTGGCTCAACTTTAGGTGAAAAAGTTGCATACAACTACGAAGCCCTAGCCTTTAACCAAGCGTGTGATGCTATTTTGTCATTGGTTAGAGCAGGTAATAAGTTTATCGACGAGCAAGCCCCTTGGACGCTTTACAAACAAGGACAGCAGCAACAAGTAGAACAAGTGCTCTATACTGTACTCGAATCGATTCGATTAGCAGCCTACTTGCTATCGCCAATTATTCCAAACGTGTCCAGCAAAATTTATCAACAACTTGGTTTTTCCATCAATTTTAATGAAAAGTCACAGCTTGCTGCGACACCGTTTAATATTCACGCACAATGGGGGCTATTAAGCGTAAACCAACAATTAGGCACTCCGAAACCTGTGTTCCAAAGACTCGAATTGCTCCAAGCAATCTAGTCATCGGCTGATAAAACCCTACTGACAGCTTACGAATGGCTAAGTTAATCAAGTCTTAACATAAGTTGTCGCGTCAAATATAACAATCTGGTGTAACATACTTTATCTAAAACAATCATTTCTTTTATAAAAAATCTTAATAACATCGAGGCATAATAAATTATGTTGAATTTTGAATCGGATTCGATTTTCACGCCTGAACAGGTGCTAGAAAATCGAGGTAGAGTCGCGATTTTCATCGATGGCTCCAATTTGTTTTATGCGGCACTACAACTGGGAATCGAGATTGACTACACAAAACTATTGTGCAGGTTAACAGCGGGTTCTCGGCTGCTGCGTTCGTTTTTCTATACTGGTGTAGACCGCACGAATGAAAAGCAACAAGGCTTTTTATTATGGATGCGGCGTAATGGCTACAGAGTCATTGCCAAAGATTTAGTACAATTACCCGATGGTTCAAAGAAAGCGAACTTGGACGTTGAAATCGCCGTTGATATGATGGCACTCGTTGACTCGTACGATACAGCAGTATTGGTGAGTGGCGATGGCGATCTTGCTTATGCAGCAAATGCGGTTAGCTATCGCGGTTCGCGGGTAGAAGTCGTCAGTTTGCGCACGATGACAAGTGATAGTTTGATTAATGTCTCGGATCGCTACATTGATTTAGAGTCAATTAAAGACGATATCCAAAAGACACCAAGACAAGATTATCTCTATCGCCCAATTCCGACAATGGAGATTATTGAGCAACCACCACAAGAAGGAATCATTACACCTGATGGTATACCAAATATTATGCCAACTTCACAAGAGTGAAGAATCGCGAGCGAAGATAGAAATATGAATCGTTTCTATCTTTTATTCTCTATTCGCCGTAACGTCACAGCATCTCTATTGGCAATTGTGCTGGTAGCGATCGCAACAGGCTGCCAAAATCAAAACCAAACTGCACAAAAACTGTCTGAAGACACAACAACTGTCCAAAAAGTTGACACTGAGTTGACTTTTAACAACGTCGATTTAGAACAAGCAGACGAACAAGGACAAACGGTTTGGAAAGTCAAAGCGACGCAAGCAACCTACAGTCAAGACCAGCAAGTCGCACAAGTCAAAAATCCGACAGGAGAATTATTCCAAGATGGTAAACCTGTATATCGCATTCAAGCCCAAGAAGGCGAAGTTCATCAAGACGGAAAACAGCTATTCCTGAAAGGACAAATTGTAGCGACAGATCCCAAAAGTGGCTTGGTACTGCGCGGTAATGAGTTAGAATGGCGTCCCCAAGAAGATTTGTTGATCGTCCGCAACCAATTAACTGGTAGCCATAAACAAGTGCAAGCTGTAGCGCAAGAAGCAAGAGTTTTCAGCCGCAAACAGCGCGTTGAGTTGCAAGGGAACGTTGTTGCTAATACAACTGAACCTGCTACGCAACTGCGCGCGGAACAATTGACGTGGTTAATTTCAGAAGAACGATTTATTGCCGATCGCGCGATCGCAATCGATCGCTATCAAGACAAAAAAATCACCGCAAGATCGACGGCGAATTCAGGTGAATTCAACTTAAAAACCAAAATTGCCACGTTGAAAGAAAATGTGCAACTTGCACTCGTCACTCCACCTGTACAAGTTGCCAGTAACTTTGCCGTCTGGGATTTAAATACAGAAATTGTCACGACAGATCAGCCAGTACGCGTCGTGCATCATCAAGAAAAAATGACGATGACGGCGAGACGAGGGCGGATGGATTTACGAAAGCAAATTGCTTATCTTGACGGTGACGTTGTGGGAGCTGGACAAAAAGGTCAAACAATCAACTCACAAAGGCTGACATGGACGATTCCGACGCAGTTAGTTGAAGCCCAAGGTAATGTTGTTTATCGTCAAACGCAACCGCCAGTCAGTTTTACGGGTGATAAAGCTGTCGGGAAACTTCAAGATGAAAGTCTAGTTGTCAGTAGTAGTGGTGGTAATAGAGTTGTAACAGAGATCATTCCTTAAGAGTTCGGCATTAGCAAATCCTGATTAGCCTCCGTATAAGATCTCATTACGGCTAGCTGCACCAAGTGAAATGGGGGTGCTATTTGATGATTTGGGAGCGATCGCCGCAGGAACTGTGGCGGTGACTTGCCATTGTTTTAATAAGCGCTGTAAGAGTTGATCTTGCCGAACACGTAAACCTTCAATATTGGTACCGCGATTGATAATGGCAAACCAAACTAACCCGCGATCGCGTGTCGGTAAAACTCCGGCTAAAGCACTAACATCGCGTAGCGTCCCCGTTTTAATCACCGTTGCTTGAGGAATGCGTCGTGCTTCCATTGTGCCTCGGCGATCGCGTCCTGACACGGGAAATAAATCAGCAACACTCAGTTGCGCAGGCATTAACTCGCGCTGAATTGCCATTAACATCGCGCACGCGGCTCTTGGCGAGATGCGGTTTTCGACTCCTAAACCGGAACCATTGATCAATTGAATTTCTTGCGGCGGAACTCGCGCAGCATTTGCTGCTATAGACTGAACAACGCGCGCGCCTCCGAGATTTTGGGCTAGCATTTCTGACATTTCGTTGTTGCTGTAAATGTTCATTTCCTTGAGAATTTCTGACAAGGGTAACGAACGATGACGCACGAGCAAGATTTGTTTGGGGTTGGGTAACGGTGTAACTTGGACGGTACCGGCGATCGCGACTTGCGGGCGCGGCGTTCCTTGGGGCATTGTTAAGTATTGTGCAGTGGCTTCGCGCGACCATGTTGTGGCGTTGAGCGCTTGTTGTAACAGTTGACCTGCTTGTAATGGGTTTGTTTTATAATTCATGGCGAAATTGCCACTAATCACTAAGTTGCCAGCGATCCGCTTGATCCCCATGCGGTTGAGACTATTTCCAAGGGCGATCGCTTCTTCCCACACAAAAAATGGATCGCCTCCGCCTTGAATCACCAAGTCTCCTTGTAAAACTCCATTGTTAATTGGTCCAGTTGCGCCAACGAGCGTTTCAAATTGATGATTAGGTCCCCATGTTTTTAAAGCCGCAAGCGACGTTGCTACTTTGGTAATCGAAGCCGCAGGTAAAGGCTCAGTTCCTTGATTATTTGCCAGCAATACAGGTCCAGACTGCAACCAAATTCCCTGATTGCTTCTCAATAAGCCTGCTGCTTCCAACTGCTTTAAATATTCTTGTACTGTGTCAGCAGCAAAAGGTTGAGAATCAGGTGCCAGGACTAACCCAGGACGGCTATTTAATGTCAAAAACTCCAAAGCATCGACAGGTTTAGGTTGCACCCCCGCCATTTCTAACCACAATGAAATGAGTCCTGAACCAAATAGTTGCAGCATTCTTGACTTGCCTCACCGATGCTTAAAAATATCAAACTCAAAAAATGAATTTCAATTTCAGGAGACGATTCTAACTCTATTGAGGGCGTAAAAATCAACATAATTTAAAGACTGGTAACTGGTAACTGGTCATCGAAAAGAAAATTGCGCAACAACTACCGATTACCTCTGACTTTTCTCTAACACTAAAATGCTTGAACTTGCACGCAGTAGGCAGCTAACGCCAATATTAATTATCTGTCTGATATTTAATCTCCAATCTATAACGCTTAATCTGATAGAATTTGGTAGGTTTCTAGAACTTTGAGCAATGGGAGCGACTCGCGCACGGATCGCAATTGATGCTATGGGGGGGGATTATGCCCCTATCGAAATTGTTGCTGGCGCACTGCGAGCACGGGAAGAATTAGGTGTAGAAGTTTTATTGGTGGGAGATCCCCAGCAAATTAAATCTATTCCACATCACAATCGTTTGGATCAAATTTCCATCGTTCCGGCAGAAGGAACGGTAGAAATGCATGAGGAGCCGCTCAGTGCTATCAAACGCAAGCCCAAGGCTTCGATTAATGTGGCGATGGACTTGGTGAAGCAAAAACAAGCTGATGCGGTAGTTTCTGCGGGTCACTCAGGAGCCGCAATGGCAGCTGCGTTGCTCCGCTTGGGACGCCTACGCGGCATTGACCGCCCAGCGATTGGAGCAGTTTTGCCGACAATGATCGCAAGTAAGCCGGTGCTGATTCTAGATGTCGGGGCAAATGTCGATTGTCGTCCGAAATTTTTAGAGCAGTTCGCGCTAATGGGAACGGTTTACAGCCAGTACGTCTTGGGTATTGCAGAACCAAAAGTAGGGCTACTCAACATCGGTGAGGAAGAATCTAAAGGCAATGACTTAGCGATCAGAACTCACCAACTGCTAAAAGAAAATAAGCAAATCTCGTTCATTGGCAACGCTGAGGGGCGAGACGTTCTTTCTGGTCGCTTTGACGTGATTGTATGTGACGGCTTTGCCGGTAATGTTCTGTTGAAGTTTGCTGAAGCTGTGGGAGAGGTAGCGATTCAAATCCTGCGCGAAGAACTACCGCAAGGGCTACACGGACAAATCGGCACCGCCTTACTCAAGTCAAACTTGAAACGGATCAAGCAGCGGATCGACCACGCCGAACACGGTGGAGGATTGCTCCTGGGTGTTGCAGGAATATGCATTATTAGTCATGGTAGTTCTCAAGCACCATCAATCTTCAATGCAATTCGCTTAGCTAAAGAAGCAATTGATAATCAAGTTCTTGAGCGAATTCAGTCGAAAAATCGAGGTGCAAATCTAGAGGTCAGGGATCAGGAATCGGGGATCAGGGGATAAATTGCCCTAGAGGAGACATGAAGATAACAAGCATTGCTCCTCTAGCAACTAACCACCGATCGCGAGTTCCTAAATCCTCAAAAACCACATCTGAACTATGGAGAAGAATGTTGCAAAACTTTGGGGTAGCAATTACAGGGAGTGGTTCAGCAGTACCGACTAACTCCCTTAGCAACGAAGTACTCACTCAGTTAGTGGAAACTTCAGATGAATGGATTGCAACACGGACGGGCATTCGTTCGCGACGGTTAGCATCAGCAAATGATTCTTTGCAAGCGATCGCCACTCAAGCAGCTTGGCAGGCGATCGCCATGGCAAAAATTGCACCAACAGACATCGATTTGATTATTCTGGCAACCTCAACCCCTGACGATTTGTTTGGTAGTGCGTGTCAAATTCAAGCGGCTTTGGGAGCAACGCAAGCCGTCGCTTTCGACATGACGGCAGCATGTTCAGGCTTTGTTTTTGGCTTAGTTACTGCCGCACAGTACATCCGCACGGGTGTTTACCAAAATGTTCTCTTAATCGGAGCAGATATTCTTTCCCGCTGGGTTGATTGGAAAGATCGACGAACGTGCGTTCTATTTGGCGACGGTGCGGGTGCAGTTGTGATGCAAACGAGTAACCGCGATCGCTTACTCGGTTTTGAACTTAAAAGTGACGGCACGCAAAATCAATGTCTCAACCTTACTTATCAACCTCAGTCACAACCCCTCGTCAACGATATTAGTGTTGCTCAAGGCAATTACCAGCCCATCACCATGAACGGTAAAGAAGTGTATCGCTTTGCCGTACAGCGCGTTCCTGAGGTCATTGATAAAGCACTGTTTCGGGCTAACCTCAAGGCAGACCAAATTGATTGGTTGCTACTACATCAAGCAAATCAACGTATTCTCGATGCTGTAGCCGAGCGCATGCACATACCTCAGCATAAAGTTATCAGCAATCTTGCTCGCTATGGCAATACTTCAGCCGCTTCGATTCCCATAGCACTCGATGAAGCTATACGTGCTAAGAAAATCAAAGACGGTGATATTATCGCAGCTTCCGGTTTTGGTGCGGGCTTAACTTGGGGTGCAGCCATTTTTTCATGGGGTAGATAAGCCACTTGTCAATCGCTAATTGCTAAAAACATGACTAAGACTGCATGGATATTTCCAGGACAAGGTTCCCAAAAAATTGGTATGGGAATCGATTTAATAGAGCTCGACGCAACCAAAGCCAAATTTGCCCAAGCTGAAGAGATCTTAGGCTGGTCAGTGACCGAAGTTTGTCAAAGTGAAGAGAATATCTCGCGTACGCTTTACACGCAGCCCTGTCTTTACGTTGTGGAAAGCCTACTCGTAGATTTGATGCATCAACAAGGTCAACACCCCGATCTTGTTGCTGGGCACAGTTTAGGAGAATATATTGCTCTCTACGCGGCAGGCGTTTACGATTGGGCAGCAGGCTTAACTTTAGTAAAACGGCGAGCCGAATTAATGGACAATGCGGCTGGTGGAATGATGGCAGCTTTAATCGGCTTCGATCGCGACGAACTTGAACAGCAAATTCAACAAACTCCCGACGTTGTCCTGGCAAACGACAATAGTGCCGCGCAGGTGGTTATTTCAGGAACTCCTGAAGCTGTGAACGCAGTTCTGTCGCAAGTGAAAGCAAAGCGTGCGGTTCCCTTAAATGTCTCAGGCGCGTTTCACTCTCCTTTAATGGCGGCGGCGGCATCTGAATTTGAGGAAATTCTGCGAAAAGTTGTCTTTAAACCCGCGCAAGTTCCTGTAATATCAAACGTCGAACCCACTCCCTCTGTAGATAGTGAAGTTATTAAAGAACGCCTGCGACGTCAGATTACTGGCGCTGTTAGATGGCGCGAAACTTGTGAATGCTTCCGCCAAGCAGGAATTGAGCAAGTTATAGAAATTGGTCCTGGTAATGTTTTGACTGGTTTGATCAAACGCACCCACTCTGACTTAATCTTAAAGAATATTAGTAGTGCAGCAGACCTTTCTAGTTAGCTGCTCAGTAGCTCGTAATGAGCCTACCCTTCTGAACCTCGATTCCCGCTCCCTGACCCCTCATTATGGCTCGAAGCCGCGAACCTTTCGTCAGTCTACTCCTCTACTACGCCTTCAAGTGGTCAGTGGTTAATCCTATGCTGCGCGTTTACTTTCGAGGACGTGTTTATGGCGCAGAGAACGTCCCGCAGAAAGGACCATTAGTCGTAGTTAGCAACCACGCAAGTGATTTTGACCCGCCGATTCTTTCTTGTTGCGTGCGTAGACCAGTTGCTTATATGGCAAAAGAAGAATTATTTCGCATTCCTATTTTTAATCGTGCAATTGAGTTGTATGGTGCTTATCCAGTCAAGCGTGGTTCGGCGGATCGTAGTGCGATTCGCGCAGCTGTAAAGTATCTAGAAGAGGGATGGGCTGCGGGTGTTTTTTTGCAGGGAACTCGCACACCCGATGGCAAAATTACCGATCCTAAACTGGGCGCAGCTTTGATAGCAGCTAAAACAAAAGCACCGCTTCTACCAGTGAGTTTGTGGGGAACTCATAAAATCATGCAAAAAGGCTCGGTAATACCGCGTTCGGTACCTGTTACAGTCCGAATTGGTCAAGTTATACCTCCACCAAGTTCAACAGACAAAACAGAACTACTCGCAGTTACGCAACAATGTGCAAATGCGATCGCTTCTCTACACGATTTGGGGCGCTAGCATTGATGATTTCTAGTATCTCCTGACCTTTATTCATGAGCGAACCACCGGCAAAACATTTTTGGGAAAGACTCAACAATTCTGTTCTCGTTCGCTTTTTGTTACTGTTTGCTTGTGGTTGGGCTTCAATTCTAGTTTTAGACTATTTTCAAACTGTTATTGTCATTTTTACGTCAGCAGCCATCTTGGCTTTTTTACTGAGCTATCCAGTTCAATGGCTGCGACATTTTTTACCACATGGTTTAGCTGTTGTTGTTGTTTTCTTATTCAGTCTAGTCGTCATTGCTGCTCTGACAATTACTGTAGGCTTGGCTGTACTCTATCAAGGTCAACAATTAGTTGATAGTGTTACGGCTTTTTTAAATTCTTTAGCACCCCTAGTAAATCAAGCTGAGGCTTTTTTACGCGAACGTAACTTACAAGTAAATTTAGAAGGAATTGAGGAACAAATTCGCAATCAAGCTTTAGGATTAATCTTTTCTAGTTTAGCTACCTTACAGATTTTTCTAGCGAATCTTGTCACGCTGATACTCATTGCAGTTGTCGCCTTATTTATGCTACTTGATGGCGAACGACTTTGGCAATTGCTCTTAAAGTTTGTACCAATACAACAGCGATCGCGTTTGACAAAAGTAATTAAGCGTAAGTTCTTGGGTTTTTTTAGAGGTCAATTTCTCTTAATGGTATTCTTAACAATATCTAGCTTTTTAGTTTTTATTATGTTAGGCGTACCTTTCTCTTTAGTGTTAGCAATTATTGTTGGGGTTTTTGACGCTATCCCAGGTATTGGAGCTACTTTAGGAGTCAGCATTATTACCCTTATTGTTTTATCACAAAGTGTGTGGCTAGCGCTAAAAGTATTAGCTGCTTGCATTATTTTGCAGCAAATTCAAGATAACTTGATTGCGCCACGCGTGATGCAAGATTCACTTAATCTTAATCCTGTTGTTGTTTTTTTTGCTTTATTAGTAGGAGCAAGAGTTGCGGGAATTTTAGGAATTTTTATTGCTATTCCGTTGGCAGGAGTTATTGTGACTTTATTCGAGATTGATGAAATGAAAGCTGAAGTATAAATAGGTAAAGAGGGTAAGAGGTAATAAAAAATTTGTTATCACCTAACATGAGGCAATGACCAATTACCAGTTACCAACGTTAAAATATAAGCACAAACGCACATAACTTTTAAATAATGCAAGATTTAAGAGCAGAATTAGCAGAATGTTTAGACGAAGCTGAGTGGAATTGGTTAATTCCTCACGTCCAGCGCGATGCAGTGATTTTTGTCGCAGAACAACTCGATTTAGTCGATGTAGGAGTCGCACTGGCGAGTGACAATGTAGCATCAGTACAAAGCTGGATTGACGACGAACTGATTCACAAACCCTCAGTCACTCAGATATCAGACTGGAACGGCGATCGCACAAAGCGATTCAATAGCTTAATTGTCCAACCCTTTGTTCTCATCCAGGAATTACCTGCTTAGTAAAAGTCAGAGGAAGCAGAGGACGCAGAGGGGCTTTAGGAGCAGAGGAAGAATACTGTATTTCTATCTATTCAAAACTCAACACTCAAAAGTAACTACTCACGACTCCCTTCTTCCCAAACTCGGAAGTGACGCACCAGTCCGCCCAGTTGTTAACCAAAGCAAAGCTCTCGCGCCATCTCTTAGAACCTTTTCAACTGGTTCAGGAGATTGGCCTGATGGTACAGGTACTGGTTCAAACTCAACTCCTCGGCTTCCTAAGACAATACTGCCGATAACCCTAGCGCGGCGCATGTGGTAGTCAGAAGTAATTAGATAAATTTTGTTAATTCCTTGAGCTTGAAACTCATCGACCAATGTTGTGAAGTTTGTCACTGTATCTACTGCACGATAATCTAGATGCAAGCGATCGAGATCGATGCCTGCATCAGTAAAGACTCCTTCTGCATAATCTTTTGGAGTTCCTCCAGAAATCCAAATGGGAATATCAGGATGCTTCCGTGCGAATTGCGCAGCAAATTTTTCGCGTTTCGTAGAACCACCAAGCACTAATATGGCTTGCGGTGGCTCTAATTGGCTTTTGATTTCTTTGTAGCCCCACAAAAGAATCAGCGGTAGCACCAGCATGAGATATGGAAAGAACCTACTTCTAGATTTACGTCTGTTCCAGGACGAATAACGTTGCTTTCTCAAAGAGCTATATATTTACTCAACAGCACGATTATTTAGATTAGCAGGCAACGGGACTGGCCAGATTCGAACCGGCGACCTAGCGCTTCAGATTTGTGTGAGTTTCCTCACTCTCTGGACTATACCTTCACCATAAGCTGAAAAGCTCGTAGGTGGCGATCGTCTAGTCTCTACACCTTCCCTTGTTTGATTCGCATCATTTTAGATTGAGAGCAATCTCAAAGCTAAAGCCGCGAATCTAACACATTGGGCTTGGCTCGGTGTTTCCATAGATGCCAACAACTACAGCTAGCTCTTTAGGATTCACCGACTTTGACCGCATTCATACATAAGGTTTCCCTTATGATGCCCGATATATCAGGAGGCGCTCGCTCTATCCTGCTGAGCTACAGCCCCATTTTTTTAACCATTATAGTCCTAACCAACTACTAAGAAAATTTTTATCGATAGCAGGTATAAGTCATTTGTTTTTCTAATCTTTTCTTAAGACTTTTTTGAGAAAAATGCATTTTTTAATACAAAAATTTAGTAAGTAAATTAACTTCACAGTTGTATTCAACAGCGAAAGCTACTCAATGTTTAACTTACTACTAGTATTTTTTGCTACTTGATAGTTTGCCAAAAACCTTCGGTATGCATAATTCGGAAATTGCATTAAGGTACTAGGAATTGATCCAACTTAGAGGTGCCGTGCTAAGCCGTCATTCCCAATTTCTGGCAAGGCAGGCAAATACTAGGGAGACAACCGAAATGCTCAAGCAACTTTTGACAAGTAGTTCTGTTCTTGCTTTTTTGATAGCAAGCAGTGTCACTGTAGAAGCAAGACCAAAAGAACTGATGTTGCAGGCTCAATTGGAAGAAACACCGACCACAATTCCTGCACCGGATGCCTCCACAACTCCTCCTGGCACTGGTACAAGCCCTAATCCTGGCACCACGACTCCAAGTCCTGATGGTTCCATAACCTCTCCTACACCGGGCACTCCAACAGCTCCTGATACCGGAACAACTCCTGAGTCTAATGATTCTACGCTTCCTGCTCCTGATGCAACAACACCGGATGCTGGGACAACACCTGCGACTCCGGACGGATCGGTCACGCCTTCTACACCAGATGCCACAACATCGCCAGACGGCATGACAACGCCAGGTTCTGAGCCTACAACACCGGATGCTGGGACAACACCTGCGACTCCGGACGGATCGGTCACGCCTTCTACACCAGATGCCACAACAACACCAGACGGCATGACAACGCCAGGTTCTGAGCCTACAACACCGGATGCTGGGACAACACCTGCGACTCCTGAAACCGAAGACTCGACAACAACGCCCGATAGTTCTACGAACCCAACTCCAGACGCAACGACTACCAGTCCAAGTAGCTCTGATACTGTAGCGTGCGAACCTATTCCTATGGCAAGCCCTAGCGGAGGAGCGACTCGAGAAAGAATCCAAGCCCAACAAGCTTGTGGTCAGCCGCAGTAATTTTTAAGACCCTCCAACATCTCCTTCCCCTTTTAGATGAAAAGTCCGCTACGATGCGGACTTTCTTTTTTTTGAACAACTCTGAGCTTTACCCTATAGGGATCGAAGTATGGGCTAGGAGAAGCTCAGAACTATTGTTTTGTAAATGCGTTTTTTGGAGACAACCTTTGTACGCGTACGCTTCCTTCAGTGCTGTCCAAACTAGCCCTAACCCTAATCTCTGATTTGTGATTCCTCTCCCCTGTTGTAGTGTGAAAACCAAGTTGTATCCCAAGGAGCGCCACCTGTTTCTAAACCGCACAGCGAACTGTAGGCAGTAATGATTGATTGGTTGGAATAGCGCGATCGCAATTCTAACCGTACTTCACCCTGCATCGTATCTTTGCACGCGAAGATCAAACCATTTGCTGTTGGCGCGCGTAAAGGAGTCCCAGGCAAATCAGTGGTTCCTGTGAGAGTTACTTCGTATTCCGAGTTTGTGGCTTGCATTTGCCACCTACCCCAAGGCTGTATTTGCCAAGAAACTTGCGAGTTCCAGGGAACAAATTCGTAAAACTTACCTTGATAGTGGACGCCAATCATCGCTACCGATTCCATCCACCACAACACACCCCGCCTACCGCCACCCGCAGTTAAAGCTAAGTCAGGTTCGCCTTCAAAACAATTGCAATTCACCCAAAACCACTTTTTGGGAAAAGCACCACCCCAATTTTTTTCTCCGTACGCGGGCGCATTGGTAAACTCATAGCGCTGACCATTCCAATCAATCCAACCAGAGGCTAACCCATGCGCCATCAAAATTTGCCATCCAGGTTCAAAGATGGGCAGAAACGACAAAAAACCCGCAGTTGATTGTTGCGGTTCACCTTTGTCTCCCCAGCCATAAACTGGCTGAATTTCGTACTGCCAACGACAATATCCCTTCGCCGGATCGTGAAAAATTCCTTGATTTAACGAGGCTGTAGCTTGGTAACCCTCTTGAACATGACGGTCAAACTCAGCAGGAGGTAATAAATTGGGCGGCGTGCGTAAATCTGTTTTACCCCAATGTCCTAATTCGAGTTTGGATTTGTTTGCCCAAAAACCTTGAACATCAGGGAAAGTCCGCCAAAGATACTCGTCATTAGGACCGAGAATTTGTGCTGCACCGCCACTGTAAGGTTTACCCCCGATGGGGTCTTCGATGGAGTACATGAACGCAAACGTTTGACCGCAATCGGGCAATGTGACGCGATAGTACCAGCCTTCAAAAAAACGGCGATCGCTACCGTCCCAATGGTAACCACTGTGCGGTGTTTGCGTTGAGTTCAGAAAATTGTTGGGAATACTAAGCATAAAAGCAACAAGCTGATCCTTTACCAGTATGCGCGATCGCCCCCGTCGGAGTTGAAATGAACAACATCAGTCAATACTATGAAATTCTTGGTTTGAAACCTGGTGTGTCGCTTGCTGAGATCAAGCAGGCTTACCGCGACTTAGCCATGGCTTGGCATCCAGATCGTTTTCCCCATCATCCGCAACTACAGCAACAAGCCCAAGAGAAAATTAAGATTATTAATGAAGCCTACACAATTCTTAAATCATGTCAAACTTTTTCCGAGCATCAACATTGTTTAGAACAAGTTAATATAAGCAATTCTTTAGACCGAGAGATATACTATAAGATCGTCATATTTTCCTGGATATTTTCATGGTTTATTTTAGTTTTACTTAGTAGTTATCAACAGTAGTTTTTGTGAAATTCTACTGCTCTACAAGCTTAATAATATTAATAACATTATTTGTTTAACTCGGTATAAATTCAGGATTTTCGTCAAAACTGATGAGATTGAGATTTGCTGGATTAGCCAGAAGATCTTTTGCGGCTAAATATCCAGCAATACTCCAGGTTTGATATCTTCGTGATTCTTTACCAATTAACCGTCCATTTTTACCATCGTAGTATTCAGGCCAGCAATCTTTACCTAAACGTTCCTCTGCGACTGCGATCGCTTTTTGGGCAATTTCTTGGCGATTTGTTTTTATTGCTGCCGCGGTTAACATCCAGAGTAAAATCGGCCAGTTTCCGCCATTGTGATACGACCAAGGTCTATTTTTGGGATCGCATCCAGTAATAATTCGCCAGTCAGCACCTTCAACCGCAGGAAAACAGATTTTCATCGGCATATATCCGACTAAATCGTGCCAACAGGCTTCAATCAAATTCATGATTTGTTGCGCTTCTTCTTCGCTGGCTAATGAAATTAAAATTGCCATCAAGTTTCCCAAAGCAAAAAAGCGAAAATCCATCCAGCCAGGTCCTAAATTACCTGCTAAATAACCGCCATTTTCTGGTAACCATTCGGTTAACCAAGGTGGAATTGAATCAGCATAAATATTAAATTTATTGGCAACTTCTTGACCAAATTCATCACCAGAAAAACGATAAATTTCATTTAATCGTTGCAGATTTAGCCAGTAATATTCGCGTACGTGATAACCTAACGTACCTAGACGATGTTTTACAGCCTCAAGATACTCGTCACCATTGTTATCAGGTAGAAGTAACTCTTTTGCCGCACGTAACGCCGCATAAAATAAAACTTGAATTTCTAAAGGATGACCGTAAACACCCATGCGACGGTCAATCATAAAAGCGCCATCGGGAACTAGCATCGTCGGATACATCGCAAACCGATGTACCAAACACAAGTCGAGAATAAGTTTGATTCCTTCTTGAAAATCAGCTTGATGCGCTAGCGCCCAATCTCCGGTTGCTTTAGCGTAGGCGCGTAATATCAAAATCCACCACAAACAGCAATCAACTGGGGGAACGCGGGCGATCGCGTGTTCGCCAAAATCAGCAACTAAGCGTTCTTCACCATCAATGTGTTCTACTTTAAAACTTGCAGGCATCAATCCAGGTCCTGGGCTAAAGCCATCCATTTGCTTTTCATGACTTTGGAGGTGTAGCGTTACAAGTAAGAAATCACGCACAATCTCAAATTGTCCTTCAGTTAAGAAAGCGATCGCGGAAACAACGAAATCGCGTACAAAGCACTGGTCATAATTGAGTGCTTCCATATCAGGATCGTTTGCCGCAACTGTACCAACTGGACGCCCTTGATAATACAGAAGTGATTTATCTAATAATTCTCTTGCCTCTCGCATTAATTCATGGCTCATGTTGCTAGCTGTCATCTTTTTAGAAAAATCTGGATGAAGTGTGAACTGATGATTTTTTACCTTGTTCAGTTGCAGTCAATCATCTTCACTTAGTCGTAAAAGCTCTAAATCCTTGTCTAAGTTTTGACTTGATAGCGCACTAATCTGCGCACATTTTCGCGTGACAGTCCAAGTTCAGATGCGATTGTCGTCTCGATTTGATGAAAGTCAGTAACAGGAAAAATGAAATCTAATTTTTTTAGTACAGAATTTTTCGTCAAGACTTCAACTTTAGTAAAACCTTGCTGCTGGTTGATTTCCGCATAAATCATCACTACCGTGACTGAAAGATGAACTTCAAGTTGAGTATCAGCTTCGAGTTGAGTCGTTGTACCATAAGGACGACTTAGTACGCGATCTGTTAGCGCACTCGTGGCAAACCAAAAAGCACCTCCCAGTAGCGGTAGAGCTAGCCAAAACTCTAGCCCCAGCGAATACAATGGTCTTAAGGAGCGAAGTGAAATCAGACGGCGGCGCATAAGAAGGACTGGAGGGATCTTGCCGATGGCAGACGCGTGCTGGAGTGTAGCTTTTCTACTATGAGCATCATTCGTAGGCGATCGCGCTGTATGAGAATCTTACTTGTAGAAGATGACCCCGCGCAATTAGAACCACTATATGCTGCTTTGTCGCAAGCTGGACATATTGTTGATGGTGTTGAGGATGGTGAAACTGCACAGTGGCTGTTGTCGCAAAAAGAATACGATTTACTCATTTTAGATTGGTTACTACCACGCGTTAGCGGTTTAAGTTTATGTCAACAGTTTCGTCAGGCGGGTAAAACGGCTCCTGTATTGATGCTCACAGCCAAAGATACGACAGCCGATAAAGTCACAGGTTTGGATGCGGGTGCAGATGACTACTTAGTCAAGCCGACAGACATTGTAGAACTTTTAGCGCGAGTGCGGGCTTTAGGCAGGCGATCGCCACTATGGCAGGGAGATACACTGCGTATGGCAGATTTGCAATTGCACCTCAATAGTCTCGCCGTCGAACGGAATAATACAGTTGTGCAACTATCTACACGAGAATTTCAGCTACTAGAATACTTCTTTCGTCATCCGCGTCAGGTACTTACCCGCGATCAAATCGAAGAAGCGTTATGGGAATGGGGTACAGAACCCGAAAGCAACGCGGTAACAACCTTAGTGCGCCGCCTTCGCCAACGGTTACAAACGATTAATGCCGCCGATTGGATCGAAACAATTTATGGTATGGGATATCGCTTGAATCCACCAGAAGAAGACCTTACCAAAGAGTAATTACCAAATTTATCGCCGAATCACTGATGTAATTGCGGGAACAGCAGCAAATTGAAAGGCAACGGCAAAACCTACCACTAAGATAACCGAGCGATCGTAGAGTAGTCCCATTAACGCACTACCAAGAAACCACGCCAAACCATAGCACAGGTAAAAGATGCCAAACGCAGAACCTCGTTGCATTGTAGGAACCATTGCGGCAACGATCGCCTTCATAATCGATTCTTGCGCGCCCATACCGATCCCCCATAGTGCCATACCTAACAGTGCTAACGGAGGATTACCCAAAAAAGTTAAAGGTGCAAAAAGTGCAGACAACACGACGGCGAAAACGAAGACCACAACACCATAGCGGTCAAACAATCTCCCCAAAACTAACGCGGCGATCGCATCCATTCCCATAGCAACAGCATAAAACAACGGGATAGTTGTCGTTTGTATCAATCCTGTATTTTGCCAATGGAATGCAATCAGCGGAAAGTCAGCAAAACCAAAAGCGATGAGCATCACACCAGCTAAGTAAATCCAGAAACGACGGGGTAAACCTACACCCGTTAGTTCGATCGTTTTTGCTTCAAATTCACGTGGATTTGGGTAGCGTCGTTGCGTTACAAGTAGCACGCCTAATCCCATCAAAGCTGGAACGAGTAGAATTGCAAAACTTTGTTGATAACTTTGTTGCCAAGCAAGAACTCCAGCAACAGCAAGTGGTCCGGCGACGGCTCCGATTTGATCCAAAGCTTCGTGCAAGCCAAAGCCAAAGCCTCCACCGACTTGCGTTGCAGCGTGTGATAATAAGACATCGCGTGGCGGAGATCGTACCGCTCTCCCTGCGCGTTCGGCAATTAAAAGTGCTGCAGCTGTTTCCCAGCGCCCTGTCAGGGCTAATAGTGGAATTGCGAGGGTATTAATCGCATATCCTAGAGTGGTGATTCCCCAATACTGCTGCGTGCGATCGCTGAGATACCCGGTGACCAGCCGCAGTGCATAACCTATTAACTCGCCTGCGCCTGCGACTAATCCGACAATTGCTCCACTCGCACCTAATACATTAAGATATGCGCCTGCAATGCTCCGTCCACCCTCATAAGTCGCATCAGCACATAAACTCACAATACCTAATAGAATGACAAATTTGAGGGCATTTGAGGTGGTTCTCATTGCCCGAAACTCTGAGTCAGAAAGTATATCATAGGAAAAATACAACCTCTTAGCTAACTGTTGAGGTTATCTAATAATAACTGCAAGTTTTTGTCAAGAATTCGCGAAAATCTAGTTAATGTTCAATCGCAGTCGTCGAAATTTAGCGCGTTGGTTTACGCTCTCAATGGGCAGTATTCTCGTCATTTTTGCTGCGGTTGTGTATTATCAAGAAGTCGAAGACGAACTTGAAGTTGTCGATCGCCTACTTTACAAAAAAACGCGCGCGATCGCGGCTAATATTGATTATCGTTACGAACAAGGACAGCAGCGTATAGATCTAGACAACGTCCCTTGGCTAGGCAATAGTCCTTTACCTGTGGATACCGAGTTAGTCTACGCTCGGTGGTATAACTCGCAAAAGCAAATTGTTCGTTTTTTTGGCGCTCCCCCACCACCACAACTCACATCAGAGGTCGGTTTTCACACGCTCAAAGACACTGATGACTTAGCAGCGCAAACGCGATTTCAGCCCTGGCTGCGTCAAGTGACTTTAGCCGTTGAGAAAAATGGGACAGTCATTGGCTATCTCCAAATTGCAACCTCTTTAGCCGCAGCCCAAAATTCACTGAGTCAACTACGATTGTTTTTAGCTCTAGCAGTCCCAATCACAATCTTTATCATTGCACTGGCAGGTTGGTTTTTGGGAGGATTGGCGATGCAGCCAATTCGTCAGGCTTACTTCCAACTACAGCGCTTCACGGCTGATGCTTCGCATGAATTACGTACGCCCTTAGCCGCGATTTTAAGCAATGCACAAGTCGGGTTACTTTCAGCAGATCCTGCTGGGCAACGGCTGCGTCTAGAGAAAATTGTTGAAGTTGCCAAATCAATGAGCAACCTAGTCAGTAATTTGTTATTACTCGCTCGACAGCAGGGAACAATAGCGCCTGAAGCCTTGCAGGAAATCGATTTAACTCAACTGTTACAAGCGTTAGCACGTCGTCAAATTGAACACAAAGCAGATACACTTAATTTTACAACCGACTTTCCATCGTATCCAGTTAAAGTCGTTGGCGATGCCAGTTTGATTCAGCAAGCCGTTATGAACTTGCTCGATAATGCCTTCAAGTATACTCCATCTGGCGGCAAAATTCAGTTACGTCTTACTACCCAATCGCGTTGGGCAGTTATTGAAGTCGAAGATAGTGGCATCGGTATTCCTGCAGAAGATTTACCGCACGTGTTTGAACGGTTTTATCGCGTAGATACCGAACGCGCTCGGAAAAACGGTGGATTTGGCTTAGGACTTGCGATCGCTCAGCAACTTGTCGAAGCACATGGCGGGCAAATTAGTGTTAGCAGTACCTACACTCAGGGGTCTACTTTTACAATCAAATTACCGCTTTAACCCTACTAAACTTATTGTTTTCTTGTCACAAGAAGGTCGTTGTTAATGTTAAATAAGCTTAGAGGCAGCTTGGTCTTCATTTTGGGATATATGCTGTCACCGCTATCGTGGTGGAATGATTTGTTTTTTAATCTACCTATTGCCTACTTTATTGGCTATGTTTTTAGTTTATTTCGTACAGATTTATTTTTACCTTTTTCAATAGCAGGCTACTGGCTTTCTAACGTTGCTGGTTTTTTGCTAATGCAATTTGGGGCTACAGATGTTCTCAGTCAGTCAAAACGAAATTTCAAAAAAGATTTACTAATTGGCTTGATTTCCTCTACGGTTTATACAGTTATTATTCTATTACTGGTGCAATTTGGTCTTCTCGAAACCCCATTCTTGACTGATTAGGAAAGGAAGTTGATAAGATGCATTAAGGAATACAGTGTTATGCCAAGGTTAAGAAAATAAAACTAAGAATTCTAGCAATCTTTATCTTGTTTTTTGCTTTGAACTTGGGTTCTCTAATTTTGCAAGCACAAAAAGCTTTGCTCTTGTACAAGCTGGATTTTATAATTCTCTACTCTCCCCTGCACCCTTGTACCCCTGCTTTTCTGCTGATTCACATATAAACCTTAAAGCTAATAGTACTACTTAGGAGGTTCACCTTGACTGAAGACTACAATGCTAATCGCTCTCAAACTGTATCGCGAGACGAACTGCGCCAGCTCGTACAGATGCAATTGCAAGCATTGCTTGAACAACAAAACTTTCAAGGTGCGAAAGCTTTACTCGTACCCGTACAACCCGTAGATATTGCCGAAGCAATTGAAGGTTTACCAGAAGCAATGCAGGCGATCGCATTTCGTTTGCTATCTAAAGATGAAGCGATTGAAGTTTACGAATATCTCGATCCCGTTGTTCAACAAAAATTAATTGAGGAATTCAAACACCAAGATGTCTTGGACATTGTTGACAAAATGTCGCCGGACGATCGCGCGCGTTTGTTTGATGAATTACCAGCAAAAATTGTCCGTCGCCTCCTCACCCAGTTAAGTCCGGAAGAACGACAAGCCACCTCTTTACTTTTAGGCTATAAACCTAATACTGCTGGGCGCATTATGACCCCAGAGTATATTTCGCTTAAAGAAGGAATGACGGTTGCGCAAGCACTAGAGCGAATTCGTAGCGTTGCCAATATTACTGAAACAATCTACTACCTATACGTTACAGATGCGGCAAGGAGATTAGTAGGAATTCTATCTCTTAGGGATCTCGTGACAGCTCAGCCTAACCAGACTATTGGCGAGATTATGACACGCGATGTTGTACACGTATACACTGAAACGGATCAAGAAGAAGTTGCCCGCGTTATTAAAGATTATGACTTCTTAGCAGTACCGGTTGTCGATGCTGAGCAACGGCTCGTTGGAATCGTGACAGTTGATGATGTTATTGATATTTTAGAGCAAGAAACAACCGAAGATATTTATACGCTGGGTGGCGTGCAAGCCGGTGGTGGTAACTATTTCCAAACTAACTTGTTTACTGTTGCGCGCAAACGTGTTGTTTGGTTATTTGTTCTATTGATTACAAATACAGCAACGGCAGTTGTTATTCAAAATCAAGAAGAAGTTCTCGAGCAAGTTGTTGCATTAGCAGCATTTATTCCTTTATTGATTGATACCGGCGGTAATGTAGGAGCACAGTCTTCTACTGTAGTCATTCGGGGGTTAAGTACTAATGAAGTCCAAACAGGGAAGTTCCTAGGAGTCATATCCCGAGAAACAATTGCAGGAGTCATCTTAGGAGTCATGTTAGCTATTGTCGTGACTGTATGGGCTTACTTTCTCCAGGGCGATCTTTCCGTGGCGATCGCGGTTGGAGTCAGTTTATTTGCGATCGCGATTTTGGCTTCTTTCGCAGGTTCAGCATTACCGTTTTTGTTTCGTTCGCTCAAACTCGATCCGGCTTTGATGTCAGCACCGTTCATTACAACTGCGGTTGACGTGTTGGGGGTTTTAATTTACTTGTGGACGGCAAGAATTATTTTGGGATTGTAGTTTGTCATTCTCTCTTTTCCCCTACCTCCCTGCCAACAGAAGCTAACCAACTTTCAGCCAAAGGCAGCTATGCCCCCTATGGGGATGCTAACCTAAGAATGGTGTCGGTACTTCGCGGGCTATACACGGCATCGTTGGGCGCTCCAAGTACCTACAAAACCAACAAGCTCATCTATTTGAGGAATGTAAATTGGTTGCCATCCCCGAAAAACAGCAACAAGCATCTGCTCATTCTAGCAACGACCGAGTTGCCGTCTTGCTGATGGGCTACGGCGAAGTCGAAAATTACGAAGATTTTGCTAACTATAACGAACAAGCGTTAAATCTGCTAACAGCTAAATTTGCTCCAGTACCAACGTGGATTTATCCACCTTTAGCCAAAATACTAGCGCTATTTGACCGACATGAATGGGGTCATCAACACGATCGCTTCATTTCACCCCACAATGCGATTTTTGAGCAGCAGCGCGCCGGTATTGAACAGCACTTGCAACAACGGTGGGGTACTCGCGTTCAAGTCTTTAAAGCATTTAATTTCTGTGCGCCCTTTCTCCCTGAACAAGTCTTAGCAGAAATCAAAGCTCAAGGCTTTGACAAAATTCTCATTTACCCGCTACTCGTCGTCGATTCGATCTTCACAAGTGGGATCGCGGTTGAGCAAGTTAATAAAGCTTTAGCAAAGCTTGCAGATGGTGACGAGCATTGGGTAAAAGGACAACGCTATATTCCTTCTTTCTATAACGAACCTGCCTATATCAATTTAATGGCGCGTCTTGTTGAGGAAAAAATTACAACTGATTTAGCTGCAGCTTACCTACCTTCCCAAATAGGTATCGTGTTAATGAATCATGGTTGTCCGCATAAAGCCAAAGGATTCACCTCTGGAATTACAGAAAGTGAAGCACTATACGAACAGGTAAGAGAACAATTAATCGACCGCTATCCACTGATTTCTGTTGGCTGGCTGAACCACGATACGCCGCTAATTGAATGGACACAGCCCAACGCCACACAAGCGGCAAAAAACTTGATCGAACTTGGTGCTAAAGCAATTATATTTATGCCAATTGGCTTTGCCACCGAAAATCATGAAACTTTACTCGACGTCGATCATATTATTCATGCACTACAGCGCCAGCGTAAAGATATTACTTACGTACAAATGCCCTGCGTTAATGACCATCCAGACTTTCTAAAAATGGCAGCCGAGTGGGCTAACCCTCATATCGCGGCTTTACTTTCAGAACAAGCGATCGCCGTCAATCCCCAACTAGCTGTAGCGCAAGCGCATCACCATCATCACCACCACGAACATCATCACTAAAAAATACGGGTAAGGCATTGCCTTGCCCTCACAAGGCTCTCATGCAATGAGGCTCAGTGATAATAATGCTCCACCCTTGGCGTAGTATTTTCCCTTCTAGTGCTAATTGTTGCAGCATTCGCGTTACTGTCACCCGTGTCGAGCCAATCGTATCGGCTATATCTTGATGAGTAATCGGTAAATCTAATAGCCGCCCCTGCTCGACATCACAACCAAATTTTTTGTCTAGCCAAAGCAGAAACTCCCACAGCCTTAACACAACTGATTCTCTGCGAATGATACAGATTAACTCATCCGTTTGTTGCATCTGCTCTACAACATCATTCAATATGCCTTGCCATAAATTGGACGGCACGCTACTACACTCTACATCAGTTAAACATTCGATTTGAAGAGGTTGAATTCGCGATATGGCTTTGCCTACGATTTCACCAGATCCCCAGTAACCCAGGACAATCGAAGTTCCCTCTTCTGTCCAAGTAGATGTACGTACGGCACCGCATTCAATTCTCCACAAAATATCTGTTTGCAGCGGAATGAGTTTTCTGCGACGAAACCTGCACTTCTGTACAGGCAAAAAAAACGCTGAACCTGCGTTGGGTATTGCCATATCCTCTTACTGCAAAAAGTTACAGGTTTCTACACTATTCAGTACGCTATTGCACTTAATATCAACAAGCAAGGGTGATTTTACGGAAAATGTTTGAGAAAACCTGAGATTTCCTTTGTAAAAGCCTTAAATATACGAGTGCGAATCATCTATTTTTTGTGATAAGATAAAAGATTAGTAAACTTTTGCTTCGCGGGAAAAAACCTACTTAGCAATATATTCATATGAATTATTCGTAATTCGTAATGAATTAATTTAGGTATTGAGACTCAAGTTCATTAGTACGAACCAAGGTTTTTCCATATCTTCCTGATAGGCTTTGGTGCAAGGCTTTCCAACTTCCTAAAAACCCCAAGATCGAAAACCTTAAACTAAACCATTTGATTCTCCCAGAAGTTGTAGATTTTGGGGCGATCGGGGATAAAGTTGCTGAACAATTCGTACATTATAATTCAGCAATACGTCATTCAATTCTCAAGTTCCTAAATTTAATATTAATTACTTAATATTAATTACGAATTACGAACCATGATGCTAGGCGACGCCTTGCAGCTTCCGTGTATTTTCTACCAAACTTTGAGCAAACTGATCGAAACGTTGGGCAAGTTTTTCGTCTAAAATTTTGCCATCGGAACTGAAAGCTTTCCACGCCTGTCCGATTGCAACTTGTTCGGGAATTACCCATGCGTGTACCCAACGCATAATTACGCGTAAATCGTTTAGCGCATTACTATTCGATTGACCGCCTAATACACTGATGAGTCCGACAACTTTGCCATCTAGCTGCTCAAAACTCATTAAATCGAGCGCGTTTTTTAAGACACCGCTCACACTTCCGTGATATTCTGGAGTTGCCAAAATTAGACCGTCCGCTTGCTTAACTGTGTTTTGCAGTTTGACAACATCAGGATAATCAGGGTAGCTATCTTCACCGTTGCAAAATGGTAGTTTCATTTGCCTGAGGTCGAGGATTTCTACTTCGGCTCCCAAAGCTGCTACGCGCTTTGCTACTAGTTTTAAAGCACTTTGGCTATAAGAGTCTGGTCTTAAACTCCCACCAATTCCAACAATTTTAACCATTGAGTTGCTCCTTAAGGGCATCTAATTAAACATTAATTATTCTCAACAAATCTGAATTACGGTCATCCAGTCTTGTTGTGGAGCAAAGTACTCTACAAAGTACTCTAAATATATGCAACTTATGTACTTCTCGTAGCGACTAAATAGTTAGTTATAGTAGATAGAAAAACGTAGTCGTAATGAGTATGACTTAAATTATAATAAATATGCTGAGATTGTGTCAAACTCGAAGTTTTGTCTGCGATAGAACTTGAGTTATCAGTAATACTAGAGGTAGTGGTGGGAAGGCTAAACTAGATCTTGGCAAGATAAATTGTAAGTTTTTATTCATGCTCAGGCAGAACGCTCAGATGCAAGTGCTTGGGTTAAGGCAGTAGACAAAGGGCAGTCAATATATGAGAGGTTTGCAGAAAAAAGCATTGATGCGCCAAAAACCAGCAAGCGGTTTGGCTTTCACTGGGGCGATCGCCGCAGGTTGGATTATCTTACAGTCTACGTTTGTGGCAAGCCCGGCACTAGCGCAACGAAGAGAGCCGAATGCTCTAACATATGGAGAATTAATCGAAAGAATTGATGCCGGTCAAGTCGAACGCGTTGAAATTGACCCAACGCAAAGAGTGGCGCGAGTTCAACTCGAAGGACAACAAGCCGATGCACCACCGCAAGAAGTACCGCTTCTC
Organism: Chroococcidiopsis sp. TS-821; assembly: GCF_002939305.1. NCBI lineage: Bacteria > Bacillati > Cyanobacteriota > Cyanophyceae > Chroococcidiopsidales > Chroococcidiopsidaceae > Chroococcidiopsis > Chroococcidiopsis sp. TS-821. The sequence goes on along the minus strand of NZ_MVDI01000007.1, from coordinate 189,747 downwards.
GATCAAAATCCCGAACTCATTGAAAGACTGCGAGCCAACCGAGTTGAATTTGAAGTCGTCTCCTCTGCGGATGGTCGAGTGGCAATTGGAATTTTGGCAAACTTGCTGTGGATATTACCACTGATGGCATTGATGTTGTTGTTCCTCCGACGTTCGAGCAACGCGTCGAATCAAGCGATGAACTTTGGGAAATCCCGCGCTCGATTTCAGATGGAAGCGAAAACAGGGATAACATTCGTTGATGTCGCTGGAATCGAAGAAGCGAAAGAAGAACTCCAAGAAGTTGTCACCTTCCTCAAGCAACCCGAACGCTTCACAGCAATTGGAGCCAGAATTCCCAAAGGAGTCTTACTAGTAGGACCGCCAGGAACCGGAAAAACTCTGTTAGCCAAAGCGATCGCCGGTGAAGCCGGAGTGCCATTCTTCAGTATTTCTGGTAGCGAATTTGTCGAAATGTTTGTCGGTGTTGGTGCTTCGCGCGTGCGCGACTTATTCAAAAAAGCGAAAGACAACGCACCGTGCTTGATCTTCATCGACGAAATCGACGCCGTAGGAAGACAACGCGGTACTGGAATTGGTGGCGGAAACGACGAGCGCGAACAAACGCTCAACCAGTTACTCACCGAGATGGACGGCTTTGAAGGCAACACAGGCATCATTATTATTGCCGCAACCAACCGCCCGGACGTTCTGGATGCAGCACTTCTGCGTCCTGGTCGATTTGACCGGCAAGTGATTGTCGATGCTCCCGATCTCAAAGGACGGCGAGAAATTCTGCAAGTTCATGCCCGCAACAAAAAACTTGATTCTAACGTATCTCTGGATGCAGTAGCACGGCGAACACCAGGATTTACCGGCGCAGATTTAGCCAACTTGCTCAACGAAGCGGCGATCTTGACCGCACGCCGACGCAAAGAGGCAATCACGTTGTTGGAAATTGATGATGCGATCGACCGCGTTGTCGCCGGAATGGAAGGAACGCCACTTGTAGACAGCAAGAGCAAACGACTCATTGCTTACCATGAAGTAGGTCACGCCTTGTTAGCAACACTACTCAAAGACCACGACCCAGTACAGAAAGTCACGCTAATTCCACGCGGACAAGCACGCGGACTAACGTGGTTTACTCCAAGTGAAGATCAAGGGTTAATCTCGCGCGCGCAACTCTTAGCAAGAATTACAGCGACACTTGGCGGTAGAGCAGCCGAAGAAATTGTCTTTGGTAAAGAAGAAGTCACGACTGGTGCGGGTCAAGATTTGCAACAACTCACAAACTTAGCGCGCCAGATGGTAACTCGTTTCGGAATGTCTGACTTAGGTTTGCTTTCCCTCGATAACCAAAATAACGAAGTGTTTTTGGGGCGCGATCTCATGACGCGATCGGAATATTCTGAAGAGATTACAGCACGCGTGGATGCTCAAGTTCGACAAATTATTTCTCACTGTCACGAGCAAGCATTAAAACTTCTTCAAGAGAACCGCGTTTTGATGGATCGTTTAGTCGATTTATTGATTGAAAGAGAAACAATTGACGGCGATGAATTTCGCAAGATTGTAGCAGAATACAAGCAATCTCACGAGCGAGATGCGTTGGTTACTAGTTAGTTATAGTGGTAGCAGTACTCTAAACTGCAGAGCCGATAATTTACCACAACGCAAGTAGCAATTATCGGCTTTTTATTGAGATGCTGACGTTGAGCAGTCGAGTTACATCGTTTCGCTTTAAAGTTTCTACAAATAGACCGCAGAGAAAGCACAGGAAAAATTAACGCTACATAATGCAAACTTCCCAATATTCTTATTGAATCCTTGCAGAAGATTGTAGCGTTCTACCCGATTGCTGAGCGTACATTGCTCTGAGAACAAGAGCCGGATCTACATAGTTGTTTGCGTACTTGAGTCCCCAATGGAGATGCGGACCTGTAGTGCGTCCTGTCATTCCTACTCGACCAATTCGCGCACCACTATGAATATATTGACCTTCCCAAATTTGAATTCCACCTTCGCGGTCAATTAAGTAGCGATTGCCACCTTGCGTTTCAACGTGACCTTGCATGTGACAATAGATATGCTCCCAGTCACCCGATTGCACAACAATATGCGTTCCACAAGCAGTGCGGTCTGAAACTTTAATAACCTTCCCTGACCACCAATTACGAATGTAGCTTCCTTGCGGTGCCGCAAAGTCTAGTCCTCGATGAAATTCCCATCCCGATCCTCCAGTCGGCGAGCGACGATACCCAAATGGGGAAGTGTAAGCTTGAAAATTTTCTACAGGAAATGAAGCATTCTGCCAAGAATTACTAGCTGCAACCTGAGTTTCTTCAGCAGCTACAACTTGAGTCGTGTAATGTTGCCAAATTATGCTTGATGCACTTACGAGCCCTAGCACAGCTAGAAGAAGACTTTTTCTCCAACGAATACGATTTTTGGGTTGATAACTAGATGCAGATGCTTGCTTCATATATTCACTCCTCAACATAGACATTGGTCTTCGGCTAGTGGCTTAGACAATTGATCGGTCTTTAGTTTCTAGTTAGGCAATACGATCGCTTGCTGAGCTAAAACAATTATTCTTGGGATTTTGCGCGCAGCGATCGCAGGCGATTTCCTTCTCTACAACAAGTGAATCGAAAGAACGATTAAGTTTTTTTCACAAGGTAAAAGTTCTTTCCTCTACGAAAAATATTTTTAAGCTTTTTTTAATAATGTGTTTTTATAAACTAGGCTACTCTTAGTTTTACTTATGCTCCCTGCTATAACAAACATTAAAAGAAGTTAGCGCCAGAGCTCCTGACAATCCAAGCGCAATTTTACTGATATATTGCGAGCAATTTACACTAAAAAATTATTGTAATATCAGAAAATATACGGTAGTCATAGTTGCTTTATATGTGCATGCGGTTGAAGAAATTGACTGAATTTCTTGACGAAGGTCAAAGCTGGGTAATTTACACCGTCTATCTCCGTTTGGCGATCGCATAGATTGATCGTTGCGCTGACGCTACGTCCATCTTGAACTTGAAATTGAGGTAATTAACAGGCGCTCGCAAAAAAAAGCAGTGCGTCACATTAAAAACACTGCTTTAAGCTAATTTCCGAGCGCGCATTGACGAGCGATACTAATACACTGCCAGCGTTAAACATCGCTCGACCCTAACAAATTGAATGGGCAGGAGGAGAATCGAACTCCTATGACCGCAAGGTCGCCACATTTTGAGTGTGGTGCGTCTACCAGTTTCGCCACCCGCCCTTGTGAGCAGCTTTATGATTATAATCCATAGCGTGACTTTCTAACAAGTTTTGATAATCTCGACTCGATGCCCAGCGGTCAATTTCTCTAGCGCGTAGTACAGGTAGCGGATGAGTGAGTTGTGATATCCGCGCTGATTTAAGGACTTCCCCTAACTCGGTGTTGCTAATATCGTCATAGGCACGGGCTTGCGCGAGAAAGGCATCTAAGTTGAGTTGCGATGCAAGAGTTGGCGAACCTCCTGAAAGCTTCATCAACAGCGACATCACGATTTTGGGATCTTGAGTCGCAAGGAGGGCAGCCCGATCGCACGTAAACTCTGCACATCGCACCCACTCTAAAAGCTGTGCTTGCAGCGCTTGGGCGACAAAGCCACCTAAATTAGGCAACTGTCCTGCGGCTAAAACAACCAAGTTGACTAATGTGAGATACACTCCATGGTCGCACTTCAGATGACCTAATTCGTGCGCGATTACTGCCTGAATTTCCTCAGGAGTCAGCAAATCCAACAAAGAAGTATGCATGACAATAAAGGGCTGTTTGCCACGCATAGCAAATGTATAAGCATTTGGAACTGGATGCTGACGGACATACAACTGTGGCGGTTCTAGATCCAACACTCGACAAGCTTCGATTAACAGCTTGTGGAACTGAGGCAGTTGTTGCTCGCTGACTAGGATACTAGAGGCAATATTGTCTACATAAAAAAACTGTTCCGCCATTTGCCCTAGCAGGTTACGTATGATGATATCAGCGCCAGGGATTTGTTTGAGAGCTTTAGTTGCCTCTAAATCTAATGGATGACGAAACTCGTCGGCTTTTAGACCAATTAGCTGAGTTTTAGAGAAAGACATGCGCCGTTTTCGCTTACAAAGGAATAGAAAAGTTACAGTGGGTAATAATCAGGTGATGCGATCGCGTTGTGAACTAACGCGCTATGTGTTCAGTATAACGAATCACAGCTTTTGCACTGCGGCTGGCAATCATTACCTTTGCGCGCGATGACTCAAGTCGCGAGTCACTTCAACGCAATTGTTGCTTAGTCTTTCTCTAATAAAACAGAATGACTCGTTAAACTTGCACTACTAGTATCGGCACTACCTGGAACGCGCTCTAAGATTGCCCCTAAAGAAAGTAGTTTGACTTCCAACTGCTCGTAACCGCGATCGAGATGATGCAAGCACTGAATAACCGTTTTGCCATCTGCTGCCAATCCAGCTAAAACAAGCGCTGCGGAAGCACGAAGATCTGTTGCTATGACTGGTGCGCCAGATAACATCGAAACACCGCGTACAAGTGCATGATTGCCCTTAATCCGAATGTCTGCCCCCATGCGATTTAGCTCTGCGACGTGACGCATTCGGTTTTCAAATACAGTTTCAGTTATTAAACTATCGCCTTCACTGAGCGTGAGTAACGCCATAAACTGAGCTTGCATATCGGTAGGAAAGCCAGGATAGGGCAAGGTTTCAATATCTGTTGCTTTAATTGTGTCTCCAGGAACAATTCGCAAGCAATCCGGAGCTTCGGTGACAACTTGCGCGCCGGTTTCCTGAAGTTTCGCAATCACCGCAGTCAAATGCTCTGGAACAACCGGAGACAAACTAATTTCGGAATGCGTAATCGCTCCAGCAACTAGGAAAGTGCCAGCCTCGATGCGATCGGGATTAATAGTGTAATCTGTGGAATGCAAGCGAGGAACTCCGGCGATTGTAATTGTATTCGTTCCGGCTCCGCGAATACGCGCCCCCATCGCTCGACAAAAATTAGCTAAGTCTACGACTTCTGGCTCTTGTGCAGCGTTTTCAATCGTTGTTTCCCCCTCTGCTAAGGTAGCAGCCATCATAATTGTCTCGGTAGCACCAACGCTGGGGTAATCTAAGTAGATTTTTGCACCTTTGAGTTTGCGTTGATTACCAGCGACGTAAGCGTGAACGATACCATGTTCAATTTGCACGTCGGCTCCCATTGCTTGTAAACCCCGTACGTGGAGATCTACTGGTCGAGCGCCAATTGTACACCCACCAGGTAGGGGAATGCGTGCGACTCCTAACCTTGCCAGTAACGGTCCAATAATAAAGAAACTTGCTCGTAGCTGGCTAACCAGCTCGTAAGGAGCCTTTGAGTGACTAATCGTACTCGCATTAATGTCTAAAACATCGCCTTGATGCTCAATCTTAACTCCTAAAGCGGTTAAAATTTGTCCCATTCGCTTCACATCAACAAGGTTAGGAACATTGCGAATGCGGCAATCTTCAGGACAAAGTAAGGCTGCGGCAATGACAGTTAGTGCTGAGTTTTTTGCGCCACTGATTTTGACATGACCTTTTAATGGATGCTTGCCCCAAATCTGTAGAACAGAAGTGTCAGCATCAGATAACACGTGGGCGTTTGGTAAGCCGTGAGAGGTAGTAATAGGTCTATCCTCCGTAAAGAATTCGGTACTTTTACAAGTTCAAAGTTGGTTTTGATTCTACATTGACATTTGCAAAAGTTAAACCTTCTGAGTCATCGCATATTAATTTCATCATTGCTGAAACAAAAGAGTACTTACACGCTTGTTTTATCTTTCAGTGAATGGTAGCTTATAGAGTTTTGAGAACTTCTGCAGCTAAAAAATAGAAGCAAAACACTTTGGTGAATGCCATGTTGTACCGGTGTTCTGCACTTAGACCAGCTATCTTGACACTTAAGCAAATTTGAGCGAAAATAAAGAACTGCGTAAAAAACGTATAAGCGGAACTGGCGGAATTGGCAGACGCGCTAGATTCAGGTTCTAGTGCCGCAAGGCTTCCGGGTTCAAGTCCCGGGTTCCGCATTTTTATATTTTGCTTGAAGGCTCTCTAGGGAGGGGCAGAGGAGCAGACGATTAGAATTCTTTTAAGGTACGACGGAAGTATTGAGCGCGGTAGTTGGGATCTGTGTAGTTTTTCTAATTCTTCGATATCTGCTTGTTTGGTGAAGCCGTGCCAATCTAATAACAAACGAATTTCGCCTTCGTTTTGAATAATGTTTAGCAGGGGTTCTTCGTAGAGTTTGAGTACCCCACTGTCAAAATAAGCTGTCGATCGCCGATAGATATGACTGCGTTCTAAAACGTTACTGATGAAGGTATGGTATTTCTCTAGTTCGTCTGGTAAGTTGAATTTGCGGCGATCGCGTTGAACTTCGATGAAGGTGCCTGCAAGTAAAGTCTTTTCTTCAACGACGCGTTCTAATTCGAGAAACGGCTAGATCTCGTTTTGTTTTTAAAAAGCGTAGAAAGTTTAGCGTTTCAGCCAAAAGAGTATCTGGAGTGGATTCTATTTCTTGAAGTAGTTGTTTTTTAATAGTCATAAGCAAACATTGTGTTTTACTCAGTACTTGATTCGTATTATTGTGGATTAGCTGATTCCATCAAAGCAATTTTTTTGACTCTCAGCCACCCTTTAATTTGCTTTTCTCGCGCGATCGCTGTCACCTAGAATTTCTATAATTTTTGCGATCGCTGCTTCTAACTTTTCGGAAAATAATAATGGTTCTCATTTGTAAAAAGCTTTTTCTCCTTTCAATTCCAAACGGTGTCGCTTGACTACTTCATCATTGCTTGTCTATAAGGCGCGGTCAAACAAAATTAGATTTTTCATAATTATTTTCCACGAAAGTGCATATTCAGTATGGAATTAACCACTCATTAACCAGCATTAAAAACTTGTTCCGCCGTCAAATTGAACTCAGGAAAAGCAGGAGATATAATTTTATCGCTACCACGAAACTGACTGACTTGGTATTCCCCATCAATGAGTTGATAGACTGAAATAGTGGGTTGTTTGGGATCGCCGATAAACTTCCTAGCTCCCAATGCTGCATAGTCAACAATCCAATATTCGGGAATGTTCATCTCTACCCTTCGGGAAGGGCTTCGCCCAACATAATCGGCGAGTTTTAGATAGTAATCATCGCGCCAATTGGTACTGACAACCTCAATAACTAAAGGAATTGATGTACCCTGAGTCACAGCAGAAGATTTTTCCCAAAGCGGTTCATTAACCAAAGCAGTGTCATTTAGTATTAATACATCTGGAAAATAACCTGATTCTCTTTCTGGTGGTTTTACTATTACTTGATTGGGGATGAAGTAGGGGAGATTTAATCGTCTAAACTCTAAAGTTAATTCAGCCGCCAAAAATCCTTTTATTCTTTCATGTCTCCCTGTAGGCTGTGCCATTTGGACAATTTCCCCGTTATGCAGCTCGTAGCGTACCCCAGAGGAATCGGGATAAAGCGCGATAAATTCGTCAAAGGTGACTATTTTAGGTAAGGCTTGGGTCATAACGATTGATGAGTGTAGGTTATGTTTCTATCCTAGAAGCGTAGCTTCGTCCTCCGTATCTACTCCAGATACGCGCTTTTGCATCGCATATCTGGTAATTCCTCACTCATGAATAATGAGTAAAAAGGGAAGCTAGGAATAGCTATATCAATTTTTGTCATCGATCGCTTCCTTGAGTTTGAGTAGTAGATTCTTCCTTGCGTAGCTGTTTTACGTCTGCCAAAAATTCCATTAAGGTTACTTTAGCAAGCCATAGATGGCGTTCATTAGAATAGTCACTGTGTCCTGCTCCATATATTCCTGTACTTTTAACTGCAGATGCTTTAAGTCATCGGTAGGAGAACGCAACTCTACACTGAGTTTGAGCGAGTGCAAGGTTATCATGATGTGGCAGGTAGACTGCAAAGCGATGCGATCGCACTTCTTGTTTAACTGAGAGCTTGCATCATTCTCGGTTAACCCGACAGCCCGCCTAGGAATTAATTCCCACGCTCATAGCTCAACCCCACTCAAAGTGGACTACAAGGCTAATTCAGTCTGATAAATCAGACTTTAGCTGTTAGCCTGCACCTTATAGTGCAGGGTGGGAGAGTGGGAAATAGATGAAATTGGTGCAAGATATCAATGTATCCGATTACTTACCCAGTGCCGTTGCCTATCTGTGACGATAGGATGAAAGTAAAAGTCTCCATGGGGGATTAGGGAGTGCGATCGCGCTCGCGGTTTACAGAGCGCAGTATAAATTAGCTTGAAAAAGTACACTGTAGCTGATAACTTTAAATTCATTTAGCGATCGCCTGCTACAACGTGTATGCTCACTAGTTTGCAAAACCCGCTGGTCAAGCAACTACGGAAATTGCATTCCGCAAAAGAACGACGGGAGCAGGGCGTGTTCATAATCGAAGGAACGCACTTACTACAAGAAGCTTGTCGCGTAAAATACCCATTGGCAACCGTCTGCTGTACTCCACAGTGGCAAAGTCGCAATCAGCTGCTATGGCAACAAGCCTCTCAGCAAGCACAACGCGGGGAAATTGTCAGTGAAGAGGTTTTGCAAGCGATCGCCACAACAGTCAACCCTGATGGCGTTGTCGCAACCGCGCCCCGCTGTTTAGAACGCAGCCAAGTTCCATGCAATGGTTTAACCTTAGCTTTAGAAAACGTGCAAGATCCAGGCAATGTGGGGACAATTATTCGGACAGCTATGGCAGCTGGTGCGAGTGGATTGTGGTTGAGTGCCAATAGCGTTGATATTTACAACCCAAAAGTTTTAAGAGCCACAGCAGGACAGTGGTTTCGTTTGCCGATCGCTATCAGCCCCGATTTAAGGGCAACGGTGAGCAAATGTCAACAAGCAGGAATGCAAGTTATTGCCACACAGGCAGATGCGCCGTTAACTTACTGGGAAGTCGATTGGCAGCGTCCAAGTTTAATCTTACTGGGAAATGAAGGCGCGGGCTTATCCGCTGACTTAGTTGCCCAAAGCAACCTTCGCGTCAGAATTCCGCAAAATGCTGAAGTCGAATCATTAAATGTCGCGATCGCTGCTGCTTTGCTGTTGTACGAAGCGCAACGCCAAAAGCGGTTTTCCACGGCACAGTGAACTGGATTGCCTTACGTGTTTGCAACTTATTTGCAATATCTACTTCTTTAGTTGCTTTTTTTCGCACGCGCCCTTGGCAAGATAAGCATAATCATTTTCAATAAATGTATAGAAACAACAAGTTTTTTCCCGCCGTACTGTTGAGGTATTGTTTTATGATTCTAAAAAGTAGTGAGAAAATTTCTTATTTGACAGCGCAGTAAGTAGAAATTAATTCTCAAAATCAACTCTAACACAATAGCACAACTTCGCACCTATCAAAGCAAATTTGACAGTTTGATACATCAATCAATGATTTATGCAAATCTCTAGGAGCATCTCAGCACATAGACCACCATTATTTCTACTCATTACAGGTGCAATTACTGCCTTTGCGATCGCGGTTCCACTGACGTATTTGGTCATTCGGACAGCAGGTGTCGGAGGAGAAGAACTATCAAATTTGCTCTTGCGCCCGCGAACTGTAACTATCTTATTCAACAGCGCGGGAATGGCAGCCGCAGTTACGCTATTTTCTGCCTTAATTGCAATTCCACTTGCATTTTTAACCGTCAGGACAGATTTGCCTTGGCGGCGATTTTGGTTAATCGTAACAACTCTTCCTTTAGCCGTTCCTAGTTATGTAGGTAGCTTCGCCTTAATTGCGGCGTTTGGACCAAGAGGCAGTTTGTTACAAATATTACTAGAACCATTGGGAGTACAACAACTACCAAGCATTTATGGCTGGTTTGGCACGATTTTAGCCATCACTTTATTTACTTATCCGTATATTTTGTTGAGTGTTCGTGCTGGATTACACGGAATTGATCCCGCGATCGAAGAAGCTGCACGGAGCTTGGGATATAGTAGACGAGATACTTTTTTTCGCGTCATCTTGCCGCAGTTGCGTCCTTCGATTGTTGCTGGCTCGCTTTTAGTTGCATTGTATGCGCTACGCGATTTCGGCACGCCTTCACTAATGCGGTTTGATGCATTTACGCGCGCCATCTTTCTGCAATACAGATCGAGTTTTAACCGCAATTTAGCCGCTGCTTTAGCTTTAATTTTGGTTGCGTTGGTGTTAGGAATTTTGTGGTTGGAACACAAGGCGCGATCGCGAGCAAGGTATTACAGTCGCGGTACGTCCCGCCGTACCATACCAATAAAACTGGGATATTGGAAACTTCCAGCACTTTTATTTTGCGCAGCGATCGCGTCGCTTAGTTTAGCGTTACCAATAGGCGTAACTTTATTTTGGTTGATTCGCGGCTTAACAGTTGGTGCTGGAGATGCAGTTAACCTTGCGCAAGACATGGTACAACCTGCAATTAACTCAATTTGGGCATCAGCACTCGCGGCGATTGCGGCGACGGCTTGTGCTTTACCTGTAGCAATTTTAGCAGTACGCTTTCCCAGCCGAATAACTGCTATAATCGAGCGCTGTAGCTATATCGGCTTTGGCTTGCCAGGAATTGTTGTTGCCTTGTCACTCGTGTTTTTAGGTGCTAATTATCTGCCTTGGATTTATCAAACTTTACCAATCCTGGTTTTTGCCTACTTAGTCTTATTTTTACCGCAAGCAGTTGGTACAGTGCGGAGTTCGCTGCTTCAAGTCAATCCACAACTCGAAGAATCTGCTCAAGTTTTAGGCAGAACACCTTGGCAAACTTTGCAAGAAATTACCTTACCACTTGTCCGCCCAGGAATACTAAGTGGGGCAATATTGGTATTTTTAACCGCAATTAAAGAGCTACCTGCAACATTGTTACTCGCGCCCATTGGTTTTTCAACACTCGCCACCAGAATTTGGTCAGCAACAGAAAACGTTGCGTTTAGCGATGCCGCAGCAGCAGCGTTGACGATGTTGTTAGTTTCCTTCGGATCGACTTTATTTATGCTTTCTCAAGAGCAATCGTAGGAGGTTTGTTGCATTTTATGAAGCAGGAGCAAGTTATTCTTCGCATAGATGGCGTGACGAAACAATTCGATCAACCACCACCAGCGGTTGCAAATGTCAGCCTGAGTCTTGTGCAAGGCGATTTACTTGGTTTACTGGGTCCATCAGGTTGTGGCAAAACAACGCTGTTACGGTTAATCGCAGGGTTTGAACGTCCGCAATCAGGAAGAATCGAAATCGCAGGAAAGACTGTCGCCGGTGCGAACTGGATACCGCCAGAACAACGCTCGGTAGGCATGGTGTTTCAAGATTATGCCCTGTTTCCGCACTTAACTGTCGGTGAGAATGTTGCGTTTGGTTTGCGATATAGCAAAAAAAGCAGCGATCGCGTCGCGCAACTTATAGAACTTGTTGGCTTAGCTGGATTAGAAAAACGCTACCCGCACGAACTATCTGGCGGACAACAGCAACGTGTCGCTTTGGCACGCGCCTTAGCACCAGAACCTGCGCTAATTTTACTCGATGAACCGTTGAGTAACCTTGACGTGCAAGTCCGCTTGCGCCTGCGCGAGGAGTTACGCGAAATTCTCAAAGCGACAGGAATTTCCGGCGTTTTTGTGACGCACGACCAAGAAGAAGCCTTAGCGATCGCCGATCGAGTTGCTGTGATGCGTCAAGGAAAAATCGAACAACTCGGTACCCCTGAAGACGTTTATTCGCATCCACAAACCCGCTTTGTCGCAGAGTTTGTCACTCGCGCTAACTTTTTACCAGCCAAGCGTCGCGGACACCTGTGGGAAACAGAAATTGGCTGTTTTACTGTACGAAAAGAAATGGGACAAAGCGAAGTGGCAGACTTAATGATTCGCGAAGAGGATTTAATCTTACAGCCTGCGGATAGCGCTCCTATTATTATTCACACGCGTAGGTTTTTAGGACGCGAATACCGTTACTGCTTGCAAACTGCATCGGGTAAAAGATTACACGCGCGGACATCCGCCGAAGTTATCTTACCAGTAGGAACGCGAGTCGAGCTAGCCGTTGCTGAACAAGCAATTAGATTTTTTCCAGCTAATACAACGTCAGATAATTTAGTGATGAATTCGGTTGGTTCGCATTGATTTGGTAAAGCATAATTGCGTGTTTCAATGCATACTCGCCTTGTTGGGTATATCAAAGTTGGGTAATGGGTAAGCAATCGTTCCAATTGCCAACGATCAGTTACTGAGCAATCAACTTTATATTTACGCTTGTTTCCGCTTATCCTTTGGTGTTTGTAAGTGTCAAGCGTAATTACTAGGAAATTTATTAAATAGCAGGAATTGCTTGACGAAATATATCGCTAGATAGAAGAAAAAAGCATTACTGCAGACAGAGCCGAGTGCGCGATCGCAAAAGCTACTCTATAGATAACTCAGAGTTAAAGTAATAAAAAATACTTTTAACTTACGTAAATACCGCATAACAACTCATTTTTATCCCTGCGAGGAGAGTACTTTTAAAGCTATGTCTACTAACCCTAACGATTACAAAAGTTATCACCGCGATCGCCAAGAGACACGTACTGACGCGCATGGCAATACTCACACAACACGAACCCACGAAACTGTAAGCAACAATGCTAGTAGCAATGCAGATGCTTACTGCGAAGGATATGTTCAAGGTCAAATATCCGAAAACCTCTATCAAGAAGAAGCTTTAGCAGCAAGAGACAACGAAAACGCCTCGCGCGGTTTACTTCTGGGTATTCTCCTTGCTTCACTTGCAGCTTTAACCGCAGGCGGAATTTGGTTACTCAATCAACGCGAAGAACCTGTACCTACCAACACAAATATTGTCGTTCCCGCACCGACTCAACAACCGTCGCCCGCAGCAAGTCCCGCACCTGAAAACCAAACGACCATTATTGAACGAACAACTGAAGTTCCCGTTCCAGTTCCGGTTCCCCAGCAACAAGCCCCAGCCCCGCAAGCGCCAGATATTAATATTACTGTTCCTAGTCCGGCGGCTGCACCTGCACCAACAACACAACCAGAACCTGCACAGTCATCGCAGTCACAAGAAAGCAGTAATGCTCCAGCACAAGATGCACAAAGTAGTGGCGATACCGCTGCTGCACCGGAAAGTACGCCAGCAACAAGTGCAACCGAGGGTGGTTCTGGAGAGACTAGCAATACTAATGCTCAGTAAACCGCTTGCCAACAATGTTCGCGCTCGACACAGGGGCAATCGCCCAGGCTCGTTGAAGTTATTGCCGCTATTTTTGTAAACTAGTTTACACAACTATTACAAAAAATGAATGTCGATAAATTTTACTCAATCGGAGGCTTTTTTCTAAAAAAGGAGTGCTAGTTTATAAATCAAGGCACTAATAGAGATGAACAGAAACAACTAACTGGAATTAGTACCTGTGCCTCCTGTACTAATTACACTGCAATACACCTCAACTTTCGTTACATTCATCTGGTTTTAGTTTCACCCTTGTATTCAGTTTTTATTGTTGTTTATCGTTAGCTTTGGAGGTTTTTGAACGTACAGCTGAAACAACTATTTGGATATGTTTGGATGTGCGAAGTTTAATGAGGCTAATTGCAGATAATGTCCGCAGTAGTAAAGAAAATTAGTTGACTTTATTTCTACATTCGCAAACTCTCAAGACAATAAAACTTCCAATACCCGCTGTAAGTTACTCACTCATTCCGGTGACTTAGCGGGTTAACTTTATGCAAATTACATTAGGCTTTAGAGCTAGATTTGATATCAGAATTATAGCCATAGTTAATAGAGTGATACCAAATCCTCTACTTTCTTACTCCCCTGCGATATGAGTCAGTTCACATTAGCCAATAACTTGAATAGGACCGTCAACATTACCACTAAAAAACTGTTGAATGAGGGGATTATCAGAAGCATCAATATCGTTAACAGAACCTTCCCACTGAACTTTTCCTTGGTAGAGAAAGACAATGCGATCGGCGGTACGGCGGATAGTACTATCCTGATGCGTGACGATCGCATAGGTGTTACACACACCAGTTGTACACTGTAGTTGTCGAATTAAATCTTCAATAACTGTAGATGCAATTGGATCGAGACCAGCAGTAGGTTCATCGTAAAGTAAAACGGCTGGAGAGTCCTCAATATTATCAGGATTAGACATAATTGCACGAGCAAAACTGACACGCTTGCGCATTCCGCCGGAAAGTTCACTAGGATAGCGATCGCCAACACCACTTAAGCCAACCATCTCTAATTTTTGATTGACTAGCTCCCGAATCCGCGATCGCGATAGCCGCGAATGTTGATAAAGTAAAAAGCCAACATTTTCTTCGACAGTCAATGAATCAAATAACGCTGCCTGCTGAAATACCATCCCAATACTAATAGGATCGGCAGCATCTTCGATGAGTCCTTTACGCTGGTGTCCTTGAATATAAATTTCTCCTGCATCTGGTGCTAACAATCCAGCAATAATGCGTAATATGGTAGACTTACCTGTACCCGAAGGACCAATAATCGCCAAGGCTTCTCCTTGATAAAGTGTTAGATCGGCTTTGTCTAAAACGACATTGTTGCCGAATGCTTTACTCACACCTTTAAGTTCAATAATTGGCTCAGCCATTCTTGCGAGGTCGGGGGTCAGGGGTCAGGAGAGTTTTGTAGTTATGAGATCGTATAGTGTCTCCGGGAGGCTGTGCTCTCCAAAACTCTTGAAAATGAGAATTCAAAACTAATCTCTCACCACTCACCCCTCAATTTTAAGTTACCTGATAAATGAAGTTGAAGCTTGCCCAGGCATTGACGTCTAGAGCGTAGGTATCAGGGGCGGCTCCAATTGTTTCTAGAGCGATCGCGCTCGCGGTTTGTAAGTCGCGTAGTAGGGCTTGGGTAACTTCTAATGGATTTGACAAGATACTAATGTACTCTTCGCCACGCAAGTCTTCGCGCACAGCATCCAAAGCCGCAAGGGTTTGCGTAAATGGACCTCTACTCAAAATTAGCTGCGTTTCGCAAACCGCAGGTGGTCCGTGCAGTATCCACTCAAAATCGATCTCGGTTCGAGGTACACTTAAAGTTGACTCTGGTGCGATCGCCAACTCTTGTGTCGATGCGGTATCGCTAGTACCAGAAGCAGCCAGGGCTTTTCCTGGATAAAGGACAATCGGATTTTTACTGCTATCTAGACCTAGCAGTAATAAGTAGACGGGGCGATCGCTATGATTGATTATTTTATACTTAATGCGGCTGCCGATTGGTAATGATGGAATACCTAAAGTAGAAGAAACAGCAGTTGGTGTCGTCTTTTCGACTTGGCGATCTGTCTGAAAGTGCTGTGTTTCGCGCTCAATAATGACTTGTTTTTGCGCGCTGACAACTTCAAGAGTTGCTTTAATATCTAAGTCAGAGCTTTCATTGCTCGTTAGCCGCCACAACTTTGCTGCTAAAAGTGTTTGTAATTTCGGAATTAACCGCTGTACGGCGACTTTAACAGCCTCTCCAGCATCACCCGCAGTATTCGGAATTAATTCGCGGGCTAATGTAAATAATCCGTAACGGCTAGCAGTTGTTGATTGGGTATCATCTTGAATTCGCCCAAATAAGCAATCTGCGAGTTGTTCTCCTGAAGTAACTAACGTTACAAAAGAAACGGTAGCAAACGCGCTGGTAGCATCGACACGCTCAATGCGTTCGAGTCCAGGATCTAAGGCAACGTTGAGATTGATATTACGCGGGATAATGCGGATCGCTTCTTGAACTAATTGACCTGGTTGTATCGCGTTGGTATTTTCGTTGTCTGCAATCAGTAAGGCTTTTGCGGTTAACCCTGTACGCGATCGCATTTGGAGTTGCGCAGAAGAAGTAGTAGCCTCACTGCTAGACGGTGACACAACTTTAAATCGCGAGTTGACGCCGTAGTACTGCAAAAGCGTTGGCTGCAATCCTGCTAACCATAACTGTGCGGCTTTGCCGTTATCTTCTACCGCGATCGCGACACCATCAGCGCTAACATTAATATCAGGCATAAAGTGAAGTGCGACATCAGCCTGTTGTTGACTTTTTTGCCCGCACAGTTGTGGCTGCTGTTTACCAACAACTTGTTCAACAACACTACTTGCTTTACTTAAGCTCACGTGAATTGTTGTGGCTGGAGTCGCTTCCCACAGCGATTGAGTTAAGGCATAGGTAAATAACCCTGCACTAAAACCACTCCACTGTGTCTCGGCTGCAGGTTGATCTGTTTGCGATGCGGTGATGAATAATCCTGGTAAATTGAGTGCGGCATGGGGTGGTACGAGCAACCGATAAGGTGCGATTCTATTGATAAGCTGTTGCTGAAGTTCTAGTTCGAGAGGATGAATTTGTGCTGATGCGATTTGTGGTAATGAACGAATGCGCAAGTTACCTGGTAATAGTGCTGTAGGGGGCGTATAAAAGCTTGTATCGAGAATTGTTGTCACATTTTCTGTTTGTAGCGATCGCAACATTAACCACAGCGTTTCTTCTAGCACGTCATTAACGAGCGATTCTGCTGAGGACGCGATCGGACTGTCCACAGGCACTAAGCTACTGATTGTGGAGTCTAAAGTTTTAGGTGCTAGCCGTTGGTCGCTATTTTCTTGTTGATTTTGCTCGTCTGAGTGTTTCTCATCTAACTGAATGCGACGTCCGTAACCGCTGTAGTGAAATACAACAATGTCGCCTGGTTGTGCTTGTTCAACTAGATGCTGCATAAATGCAGCTTCAATCTGCTGTCGAGTTGCTTGTTGATTGCGCAAGACAACAATATCTGCTGGTTGAAAGCCGAAGCGGTGAATAAGAAGTTCGCTTTGAAGTTCAACGTCAGTCGTACAACCGTTAAGCGGTGTAGCTGAGTATTCATTAATACCAATCAATAGTGCTAATTTTCGCGAGGTAGATTGTGCCAAAGCTGAGCCGTAGCGATCGCTCAACCTTAACACATCCAACTCACTGATTCCTAACGCGGTAACGATGCCGCCAACTGCTTTAAAAAAATCCCGCCGCTTCATATTTTAGCTATTAGCCATCAGCTTTTAGCCTAACAGAGACTAGGAGCAAGGGGTGAGGGGTTAGTAATTAGTGGCTAGTAGAACAGTTGTGAGTTGTGAATTGTTCATTCTCCCCTGCACCTCTGCATTCCCTGCAGTTTTGCTACTTCGCTTCTACAGGTATACGCATTGCCTTTGCCAACTCGGCGGCGACTTCAGGACGCGAGAACTCTGGCGGTGGCAATTCTCCACGACGCAGCATTTCTCGCACTTTAGTTCCCGAAAGGTGAACGCGCTCTTCCGGTGTACTCGGACTCGTTTTTGTTGTTGCCATTTGCTGCGTGCGCTTGCAGTAGAACGCGTGTTCGAACATCATCGGCGTGATGCCCAATTCTGCTGGCTCAAACTCGTCAAAGATGTACTGTGCGTCATAAGTACCGTAGTAATCGCCTACACCTGCATGATCGCGACCGACAATAAAGTGAGTACAACCGTAGTTTTTGCGAACTAGTGCATGGAAAATTGCTTCGCGGGGTCCCGCATACCGCATTGCTGCGGGGTTAATTGCTAAAATAACGCGGTCTTGTGGATAGTAATGCTCAAGTAAAATTTCGTAGCAGCGCATCCGCACATCGGCTGGAATATCATCTTCTTTGGTTGCGCCGACTAAAGGATGCAAAAATAATCCATCGACGGTTTCTAACGCACACTTTTGAATGTATTCGTGCGCGCGGTGGATGGGGTTACGAGTTTGAAAGCCGACAACAGTTCTCCAGCCTTTTTCTTTGAACATTTGTCGCGATTGTGCTGGATCGATTTGGTACTTAGGAAATAAAGGATGAGGTTGACGCTCTAATAACCAAACTGGACCTGCAAGATTTACCGATCCTTGATCGTAGACAACTTTAACACCAGGGTGCTTGATGTCATCCGTACGATAAACGTTAACGGCTTCTTTCGCTTTGTCGTAGTGATATTTTTGCGTGAGTTGCAAGACACCAATAAATTGACCGCGAGGATCGTCCAGGCGGATTAAGCTACCTTCTTTGAGCGGTTCGGCGATCGCTTCATCCACTGAGAGTGTAATTGGAATTGACCAGGGTAAACCATTTGCTAGCCGCATTTCTGCAACTACCCGTTCGTAGTCTTCGCGTTCCATGAATCCACTAAGCGGACTGAAGCCACCAATTGCGATCATTTCTAAGTCAGAAACGGCTCGCTCATCAAGTTGAACGCGCGGTAAAGAATCCGCTTTGTCTAAAAATTCTTGCTTTTGTTCCGGTGTGGCGACACGATTGATCAATTGCATTCCGTGGGGAGCAATGCCGTCTCGATAACTCATCTTTTTAGATTTTATTTAGATTTGCGCTGCAAGCATATAGTAGCAAGATGTCGCCCAATAGAGAAGCGATTCAAGTAACAAACCGATGATTGTCTTTTTTATCGCGTAGCGATCGCACTACTGTAATGAATCCAGTTATCTTCTAACATGCAATTCGTCTCATTTTGAGATCTAGGTATGCAGTCACTGTCGTCAAGCCTAACGGCAAAAGTGCTAGCGTTGCAACAAAACGATGCAAACAAGAAACATACAAATCTTGGCACGAACAAGTATCGCGATTGTTGTTGGGAGTCATTGTCTTTGCTCTACCACTGCGATCCAAGATGACAGCGTATTCTTTTACGGCTTGATGATAACTATAGAAGAACTTATTAACTTCTAGCGAGTATCCATTGTGCTGTTGCGTTTTTAACTTTACAACCTGCCCCATTCGGTCACTGCGACACTTTTGATTGTGCTAATTGTACTGTAGGCGAGCAACTAACCCAATACACGACATGCGGCGTGCGCGATGCATTTCTCGTCACATTCCGACTCGTTCTACTTTTGTGAGACCTCGCGCTAGCAAGGTGGTTAATTCGGTGCATTGCAGTGCAGGTGTTGCGATCCTGCCTGTATCTTCGATAAAATGCATCTAAAATACAAAATTCGCGTTTACTAGGATATTTGGGGTTGAGTCGAAGGCATCTAGCATAAACGCGCTTTTGACTTTTTTGTCTTAGTTATTTCATGCGGTTAACCGGAATATTACAAGCATTTATGGCAAGAATAAGGTGGAGATCCAAACACGTATTTTAAGTCAAACTACAGTGACAAAGTAGCGAAAAAGCGGTTGGGGTAAAATTACCGATTGAACTTGATGCTTATGTGCGATCGCGAAAATCGCCGTCCGACTGGTTACGCGAAGCGGCGATCGAAAAATATCAACGCGAACAGCTATACAGAGAACAAGCTCATTGAACTAAAAAGATTGTGGGGTTATCAATTGAATTAAACTGCTCAATCAAATGGTCTCGCCACTACTATCAAGAACAGGTCAGCGTCTAGGTTTAGGAATAAGTTGATATAGTTTTCTTCTTTACATCCTTACTTATATAAAACAACCTATTTTGTCTCGATAAAGCCAATAGCCAATCGCTTAGGAAAATTTTATGAAAAGCTAGACATTCTTCTTTGGCATATATTTTTTATTTATACATGAGCTGGCACTTAATAGGTGGTTGTAGCTTATTGAGGTGATTCACTCAGCGTCAATATTGTATATATCATCTGCTCAATATCTCTTTTTTAACCCAATCTTAACTCTCAATAGATTGACAAGGAACCTTTGTCAGGATTATAGTAGCAAATGGCAGTTAGAAATTCATTTCTAACCGCTCGCTCACTATTTTTTCACTTTTTTATAAGGAGAAACCCAAATGGAGGCTTCTGGTAGTAGTAGCTATCTAGCTGCCACTGAAGAAACCATCGTATTAGACGAAGACCCTGAACCGCATTTAAGTTGGGGTCAGCGAGCGACCGCCTTGATGAATTTGCCAGTGTTGGTTCTAGCATAGAGCCACTAGATTCATCTCTGGTCGTTGGCTGGCACAGCGACTGTGAAGATAAGGAGATGAATCATGCGAGGATTTCCATAGCAATGATTATTTGTGCTACTTGGTTTTTTGGTGGACTGACCAAAAGTTAAAGAGTTGAATGCTGAAGTGCTGGCAAATTTTTAGCCATCAGAGTTTTGCATGGAGATGAATCAGGGATAGAATCATTGCATTCCTTGATTCTCTTGGATTTTTGGTGAAAATTGCAATTCAAGCTTCTAGCTTGCGCAGATAATACTTGCGTTGCGATACGCTGACAACCAACATTCAAAACTCTAATGAAATCGGTTGAAATTGCACCAGTAAATAACAATAACAATTCCTATTGAATCTGAATTTGAGTAGTTCATAAATAGGCTATCTTTCTGTGACTTCAATCTAGGAATTGAGCATACATTTACGCAGATTTATTTTCCATTGGCTTTGACTATTCAGTAGTTCATCAATGGATGAATGTCCTATGTTTTTAACTTAGAAAATTAGCACCATTTGTTCTAATGGCTGTTTGTTACCTTGTCAAATTGCACTACACCATTAGTTGCAGTGGAATGTCAACCGAACAGGCTATAGAACTCAACTAGCTCGTTGCAGCAAATTAGGAGGTAGCTATGAATAAGCTTGATTTCTTCTATCCCCGCTCTCGTTATCGGGGAGAATTCATTCCAGAACATATCGCGTTTAATCTTCACTTCCAATATTTTGCTCACCAAGTGTCACTACTGTGCGGTCTACAGACGAATGGTAAGGTTTCACCAATTGAGGCATATCACAGATTAGTAGATCTTTGGCAACAGTTTGAGGAATATACCGCACTAAATCTTAGTGATTTGAATAGTCATGAAGCAACGCTCGATCAAATTGAGATTGAAGAAGTTTAGATGCATCTACACCAAGGAGATACAGCCATGACTCGACAAAATTTGCTGCGAGATATTTTGCAGCAGCCGACGCTAGAAGCAATGAAGCAAGCGGTCAATCAACTAAACGTGGGTGAGTTAGTCAATTTGCTTCCCACGGTCGCACTTAACAAACGAGTCTTGCTTTTTTTGCTGCTGGAGGAACCAACTGCACTGAATGTCTTTAGAGGTCTTCGCTTCGAGGAGCAACTCATTTTGCTGTATGCCATGGAAACTTCAGAGCAAAATTGGCTTTTAAATCTGTTAGAGCCAGATGAGCAGGCAGTACTGCTAACCATTTTACGCCGAGGACAATTCCGCCTTAGCTATGCAACCGCTAGGACTTAAGGATGATTCTGTTCTGACATTTGAGGTGATGGCACTGGTAAGCAGAGTGAATCATGCGCTGACAAGTAAAACAACTCTACACCAAGAGGTTTAACGCCTATGAGCACTGACATGATTTTCTTAGTCATTGCAGCTTGCCTGACTTTGGCTATTATTCTTGGCATCATGTTGGTTCCGAGCAGTGTGGTTAAGTCCAAAGTAATAGGTTTTTTAGGCGATCTGTAAGACGCTTACGCGCAGATTCAACAATGGGAACAGCTAAGTAAATGGGTGAAAATCAACGTAACTTAATGGCTGGCAGTTAGTTAGCGCAGAAAGCATATCCATTCTCCAAGTACTCATTACCCGACATAAAAAAGTGTTTCTTCTGATTTTGCCCATCTACTTATCGCGTTCTCACGCGTAACTGAACATTCAATAATAGGAGAATAATATGCAACGCAACGCACTAAATGACTTACTGCGACCCAAGGCACTTGGAGCCGCAAAACGAACGGCAAATCAGCTGAGCGTGACTGAATTGGTGCGATCGCTCCTCGAAATTGAACCAAAAAAGCGGGTGCTGGCGTTTCGATTATTAGAGAAGGATAAGGCGATCGCTGTGTTTGAATTTCTCCATCCTGATGCACAGGCAGATCTGATTCGAGCTATGGAAGACCCCGAAATAGTACCGCTCTTGGAAGCGCTCGATCCAGAGCAGCGGGTGCGGCTGTTTGAAGAACTGCCTGCCAAAGTCACCAAACGACTGTTAAGCCAACTTAGTCCTGAATCGCGTGCAGCTGTTGACTTGCTGCTAGGCTATCCCGAAGGCAGTGTGGGGCGGCGGATGAGCCTGCGCTACCTGGCAGTACGAGAAACAACCACAGCAGGGGAGGTGCTCGCTTTGGTGCGGGAATCAAACTTGCGGGATGATGAACTGGATATGGTCTTTGTAATTGATAAACAGCGATTCTATCGCGGCTTTATTCGCACAGTGTGCTTGATTAAAGCCAATCCTGAAATGCCGATTGAGCGGTTAATCGACGGGAAAGACATTGCCATCAGCGTTACTGCTCCTGAAATGCAAGCTGCCCGTTTGCTTAAAGATTATAATCTGCCTGCCATTCCTGTACTTGATAGCGAAGGACGGTTGGTGGGAGATATTACCTTTGATGACGTGATTGACCTGATTGAAGAAGAAGCCTCCGCTACTGCCCTTGCTCAAGCTGGGGTCGGTAATCTACTAGGTCGCGATCGAGCTTGGAGCGAAAAACTGGTTCGGGGTCCCATTCGCTATGCTGTTCAGCTGCGGATTGTCTGTTTAATTATTACCCTAATTGGCGGCATGATTGTGGGGGGTGTGATTCAAAACTTTGAGGAAGTTTTGGAAGCAGTTGTTGTCGTTGCCATTTTTATTCCGGTAGTCATGGATATGGGTGGAAATGTGGGCACTCAATCAACGACTGTTTTTGCTCGTGGACTGGCATGGCAGCATATTGACATCCGGCATTACGGCGGCTACTTATTCCGAGAATTCCGCATTGGTGTAATCATGGGTGCAATCTTGGGTGTTGCAGGTGGTTTAATTGCCTACGTGTGGCAGGGAGCCCCCAACGGAGTACCCCAACTCGGCTTGGCTGTCGGGCTTTCCCTGTTTGCAGTTATCAGCCTGGCAGCGGTCTTAGGGGCACTGCTACCCTGGCTTTTGTTGAAAGTGGGGTTCGATCATGGTCCAGCTGCCGATCCCTTTATTACAACGATTAAAGACTTCACTGGGCTGTTGCTCTATTTCTATTTAGTATCCTTGCTGCTTGACATTCAAACCTGAGGTATTTTTATGCCTATTTCACCTTCGTGAATTCAGATTAACTTACTCATTCAGAAAGCAGCCCATGCCAACGAAATATTTTCAATGACTTACTATACCAACCCAAATCCCTAGCAACTACAAAGACTTCGTTGGGCTGTTTCTCTACTTCTATCTTATGAGCTTGCTATTGGGTGTGTGATACCAGTTCGTTAAAAAAGAGCTACAAATAATTTCTCCTGTGCCCCTCTGCTTCCTATTTGTATCAACTTTAAAGTGAAACGGTATGAACCCTGGTGGTAATACACTCATCGAAACTCAGTCTATGTAGTAGAGAGCATCCTGAAGAGATTGTCTACTCTATCCTGCTCCTCCTGATGGGTAAAGAAAAAAGACAGGAGATATGAACAATGGTGTTTAGACCTAACAATCAGAGAAATCTTTGGAAATTGGGCGCTGCAATTGGCATTGGTAGCGCGATCGCCGCTGTAATCATCTCAACCTCCAAAATTGCACAAAATAAAGCAGAATGGTACGACTGGCTGATTGTCAATAGCTGCGTTCTTGTTTCTTGCCTTGCAGGTAAGGCTATTCTAGTTGCCAGGTACGTCACGCCAACCGAGGAATGTGGGATAGATGAATGGAGAATCCATCACTCAGAGTTAGAGAGCTACATAAGTTGGCGGGGCTATATAATGTATCAAAGTTTTGCATGGTATCGGGTGGGAGATATCCATCTGACATCATTCCACCATCAGAACTCGCTGTCTGCTGAGCATAATAAGTGTGAGGCGCTTTCCACCATCACTATTCCACCGCAAGCCTGCATCGACTTGGCAATTTTGGATACGCAATGGGCTGAATTATGCGCTCGACAGGCAGAGTTGCAGTATGTCAAGCTGCTCAAGCACGGCATTCCACCTCAAGATGCTTTTATCCGCGCGCTAGATCGTTCAGTTTGATGGGCAAATGACCGTCAATGGCTTTAACAAGATCGAGCAGCATTGTTCAGCAACAAAAGAGGTGAATCATGTCTCAAATGCCGTTTCAAGCTTTTACACAACAGCTTGCTAGTTACCTCAGTGTGTCTGCAACAGCACGGACATTGACCGAAGACCTAAAGCAGCGCATATTGGCACTTCAGATTTTAGGAGAAGGTTTGGCAGCAATCGTTCTCGATGATTTACCACCAAAGGAACAGGCTGAGATACTCCAAGCGATGGAAGCATCAGAGTTAATTGGGGTGCTAGAAGCAATGGAACCCGAAAGGCGATATCGTCTGTTAGCTGGCTTGCCTACTGAGGTGATAGAACAATTGATGGCAAATCTGAGGGCAGAATTTCAGATAACTCTCCACTGGCTGTTTGGTAATTTGATGACTCAACCTGCTGCAATGGTTGATAAGAATGACTGTGGCGATTAGACAGGTAGACTTGCCTTATTTTTGTACGGCTCTGCCTGCGGGAGGTGAAGCTTGAGCAAACGAACTCTAAAATCGCGCTTGATTGCAGTATTTCAGCGTTCTTATCGCCGCAGTTGGATGTCATCCCGAATTTACTGGACATTAGCTAAACGCGAATCCCGCGAACTGCATCGGGAAATTTTCCAGCAGTTAGCGCTGAAGGCTGAACGATCGGCAGTTCGTTATGCGATTCGGCTATCTCGTATAGGAGGAAGCCTGCCATCGAACCAATATTCGCTTAGAGATCGTCTCTGGTGCTGGTTATTGTCACACTGCCCTTTGCGCTGGGCACTTGCTTGGCTAAGGTGGCTAGAGAAACGCAGTATCAAGGATTTACACGCCTTTCTGGTGTTAAAATGGCGCACTCTCTCCAGATCTACCGATCGCTTATAGTAAAAAACTCATGATTAATACTAGCCTCATGCTGTCTCAATACGATTATTCAGCGATCCAAACGTTTAAACGGCGAGAGTTTTTGCCACTTAGCAAAACTACACTCTGGCGAATTGAAACCGGAGCCGTTCGCATATTGACTTTTACTGAAAATGGAGTAGCGATCCCCCTGGGTTTATGGGGTACAGGAGATATTGTTGGTCAGCCCCTTGTTCGTATTTATCCTTGCCAAATTGAGTGTTTAGTAGATGTAAAGGCGCATACTCTAGATTTTGGACAGTTTGAAAGTCTCAATCAGGTGATGCTGTCTCACATTTATCAAATGCAAGAGCTACTTCAGATGCGCAGTGGACAAGTTCCACAACGTCTATGGCAATTCTTGAAATGGCTAGCTCATAAGTTTGGCAGCGAAACGAAGCAGGGTATTCTGGTCGAGATCCGTCTGACGCACCAAGACATGGCAGATGCGATCGGCACCACAAGAGTAAGCGTGACACGCTTACTACAGCAGTTTGAGCAAGAAGGTGCAATCAGCCGATTAGGTAAGCGCGGTTTTTTGTGGCATTGCTCGTAAGACCCAAGTAGCAGATTCGCAGACGATTGCGCCTCACTGACAACCAACACGGGGGCGATCGCCTACATCAATTCATGAATATGTTCAACCGAATGACCGAGCGCAGACTTCGTCCCACTCGCTGCTGGTTACTCAAGTAATCAGTCACCCAAATCAACACACTGGCAATTTGCCTGGTTTGGGTAGCAAGTTCTGTAATATGTTTAAGCTGAACTAAACACTTAAGCTTGAGAGGCGAGACCTTCACTAAGTTCACATCTGCTGTGGCTTGGTGAAATGTTGTTATGCTCATCAGGCTCACTCAGATGTATTGTTGTAAATTCTGAGGAGGCTGAGAGTGTTAACAGCATTTACCGCAGGTTTGTTACTAATTACCGTTTCCGAATTAGGTGACAAAACCTTCTTTGTATCTGAACGGTTGCTGAGTGCGATCGGTGGGTTGCTGTTTTTAGTCTTTGCAGTTGTCGCAATTTGGGAGGGTGCTTAATTATCCTAAACTGCTTTGAGCAACAACTGAAGTAACTCTAACCTGCTTTTGCTTCTATTCGCCCCGATCGCACAGCTTCTACCAATGCTTGATAATCTTGCTCAACTTGATATGCATAAGTTACAGCAAAATCCGTCACAGCTCGATCGAAAGCATCACTTTTACCCAAATAGCTACTAATTAAAACCGAGTCGCCTGTACGGGCATGGGCACGGGCTAAAGCCGCCCCGCAAATCTCGGCGTAATCTTCTAATCTACGAGCAGACATACCTTTCAATTTGATAGAAGTCTTCATATCTTTCAGTTGACGAAAATAGAAGTCCTGCCCCTGCGAATTGCTAGTCCATCCCAAAAAGATATCACTAGCTGCCTGCATCAACCGCTGTCCACTCACAATTCGTTGTCCTTCGTGGGGGTACAAACTCTTGCCTGCATAAGGTTCTAGTACCGAGGGTCTCGCTTCTTTGTATTGCAACAATAGGGGATCGTCATTGTCATCGAGCAGTAATGCGACACCGCAATGAGTACCTACACTACCCACGCCAACGACTTTGAGCGCGACATCTACAAGACGATAGCGATCGAGTAAAAACTGACGATCGACCTGGAGGGTATCTCGATATTCCTCAAACAACGCCTGGATTTCCTCAAAATATTCCTTCTGGTTGGGTAGATGATAAAGTAACGGTGGATTGTCAATTAAGCGACGCTGCCCATCGACAAGTTCCGTCAACTGCGACACTGCTCGATCTAACGTTCGGTTAAAGGCTTTAGTTGCCATTTGTGCCCATTGCTGGCGGGTATCTTCATCAGGAGCGTGTTCGATCAGTAAGTGAGCATCGAGTCGTGCATACCAAACTTCCAAGGTTCGCATTTCGCTGTAGCGGGCGATCGCCAATCGGTACGCCTGGGCAGCTGCTTGTGCTGCGTCTAAACTATCACGCTCCGATAAGCAGAGATCTCGTCCAGCGATCGCAATACTTGTGACTAGGCGCTTTACATCCCATTCCCAGGGAGCAACCAGCGTTTCATCAAAGTCATTCAGGTCAAAAATGAGATTCCGTTCTGGAGTGGCAAAGCCGCCAAAGTTGAGCAAATGGCAATCCCCACAAGCTTGCACCATAATACCCGTAGTCGGAGTCGTCGCCAAATCTGCTGCCATGACGATCGCACTACCACGCAAAAAGGTAAAGGGAGACTGCATCATCCGCCAGTGGCGAATTGGAACAAGTTCAGGAATGCGGCGCTGATTAGATTGTTCGATTAAGTCAATGGGATCGGGGCGATCGCGCGTTGGTTGCCACCAGCTATGGAGCGATCGCGCTACCTGTTGTCGCAGTTGTTTACCTGCCAAGCGACGTTCCTGGCGACACAATATAGCAGGAGGTGTAGGTTCAGATGCAGGCAATGGCATAACTCAAATTTTGTAAAATATTGGTTCACCAGTTTTGAGATTTGAGTTGTGAATTAAAATTTCTGATACTTGCATAACTCATAATACTTTATGAGTAACTTCGCGAAGCGGGAAGTAAAAGACTCAAGCGCTGTGCCTAATACAACTATCACCCACGTTTATTATCCAATTCAATAATGAAAACTTTTCCTTCCCCTGAAGCACTTCGACGCTTGCCATTTGGGTTGGCTGATATTGCAGTTATTCTTGGCACCTTAGTTTTACTCGCACTTATTGCGCGTGTAGGGGCTGGAACTTTGGTGAGTTTTCAGCCTCCAGATATTGTGCCTGGAATCGATCTCAATCCGCTTAACTTGCCGTACTATGCAGCGCGATCGACCTTGCGGATGTTTATTGCGTTGTTGTGCTCAACTGTTTTCACACTTGTTTACGGTTATGTCGCTGCTAACAGCCGTCGCGCTGAACAGGTGATGATTCCGTTGCTGGACATCTTGCAATCAGTTCCAGTTTTAGGATTTCTTTCGATTACAGTCACAGGCTTTATTGCGTTGTTTCCTGGTAGTTTGTTGGGATTGGAAGCGGCATCTATTTTTGCAATCTTTACTAGCCAAGTCTGGAATATGACTTTTTCGTTTTACCAGTCTTTGCGAACTGTACCAAAAGAACTCGATGAAGCTGTTACCCTTTACCAACTCTCGCGCTGGCAACGATTTACCAAACTAGAAGTTCCTGCATCAATGATTGGGTTGCTATGGAATGCAATGATGAGCTTTGGTGGGGGCTGGTTCTTTGTCGCAGCGAGTGAAGCGATTAGTGTCCTAAACCAAGAATATACCTTACCAGGAATTGGGTCGTATGTAGCAACGGCGATCGCCGCAGAAAATCTTCCGGCTTTAGGGTGGGCATTGCTCACAATTGCCATTGTGATTATCTTAGTAGATCAGTTATTTTGGCGACCACTGATTGCCTGGTCAGATAAGTTTCGCTTGGAGCAAAGTGCTGCGGCACAAGCTCCAGAATCGTGGGTGTATGACTTGTTGAAAGCGGCTCGAATTCCGCGACTGATTGGCAACGCCCTGATTCCAGTGCGAGAAACAGTCAATCAGGTTTTATCCAGATTAACGCGACCCAAGCCTACTGCAAGTGTTACTGAGAAGCAAAAGATGGGCGATCGCCTTTACAACTTTATCTTATTGCTGATTATCGGAGCGTTAGTCGCTTGGGCATTGCATTTTATTTTAACTACCGTTGGTTTTGCTGAAGTTCTCAAAACCTTCTGGCTCGGCGTCCTGACTTTGCTGCGCGTTACGGTGCTATTGATATTTGCTACGCTAATCTGGACTCCGATTGGTGTTGCGATCGGCTTTAACCCTAAGTTGGCACGTTTGTTACAACCTGTGGTGCAGTTTCTCGCTTCTTTTCCAGCAAACTTTATTTTTCCCTTTGCAACACTATTTTTCATCCGTTCTCATATTAGTATCGAGTGGGGAAGCATTATACTAATGTCACTGGGCGCTCAGTGGTATATTTTGTTCAACTCGATCGCGGGCGCGCAAAGCATTCCAACTGACTTGCGAGAAATGGCAAGCGATATTGGATTACAAGGTTGGAAACGTTGGCAAAGGTTGATTATTCCAGGGATTTTTTCAGCGTGGGTGACAGGTGGCATCACGGCTAGCGGTGGAGCCTGGAACGCCAGTATTGTTGCAGAAATTGTCTCTTGGGGACAAACAACACTTACGGCAACGGGTTTAGGAACCTATATTGCTCAAGCTACCGCAGTCGGAGACTGGTCGCGGATCGTGCTGGGAATCGGGATGATGAGTTTATTTGTGGTTGGGCTAAATCGTTTGTTTTGGCGGCGATTGTATCAGTTAGCAGAAGCTAAATATCATTTGTAAAAGGAAAAAAGTATGGTCGCGAGTCACGAGGAGCCTCTGATTACCGTTGAACAGGTTTACAAAAGTTTTCCCCTACCGGAAGGCAAAGGTGAATTCACGGTGCTAAGCGACGTTAGCTTGGTCGTGCGATCGGGTGAAGTCGTTGCTTTGTTAGGACGCAGTGGTAGTGGTAAAAGTACGCTACTACGTATCATGGCAGGCTTAATTCCTCCTAGCCAGGGACGAGTCTTGAGCAATGGCAAGTTACTTCGAGGTGCAAATCGCGATGTAGCAATGGTGTTTCAAAGCTTTGCACTTCTGCCTTGGCTAACTGTACAAGAAAATGTTGAATTGGGACTGGAGGCGCAGGGTGTTAGCCGCGAACAACGCCGAAAACGAGCATTGAAAGCAATTGATCTTGTCGGTTTAGATGGTTTTGAGAGTGCCTATCCTAAAGAATTATCTGGTGGAATGAAACAGCGTGTCGGTTTTGCACGAGCATTTGTCCTGGAACCGCAAGTTTTATTTATGGATGAACCTTTTAGTGCACTAGATGTGTTGACTGCAGAAAACCTACGGGGTGAAATTGACGATTTGTGGAATGCTAAATCGTTTCCTTCTAAAAGTATTTTGATTGTCACCCACAATATTGAGGAAGCGGTATTTCTTGCCGATCGCGTTGTAATTTTAGGGGCAAATCCTGGAAAAGTGCGGGGTGAGGTTGTTGTTGACTTACCGCGTCCTCACGATCGCGCAAGTTCTCGCTTCAAATCTTTGGTGGACTACATTTATACAATCATGACAAATCCTGAGATCAAAGTAACAGAAGTTGCCTTTGAATCTCCCCAAGTGCCTGTAGCATCGCAGTCTCCCTATGCCAAACCGCTACCTCATGCTCGCGTTGGTGGTATTAGTGGTTTACTAGAACTGATTGCCGATCGACCTGAAGGCACAGACGATTTGCCACATCTTGCAGAACGTCTTCAACTTGCTGTAGATGACTTACTACCCATTTTAGATGCTGCTGTCTTACTAAATTTTGCTCAAGTTTCACAGGGAGATGTTCAATTAACAGAAATTGGACGAGATTTTGCCACAACAACAATTTTGCGGAGTAAAGATTTGTTTCGACAACAGGTACTAAAACACGTTCCTGTCATTGGCAGTATTGTACAAACTCTGCGAGAAAAAAGAAGTGGCTCTATGCGGGCAGATTTTTTCCTCGATTTGTGGGATGAGTATTTTCCTCACATAGAAGCCGAGCGTCAATTTGCAACAGCAGTAGACTGGGGACGCTATGCCGAATTATTTGAATATGATGCTAGCGAAGAACGATTATATCTTCCCTTACAAACTGATAAAGTTGTTGAAGAAAGTAGCGTGTAAACTTCTACTGTTTTTCAATGACGCCGCCACCTAATACTGTGTCGCCATCGTACCAAACCGCAGCTTGACCTGGGGTGATACTAAATTGCGGTTCGTCAAAGACGAGTTTGACACGCGAGTTTTCTAAGGGAATCACTGTAACAGCAACAGGGTGCGAACGATATCGTACTTGAACTTCTGCCCGAATTGGTGCAGTCGGTTCAGCAATGGAAACCCAGTTGACGCGCTGTACAGTACATTCGGATTGCGTAGCGCTGGTGCGATCGCCCACAATCACTCGATTCATCACTGCATCTAAGCCAATCACGTACAACGGTTCAGCCGCAGCAATTCCTAAGCCTTTCCGCTGTCCGATTGTATAATGATGTACGCCGTCGTGCTGTCCTAAGACTTTTCCCGTAGCGTCAACAATTTCACCTTTTTTCGGTGTAATGTACTTATCAAGAAATTGCCGCATCGAGCCGTTAGCTTCGATTAAGCATAAATCTTGACTTTCAGGCTTGTTAGCTGTCTTTAGGTCAAATTGCGCGGCTATCTGTCGTGTTTGAGCTTTCGTCGTTTCTCCTAATGGAAAAACTGTGCCTGCAAGTAAATCTTGTGACAAATCGTATAAAAAGTACGTTTGATCTTTATTACGATCTACCGCCCGACGCAATTGATAGCGATTTGTTGCAGCATCGTAAGCGATTCTTGCATAGTGTCCTGTAGCAATTTTATCAATGCCCAAATGTTCGCGGGCATAATCTAGCATAGGACCAAACTTAACTGTTTTGTTGCACTGCGAACACGGTAGCGGTGTAATTCCTGCGCTGTAACCCGCAACTAAATAATCGATGATATTGGCTTGAAAGACTTCGCGAATATCGACAACGTGATGCGCAATCCCCAACTGTTCGCAAATGTAAGCCGCATCGATCATACCTTCAGAACAGCACTGACCTTTACCCTTCATCAGCCAAAGGGTAAGCCCTACAACTTCATAACCTTGTTGCTGTAAAATGGCAGCAGCTGTGGAACTATCAACGCCACCAGATAGACCAACTACGACTTTTTTCATGGATGTGGCTTCAATACAATTGCCCAGATCTCAATTTTAAACGAAGGCAATCTTGATTGTGTTTTGGCAGCGCATCTCGGTGACTACTTAGCACTTGCGATCGCCTTTTGCGGTTGGCTGTTACTCATATCGGTGTTGTTCGTCAGTGATTGTTTAGCGATTGCTTGTAAAAGAAGATAGTTTAAAACTGTCCGAATCAAGATAATTGCACCTAGTTTACCGATATCATCCCAAGTCGGCGCGATGATTGTTTTTAAAATACTGGCACCAACTAAAAAGCTGAGTCCTAACGAAAAAGAATATCCCATTTCTAAGCGGCTTTTTTGAAAAGCAGTACCGGAATGCGATTGAAATAAAGCTTGTTGCACAAAAATCAGTAAAGCTTTAACGATTCCTATAGAAATAACAAAAAGCGCAAGTAATTGAATCAGGCTTACCACTTGCCGGTCTAAGATCCGAACAATGGTTTCTACATCTATTAATAAATGAAAATCTTCTATCCAACTTACCGTTGACACCATTAGCGAGCGCCCAAATATTTTTTCAAACTACAAAATCCCTATACTAGTTTTGAATCTATTTTTTGTCATCCCGTACGGGTATGATTTCTGATAATAATGAGAGGAAATTTATTGCATTTCACTGAGAGAATTGATCTCCTTTAGGTTGTGAAAGCGATTAGCACTCATTGCCAATCGCTAACACCTAGTAAGACATGACGTCACTGAAGCGTCTTTAAAGGAACTCCCAACCATTGTTGAAAATTCTGCTGCTGAGTTGAAGAAGGACGATCTACTGCTACAATCTGATATTTATTAGGGCGAGGCGCAGCAAGTCTCACGTCATAGGTGCGTAATTCATCTTGATGAAAAACTGTCACTTGGATAGTGTCATGCGGCTGATAATCTTGCAGGCGATCGCTTAAATTATTAGCTTGTACTCTAATGCCATCAATCGCAAGTAACTCATCTCCTGGATCGATCCCTGCAGCAGCTGCTGGCGTACCTGCTTCGACAAACTTAATCATTTCCCTTCCGTTTTCTGTCTGCGCCCTAATTCCTAAATAAGGTGCGGAATCCTCTTCGTTATCTATTGCTACTTGTAAACCAAAGGGCTCAAGATACCGGTCAAAGGGTAATTCTTCAACACCATCGATAAATTTATTAAAGAAATCACTCAAATGCGTTTCTGCGACAGTTTCAATAACTTGTTGCAACTGTTCTGGAGTAAAGCCAATTTCTGATATACCAAATTGTTGCCACATTTGCCGCATTACATCATCAAGCGATCGCGTGTTATTATGGCGATCGCGAATTAGTAAATCGAGCAGCAACGACACTAATTCACCTTTGAGGTAATAAGAAATTTGAGAATTACCGCTATTGGCATCAGGGCGATACAACTTAATCCAAGCATCCCAACTTGATTCGGATAGAGGTTGCACTAAGCGCCCTGGCGTCGTTTGTAAGCGCGTAATATCTTTACTTAAGTTATCTAAAAACGACTTAACATCATAAATTCCCGCACGCAAAGGAATGATAGTATCGTAATAACTTGTCGTCCCTTCACAAAACCACAGCGACGGCGTATAGTTTTCGCGGTCGTAGTCAAATACTTCTAACGCTTTTGGACGAATTCGCTTGACATTCCACAAGTGAAAAAATTCGTGCGCTACCAATTGCATAAAGCGATCGTATTTCTCTTTCGCCCGAAATCCTAAGCGTGGATAATTTAACGAACAACTATATTTATGTTCTAAACCGCCATTACCTTGCGAAGAAAGGTGCAACAAAAAGACATACCTTTCGTAAGGTAAACCACCAAAGATCTCGGCTTCTACCTGAATAATTTTTTGGATGTCAGAGATCGTCTTTGCTACATCAACATTTCCCTTTCCCCAAATGGCTAATTCATGAGATTTATCTAAGGCTTCAAAATGATGTAACGTATGACAGCCTATTTCAAAGGGGCTGTCAACTAAGGTGTCATAGTCAGAGGCGATGAAAGTGTAAGGAGTTGTGGAGACTGGTAAAGGAGTTGTCACTCGCCATTCAGGTTTGGGCGGTACTATTGTGACGCCAATCGCTTGTTTTTCCCACTCAGGAATTCTAAAAAATAGTGCTGCACCATTAAAGTAACCGTGAGTTGCGTCTAAGTGATTTGTGCGGACTGATAATTCGTGCGCAAATACCCGATATTGAATTGTAATTGTTGTGTTTATGTCTGTAGTTGTAACTTGCCAGTGATTTTTACTGAGTTTGCGCCAGGATAAGGATGTTTCTCCTGCTGTTGCGGTAAAATCTTGGATGTGCTTAGCGTATTCTCGAACTAAGTACGAACCAGGTGTCCAAACGGGTAGCTTGAGATCGAGGAGTGGCGATCGCCAACCTGTAAGGTTCAAAGTGACTTCAAATAAGTGCGATTCAGGCTGCGACATGGCTACCTGATACACTATCTGTGGCGTTGTATTAATTTTGCTATCGGGGCGAACAGCAGTTGCTTCCGTCATTGTCATCTTGGCTGTGGAGTCTTAAAAGCCAATGTAGCAGGTAATTAGCTAAGAAGGCATGATGTAGGCTTGAAAGTAGACAGTAGGTATCGTTAAATTTCTTTCAGCTTTTCTAATTGGTTATTGACATTTACCAGCAATTGATTGAGCACTGGTAGCGCCTCTAATTGTTCGCGACTCAAGTTAGGATGCGTTTTAGCTCGCTTGTGCAGTTCCCGTAACTTCTGCTGTAGTTGTTGCGCAATGGATAATGCATCTTGACCGAGATACGTTAATTGCTGCTGTTGATAAAACTCTAAGGCTGCACCGCGCAAAACTTGGAGCGTGGCTTCTTCACCAAAAGCACCAGGCATAATCTGTAAGCGTAAGAGTATGCGGCTATTTTGGTAAAGACGTTCAATTTCTACTTGTGTTTGATCTTCGACAGGTGCGATCGCTAAATGCATTAAATGCTTAAGTTCGTCGATAACTTCTTGAAATCGTTGAGCAGGAAGTTTTTCTAAGAAAGACTGCACGACACCATTGAGACTCCAAAGAATACGACCGTACTGAGGATATTGTCGCTCAAAATAGAGCCTACCAATGCCTTCAGTCAGTATCCTCCCGAGTAGCTCTTGCAGTAGCTCTTTGGCAGATAAAGTAGCTAGTAGTTCTACAGAACTTTCAAGATGCTGTGCATTGACTTCTAATGCGGGTAGCGTTAATGATTGTTCCGCTGTTGATTCTAACTCGGTTGCGGAGGATGTCTTTTCTACAGCTAAAGGAGGAATTGCCTGTTGTTGTGCTTGCTGCGTCGTTTCTTTGTGTTTTAAGTACGCAGAAAGCATTGCTCGATGCGTATTCAAACCAAGTGGTTGCGATACCAGCGAGTAATTCAAATGAGACACAATACAACTAACATAATCTTTCGCTGCGGTGTCTTCAAGATTGACCATGCCTAGCCGAAGAACATTTTCTGCTAAAGACAAAGGCAGTACTTGATGATACAAACAGGCTTCAAGAGATATCACATTATCGATAAGCCAAAACATTTGCTGAATATCCACCTGTACCACCCCGTTGAAGTACGCGATCGCTACCTCTCACAATCGAATAATCGTAAATTTACTTAAGTTTATGTATTAATTCCTACTAAATTAGTATAGTGGAAGATGAGAGGATTGTTCTGGTTAATTTCGCTGGACTATTTCAAAAAAAACGATACAGGTAGGAATCATTTTATCCTTGAGTACGAATTGTTTGAGCAACTAGGTATAGCTTAGTCCACTCGCTGACTACCTGGTGCACCTGCAAGCGCATCACGCGCGCAATTGTTGTTGTATCCTTGCCATCTCTTAACAACTCAACTAGCTGACACTGAGTAGGAGTAAGCTTCTCCCAATAATTTTGCCATTGCTGTGGCGTTAAACCAAAACTATGTTCCTGTAAAGAAGTTTCTAACCAGTTTCCCACAAGTTCAGTTTGTTCTTTTGCTGCAAAGACGCGTACGGCATGATAAGTAATTTTCTCGCGCAGGCGGTATACTTCTTTAACTTGCAAATTTAAACAACGAGCGATCGCTTCAGGTGATTTTCCTTGCAGATATAGCTCTAGCCACTTAACTGCGGTTGTCCCCACTTTCTGGGCTAAATAATCTGAGAATTTTTTTTGAACTTTGATTCTTAAAGCTTGTTGCTCAATATACGTTTGTCGATCCTGAAATTTGGCGATCGCTTGGGTATCAAATAAACTAATTGGCTCGTCATTGTCTTCGGTACAAAAATTCTCCGATACAAGCTTAACAAGATCTTGGGCGGGAACTTGCGTTAACCCACCGCGCGCAGCCCGACGTAAGTAGTTAACAAACCGATAGACAATCAACGGTTGATTGCGAATTCGTCGCAGGCTATATTCCTCCAAACTCGCAAATAATAGAGCGTTCCGCAGTTTTGCATCATCAGTGCATTGCGCAATCCAGTTCATTTGTTGCTGCATATAGCGATCGCTTTGCAATAGTTCTTGAATCACTTCTTGTAAAACATCAAGTACTGTAGTTGCGCGATCGCGACTGAGTGACACCCAAGTGCGAATCTTGTTGCGGAGAATCACCAAACTACTCAAGCGCGTTGTTAAGTTTCGGTAAGCGCGTTCTGGACTTTGTCCTAAATAGCGATGCAGTAAGATGCGATAGCGGTATTCCATTCCTTGCTGTACGAGTTCTAGTTCATGAGGAAGCAGTGTCTCGATTCTTTCAATATCATTACCAATCAGCCAACGTACAATACTCGCTTGGAACACTTCTGGATATTGTTGTAATTCAAGACAAAGCCGCGATCGCCAACTTTGTGTGAGATCTTCTGTCCACTTAATCATGAGATTGTCTTCCTCGAATACCTGCTCTAAAGTTTGTATGACAACCTGCACTTATATATGTCGCACTCAATTGATTTATGTAGTAGATGCCCCTAATTCTTCAAATTGTGCAAATTAGCTTATCTATACTCTCCTCACTTTTTCACTCAAAAATGAATTATTTGCACATCGTTTATTTTGCTATTGCTGACTACTTTAATTTACTGCTTTATTCATGGCAGCTCTTTTTATTCACTAAAATTAATGTTTATTGAATCATCAGCAAAAATTTTCAAAAATATGCAGCCTTTACCAAATTTTCAAACTTCATTTTTAATTCTTGACGATTTAGCTAATACTTGCATATCAGTTTGATACAACTATCTTTTGCGTGCTCGATCGCTAAGTGCAGAATAACTTTTAAAAATTTGATACGCTTTTAGTATCCACTATTTAATTACTCCATTTTTTTATTTTTTGTTAAGGTTTCTGCTCAAATCAAAGAAAAGTTCTTTGTCTCGGTCGCTTACTTGAAACATACTTTACCGTTATCATACGTTCCTTGTCAGTCAGGAAAAGACACCAGAAGGTCAGCTAAAAGTAATAAAAATGTATTAAGGCAAGCATGAATTGCATGCAGAAATAGTAGAATGATGTTGCTGAAGCGAAAAAATCGATTGCTGCTACCTTTCTAGCTAAACTTGCCGGAAGTAATTAGTATTGTTATTTACACCGTTACTACTTAATCTACGGATATGAAGCCAATTTAAATCGGTGATAAGTTTATTATCTATCGCTTAGTACAGCACGGCAACAGCAACGAATAAGGAGTGCCGCTAGATGAACGTAGAAGAAGCAATAGATGTTGTCGAGCAACTTCTCGAAGAAGGACGCTTAAACAAGGCTCAAGAAATAGTATTTCGGCAATCTTGGGAAGGAAAATCGTACATGGAGATTGCTAAAGCCTCTGGTTATGATACTGGTTATATTAAAGATACTGGTTCTCATTTATGGCAGCTACTGACCAAAGTATTTGGTAAAAAAGTTACTAAAAATAACTTTCAATCTGTTGTATTACGCTATGCAAAAGTGGTGCCTAAAGAGTTAAACAATCTAACGACAGTAAAGTGGCGTGCAAGCACTACAAGTGAAACTATACTTCCTAAAGTTTCATCTCTTCATTCACTAAGTACTAAATTAGTACCAATTCAAAACAAAACTACAATTAAACATGACTGGGGAGATGCACCAGATGTATCAATTTTTTATGGAAGAACAGAAGAATTAGCAACACTACAACAATGGATTGTTGCCGATCGCTGTCGATTAGTAGCGTTGTTAGGAATGGGTGGAATTGGTAAAACCAGCGTATCAGTCAAGTTAGCCCAACAATTGCAAGGCGATTTTGAGTATATAATTTGGCGGAGTTTGCGGAATGCACCACCGATTCAAGATTTATTAACAAGCTTAATTTTATTTTTCTCAAATCAACAAGAAACAATCGACGACTTACCTGAAAGTACTGAAGCTAAAATCTCACATTTAATTGATTATTTACGTACTGCGCGGTGTTTACTGATTCTTGATAATGCCGAAACAATCTTACGTCAGGGTGAACGTGCAGGTTATTATCTTGAAGGATATGAAGAATACGGTCAACTTTTGCGGTGTATTGCCCAAACGCCGCATCAAAGCTGTGCTATTCTCACAAGCCGCGAGAAGCCGCGCGGCTTAGCATCTTATGAAGGAATTACGTTACCCGTGCGATCGCTACATTTAAATGGGTTAACCGAAGTCGAAGCGAAAGAAATCTTTCAAGCAAAAGGACTTGTTTGTTCGACACGACAACAGCAACTCTTGCTAGAGCATTATCGCGGCAATCCGTTAGCCTTAAAAATAGTTGCGACAAATATCCAGGAATTGTTTGATGGTGATGTTGCGCAATTTCTCGCACAAGGTACTGCTGTTTTTGGCGATATCTGGGATCTGCTCGCACAACAATTTACGCGGTTGTCGGTAGCAGAACAGCAAATTATGTATTGGTTAGCAATCAATCGCGAACCTGTTACATTAGCAGAACTCAAGCAAGATATCCTACCACTCATATCGCCGCGCGAGGTTCTAGAAGCACTCGAATCGCTACAACAGCGCTCTTTAATTGAAAAAGCTACATCAATAACACTCAAAAATACTGCAAGCTTCACGCAACAACCAGTAGTGATGGAATACGTCACCGATCAATTCGTGACTCAAATCTGTGATGAAATTACAACAATAAATATTCAACTTTTCAATAGCCATGCGTTAATTAAAGCACAAACGAAAGATTACATTCGCGATGCGCAAGCGCGACTGCTCGTTCAACCATTAGTCGATAAACTTCTCGCAAGCTTCAGAAATAAAAAAAGAATTGCAGAACATCTCGATCGCATTCTCCATGAACTGCGGATATCAGTTGCTTCCGGATACGGTGGCGGAAACATTCTTAACTTACTCATTCACTTGCAAACTGATTTAAGTCACTACGACTTTTCAGAGATGAGTGTTTGGCAAGCTTATCTCAAAAACGCTAACTTGCAGCACGTTAACTTGCAACACGCAGATTTAACCAACTCTGCATTTAGCGAAAACTTCGGTTGCATTTTAGCACTGACCTACAGCCCAGACAGAGAAATCATTGCGACTGCGGGAGAAGCGGGGCAAATTCGCTTGTGGCGCGTTGCAGACATGAAACCTATTTCAACATGGAAAGGTCATATCCGCTGGATTTTAGCCATATCATTTAGTCCTGACGGCACGATTTTAGCAACAGGAAGCGACGATCGCACTGTCAAACTTTGGGACGCACGCACAGGTGAACTATTGCGAACGCTACAAGGACATACAAGTTGGGTATGGTCACTTGCTTTTAGCCCTGATGGTAAAACATTAGCAACAGGAAGCGACGATTGCACTGTCAAACTTTGGGACGTTACCACAGGTGAAGTTCGACAATCTTTCTTAGGACACACCAATCGCGTTGAGTCTGTCAGCTTTAATCCACAAGGAACAATCTTAGCAAGTGGTAGCAATGACGGAAGTATCAAGTTATGGGATGTGACTAACGGTCAAGTTATCCAATCAACCGAATCGACGCAGCCAATCCGCGCGATCGCTTTTAATCTTGATGGTACGCTGCTCGCCAGTGGTAGTGATGATGGCAACGTTACACTTTGGGATATTAATAGCAGCAGCTGCTTGTGCTTACAAGGACATACCTATCTAGTTCAAAGCTTAGCATTTAGCCCGGATCGCCAAACACTTGCAAGTGGCAGTCACGACAAAACGATTAAGTTATGGAATTTGACCACCGGACAATGCATAAAAACTCTGCAAGGACACGCAAGTCGGGTTTGGGCAATTGCGTTTAGTTCTAATGGACAAACTTTAGTTAGTGGTGGTGACGATCGCTTGTTAAGACTATGGGACGTAGAAACAGGTAAAGCGCTCACAACACTCTCGGGTTACACGAATCTCGTTCGAGTCGTTGTTTTTAGTCCTGACGGAACCTTATTGGCTACAGGAAGTAGCGATCGCACCGTACGCTTGTGGGACATCCACACAGGTAAAGTTGTCAAAGCTTTTCAAGGGCATACGCGTGGTATTCTTTCGACGACCTTTAGCCACAAC
Source organism: Chroococcidiopsis sp. TS-821 (assembly GCF_002939305.1). NCBI lineage: Bacteria > Bacillati > Cyanobacteriota > Cyanophyceae > Chroococcidiopsidales > Chroococcidiopsidaceae > Chroococcidiopsis > Chroococcidiopsis sp. TS-821. Next base: position 149,566 of record NZ_MVDI01000007.1, on the reverse strand, counting down.
GGGCAAATTCTCGCAAGCGCCAGCGAAAAAATTAATTTGTGGAACGTTGCAACAGGTAAGCTGATGAGAACATTGCAAGGACACACAAACTGGGTATGGTCCGTTGCCTTTCATTCTCAAGACAACATATTAGCAAGTGCTAGCGGCGATCGTACTGTGAAGTTATGGAATGTAGCAACAGGGCGTTGTCTGCGAACGCTTGTCGGACATACAAACTGGGTGTGGTCGGTGGCGTTTCATCCCCAGGACAGGATTTTAGCAAGTAGCGGTGATGTAACTGTTAGGTTATGGGACGTTGTTACCGGAGAATGTATCAAAGTCCTCCAAGGACATACTAACGGCGTGTGGTCGGTTGCTTTTCATCCGCAAGGCAAAATTCTAGCAAGTGCGAGCGACGACTATACTGTAAAGTTATGGAATGTTGACACAGGTGAATGTTTACAAACCTTGCAAGGACATAGCAATGGCGTTTGGTCAGTTGCATTCAGTCCTGACGGACAACTCCTTGCCAGTGCAAGCGATGATAAAACATTGAAACTTTGGGAAGTCAGCACAGGTAAGTGTTTACAAACTTTACAAGGACATAGCGATCGCGTCACATCCGTTAGTTTTCACCCTCAGGGAAAACTCCTCGCAAGTGGCGAACAAGAAGAAAAAATCAAACTTTGGAATCTCGATACCGGCGAGTGCATAACCACCATCCGTAGCGAACGCCCTTATGAAGGCATGAATATCACTGGTGTCACAGGCTTAACTGAAGCTCAAATTGCTATGCTCAAAGCCCTTGGAGCAACTGAAGAAGTAGAGGAGCCAAGGGGCAAAGGTGCAGGAGAGATGAGAAATTACCGCGTTTAATTAAGGAAGACTCTATTTTCGGCAGGAATTGCCTAAACTCTCAGTTTTGTGTTTTGCATCACAAATTTCATGTAATTTTTATCATTAAACGTAATTAACTTTTTCAATAGATTTTTAAATAAACTTAAGCAAGAATTGTCGTCTTGTCGAAAGAATGCTGCCACTACGGGTGCAATCGCCAACACAGCCATCAGAATCAGAACCCAATATCAATGGTCGCCAGCAAGCACAACTCGATCCTCATGGTGAAGCGATCGCGTTGTTTGATGCTACAAATCGCCTTGTTGTCTTCAATCAACAATTTTGTCGAAATTGGGGGTTATACGCCGACTGGCTCAAACAAAAACCCCACTACGAAGAAATTTTTGCGGAAATTGTTAAGCAAGGCTACTGGTCGCAAACAGAGTACGCTCAATTCCTCAGCGCCACTGCATCGCCTGAGACAATTTTTCCAATTTATGTTGAGCAAACCGACGGAACATCACTAGAAGTTTATTGTAGCGAGACATCCAACGCCGGCAGCATCATTACTTTTTTAGATATTACCGAACACCGACGTTCTCAAGCGCATCTCAATGCCGAACTCAAACGACAAGCCTTCCTTTTGGGTTTGATGGAACGCATTCAGCCGGCGAGTGAACTACAAGAAATCGGACATTTTGCACTGAGCTATCTTGTGCAAGCAATGGGAGCAGCGTTTGGTGATGTCAAAGTCATTTCCGGTAGAGGGCAAGAGGCTTTAGCGCACGTCCTTACTAATGAAATTTCTGGGCAATTTGTGGCGACGTATGGCGAAGCTGTCGTAGCAGAAATGGCAAACTTGCTCGATCGCGGTATTCCCTACGGACAAGGACTACTTTGGCAAGTCGTGGAAACGGCTAAACCGCTATTCGTTGAAGATTATTTCAAACACCCAAAAGCAGTATCCGCATTTCGCCACCCTGGGATCGGTCAATTAGGTATCTTCCCCATACCCGCAGCCGACGGCACGATCATCGGTGTACTAACTCTAGAATCTCGCAGCTTGCAAAAGTTACAAGATGCCCCACAGCAAGATATGCTCATGGCAGCTTGTCGAATGCTCGGAGTGGCAATTGAACGCGCCCAAGCCCAAGAACGCCTGCGTCAAATTAACCAAGATTTAGAGCAAGCCTCGCAGCTGAAGTCCGAATTCTTAGCTTCGATGTCGCACGAACTACGCACGCCTTTGAATAGTATTTTAGGTTTTTCCGATTTACTGCTACGCCAAGATATCGCGTCTTTAACTGCGCGTCAAACAAAATATTTGCAGGTGATTGAAGAAAGCGGTCAACACCTGTTGCAACTGATTAATGATATTCTCGACTTATCGAAAATTGAATCAGGTAAAGCTGAATTAGAATTACAACCTGTCTCAATTCCCGATCTGTGTCTTCAATGTCAGGAGATGATTCAGCCCCGCGTCAATAAGAAGCGGTTAAAACTTTCTCTCGATTTGGACGCTCGCTTAAAACACGCTAATTTAGACGAGCGTCGCGTTCGTCAGATTTTAATTAACTTACTCTCGAATGCGGTTAAATTTACACCCGAAGGCGGTCAGATTAAACTAAGTTATCGGATCGCGTATGGCAATGAATTACTATCAGAAACTTTTCGACCTGATTGCAGTCCCATTAATTTAAGCACGCCGTATGTGTGTATTGCCGTAGAAGACACAGGAATTGGTATTCCGCCCGAAAAGTGGCATTTACTATTTCGTCCTTTTCAACAAGTCGATGCATCTTTAACTCGGCAACACGAAGGAACTGGCTTGGGGCTAGCACTGACAAAACGGCTCGCAGAACTTCATGGTGGCACGGTTTCGCTAGAATCAGTAGAAAATCAAGGAAGTACCTTTCGCGTTTGGCTACCGTTAACGGAAATGCGCCAGCAACTCGCACGTCATCCGCATCAAGTTGCAGCTTCTGCGGCGCAAGATGGCGCGATCGCCACTGGCGAAGGAAAATGGATTTGGGTTGTAGAAGATCAGCCATACAACCAAGCTCTCATTCTCGAAATGCTGGAATTACAAGGTTACAGAGTCGAGTTAATTCCAGACGGTCGGGCGATGATGGAAGCGATTCACTTGTACGCTGCAACTGCTAAAGCTTTACCCGACTTGATTCTCATGGATATCCAATTACCTAAAGTCGATGGATTTAAACTAATCCAGCAACTTAAATCTAGTCCTTATTGGCAATCAGTACCAGTCGTAGCGCTGACTGCAATGGCAATGACAGGCGATCGCGAGCGCTGTCTTGCTGCAGGTGCAGATGGTTATCTGAGTAAACCGCTCAGTTTGACAAATTTACAAACTACACTGCAAGCTTTAATCAAAGTCTAGCAGTTACAAAACTTTTGAAGTTCAAGTTTTTCAGTAATTTCACTGCGGTAGCCAAACTTTTTTTTGATTAAGATACTGGCTATACACTTTCTGTTTTAATAGTGCTGAATTGACACAATTAATTACTAATAAAAATTATCTGTTTATAGCAATTTTAAATATTTTTTTAGTAAATTCTGGTTAATTAATATTATTAATAAGTAACCTCAAATTGAACTTCACAAATTTGATGGAAATGCGATATTAGTTGTTGAGTTAGGAACAATGCACCCATGAAGTATTTTGCATTTTGAATAAACGAGTAGCTTGAAAAATATAAAATATGGGAATAATTGCCAAATTGCGCTCTCCTAACCTCCAATTATACTCATTTTTATCGCGTTTTCCCTTATTAAAAAGTTATAAGGGTAAGATCGTGGTAATTGCCTTTATCGGCACGCATATACCGCTTTTATCTTTACTGATTTATTTCGTTTACTCAACATCTTTTGCGCTGCAATTAAAGTTGCACATTACGATCGTTGCCCTATTAGCAACTCTAATTGGTACAGGACTAACACTATACGCTTTACATAATTTACTCGCACCAATATCGCTGACCTTTTTAAGTTTAAGAAAATACTTACTGCACGGACAACTACCAAATTTGCCAACAGAATTTACCGATGAAGCTGGGATTTTGATGGCAGATACAGCACATACGCTGAAAAAACTCGATCAAGTCATCAACTACATGGCAAACTACGATGACTTAACAGGATTGCCAAACCGCGATTTATTTCGCGATCGCTTGCAACAGGCAGTAGCACAAGCCCAAAATAGTCACCAGATGTTGGCGGTTATTGTACTTCGCTTAAATCGCCTCAAAAATATTAACGATACATTAGGCTATCAAGCGGGTGATGCTCTACTACGAAATGCGGCTCAAAGGTTTATAAGTTGCATGAGTGACAATGACATTCTGGCACGCTTTGGCAGTAACACGTTCGCGATCGTGCAAACTCACCTGCGCGCTGTTGACGACATTGTCACCCTAGCTGAAAAACTATGTCATGCGATTGCTAAACCTTTTGCGATCGCCCAGCACGAAATCACGACTGGCGCTAATTTAGGAATCGCCATCTACCCCAATGACAGCACAAGTGTCGAAAATCTTATCAGCTATGCTGATACAGCCATGCATCAAGCACAAAGGCAAGGGTCAAACTATCAGTTTTATTCAGCCGACATTAATAACAGTTTACAAGAACGACTAGCATTAGAAAATGAACTCTACTACGCGCTTGATCGCGGAGAACTCCTTTTGCACTATCAACCGCAAATTTCCTTGCACACCGGACGGATCATTGGTGTAGAAACACTGATTCGCTGGCAAAACCCCACACGCGGCTTAGTTTCTCCAGCTAAATTTATTCCAATTGCTGAAGAGACTGGCTTGATTGTGCCAATTGGTGAGTGGGTGTTACGTACTGCTTGTGCGCAAAGCCTTGCATGGCAAGCCCAAGGATTTCCAGCATTGAAGATGGCAGTTAATTTATCAGCGCGTCAATTCAAGCAACAAAATTTAGTCGAAACCGTAACTCAAGTTCTCAATACAACAGGGTTAGATCCCAGTTACCTTGAACTCGAACTCACTGAAAGCTTGATGGTTGATAACATTCAACAATCAATAAGTATCATGCAACAATTGCACAGCATGGGAATTGTGCTTTCGGTTGATGACTTTGGTACGGGTTATTCTTCGTTAAACTATCTCAAACGATTTCCGATTCACACGCTGAAAATCGATCGGTCTTTTGTACGCGACTTGGTAGTAGACTCGGATGATGCCGCAATTGTCGATGCTATCATTTCGCTCGCGCATAGTCTCAACTTAAGCGTGATTGCCGAAGGTGTCGAAACCCAAGAACAATTAAATTACCTGCAAACTAGAGGGTGTGACGAAGTGCAAGGCTACTACTTCAGCCGCCCTCTTCCTGCAAATTTCTTTACTCAATTACTACAGGAGGGTAGGACTTTAACCTTAGCCGTTTGAGCTGCAGATGCTTAACTCATTACCGCCGTTATCAACTTTCCAGCCTTGATTGTAGAATTAGCTTTGGCGTTTGACGCGAAGTTCTTTCTAAATTCTTGCAAAAATTTCTCACGGTTTTGTCAGACTTCTCAGGCACGGGGTAATTTTAAGTTTGGCAGCCAAAGGTTGATAGAGTTTCAAAATCGCAGCGAGCGCCTTCTTTAGCGCTTTCAGCCCTCCAAAGCCATCATCCCATCAATCGCATAGATTTTCTGCCCGTTCACTTTCAAAAAAAATAGGGATCAGTCTGCTACTGCTGACCAACCCCGTCTGCCGATCTTTAAAAGAGAGGAGAACACTGAATGTCACTATAAACTTGATTGATAAATGTTGTCAATAGTTAATGCAAATTATTTTCAACAGTTTGAGAGTTCTTTTGTCCAGCAGCTACGACTTTAGCGATTTTTGCAGCAGTCCGAGTCGTATGACCTCCCCAGCCGCGCTGGAAGAGAGTATGATGATGCAGACCAGTAATGTACCTACCAGTCATTTGATCGAGCTATGACGCTGCAATTGCGTGTTTATGTTCCACCCCATCCATTAATTAAGCATTGGTTAGGCGTTGCTCGCGATGCAGCGACGCCGTCGGTTCTATTCAAAAGCGCCATGACAGAACTAGGGCGCTGGTTGACTTATGAAGCCGTGCGAGATTGGCTACCAACGCAAGAAGTAACTATCGATACTCCGTTAGCACCTGCGCCAGCCACGTTAATTAATCCTGAAGTTCCGATCGCCGTTGTTCCAATTTTACGCGCTGGATTAGCTTTGCTCGAAGGCGCGCAAACGTTGCTACCATTAGCATCAGTCTATCACTTGGGTTTGGTACGCGACGAAACAACTTTAGAAGCTAGTTGCTACCTAAATAAACTTCCCGAACGGTTTGCCCCAGAAACGCGAGTTTTAATTACTGAGCCAATGTTGGCGACAGGAGGCTCGATTATGATGACCTTAGCCGAATTAGAAAAACGCGGAGTCGATCCAAGTTTGACGCGGATTATTTCCGTCGTTGTTGCTCCTCCAGCATTGCAAAAAATCGGTGCAGCTTATCCTGGATTAGTGATTTACACAGCAACCGTCGATGAGTTTGTTAACGAACAAGGCTTTATTGTTCCTGGATTAGGCGATGCAGGCGATCGCACGTTTGGAACATAATGTTAGGGTCAGAGGTCAAAGTGACGATTTTGACTACTGCTACAAAAGCCTTTACCCAGAAAAGATTAATCTAGACTCTCCACACAAGGCTACATCGCCTACCATTTGAATAAGCAACAGCGCATTCCAAGAGGGCAAGATCGACATGAATCAGCGTGATGGGTTTGTTAGTGGTTTTCTAACTGGCACAATCGTAGGAGGAATCGTAGGAGGTGTGATTGGCGCTTTGTTAGCTAGCCAAAATGCTAACTATGAAGTAACGGGAGAATTCTCCGAAAAGCGCAACTCAAAACTATCAGACAACAATCGTCTTAAGCGTCGCCAAATCAAAGCGGCTTACTCGGATCAGAGTATTGAAACTGCACGGCGTAGTTTAGAAGATAAAATTGCTCAACTCAATGAAACAATTGATGAAGTCCGCCTCACCTTGGGACAAGTCAACAGCAATCAGCCCGATAGCGAGCGCTCGCCCCAAGACTCATAGCAACACATTATTGGCGGATCTTTCTTACTAAAGATCCCAAAAGAGCTAATATCGGCTAAATTAAAATCATTCTTTGTTGAAGTACAATTTAGTAACTCACTCTCGATCTATGAGTTCCATTTACTTACTGACAAATACGCTAGTTACGTTTATTACAATTTATACTTATATCATCATTATTCGGGTACTCCTTACCTGGTTTCCCAATATTGACTGGTATTCGCAACCTTTTGCTGCAATTAGCCAAATAACCGATCCTTATCTCAACCTGTTTCGCTCATTCATTCCTCCACTAGGTGGAATTGATATCTCACCGATTTTGGCTATTTTACTATTACAAGTAGCAGGAAGCCTCATCGGTGGTTTGCCAGGAGCATTTGCTTACTACTAAGCTGGGTTACTGAAATTACCGTCGGACTTGACCGCTAAAACCGGCTGCCTTAAACTGCTTTAGCTTTAAAGGAGTAGGCTGATTTGCCGGTACAGAAATTCTTAGTTCAAAATCACTAACACCTGGTGGAACTTCGGCAATCGAACCCAAGCGAGTGCGGTTTTGCATAACGGGTTCATTGTTAGCGTCGTAGATTCTGCCAAAAATATCAGCGTCGTAAACTGGTTTATTAGAAGCATTTTCGGCCTTTCCAGTAACAATAAAGCAGTTGGCTGCCATTGTAGTACCACCACTCGTTACTGCTCCTTCGGCGAGTTCTTGAGGACACTCGTGATACGTAAGATTAGAGAGTTTGATTTGAGTGAGTGCTAATGCTGGGGGACTCCACAAACAAGTAGCGATCCCAATCAGACAAGTTAAGAGGAGAACAGTAAAACCACGATGCATAAACAACAACACTAAACACTAAAAGTAATTGTGACCAACCTCAGCTTAAGCTGAGATTTTCCAAGGGACAAGCGTTTTAAAAGTTTTGTATTCAGGTTTTATCGTAAAATAGGGAATCGCGACTTAACTTGCTATGAACCCTGCAGAGCTCGAAGCAACCCTGCAAGCAGCATTTAGAAACTGTGAAGCAGCTGGCTGCGCTCTCACAGAACAGCAAAAAGAAATTATCATCCAAGCGATCGCCTATCAGCAAAATTCAGCTGACACCCTTCTCGATGGAACTGCGACGAATCCCTTACAAGAACTCACCGCCGAAGAACGTCGCAGCTTTTGGGAATATATTAAAGAACAACAACAACAAGATCGCGATTGGAAGATTCAACTGTTGAATGATTGGTTAATGAGTCGCGATTCAGGAAAAGTACAGTTTATCCGCGATCGCTACGGCTTGCAATGGCTCAATCGCATCAAACCCGTTCATATTGCCGAGTATGCTGAAAGTGAAGCGCAAGAAGCTTTAAGACTAAAGGTTGGCGATCGCATTGAAGTATCAAATGGCTTATGGGAATGGGTGCAAGAAACAGGTCCGTGTCAGCGCGAGTGGTATAGCTGCACTGTATTGCAAATCAAAGAAGCATGCGAAGGAAATCATACTACAACGAGCTGTATTGTTCGCTTAAGTAATGGTGCAGAGTACGAAATTCAAGGCGTGTACAGTTGGAATCGCTATAATTGGCGTTGGCCACAAGCGTGAACGAACTAAGAGGTCAAACCTCGTTACTCCCGCTGTAGTTGCTGATGCAATGCTTGACGCATCACCTCGACTGGTACAGGTTGTTTTAACCAAATTTGTAGCGCTGCGGCTCCTTGTTGAACGAGCATTTCGCGTCCATCGATGGCGATCGCGCCTTGTTTTTCTGCTTGTTGCAAAAACTCGGTAGGACTGGGAGTGTAAATTAAATCGTATGCGATCGCTTCCGGCGACAAAAGCTTCATTTGTGCATTACTTAATGGTGAGGCTTCAGCGTGCGGATGCATTCCTACAGGAGTCGTATTGACTAATAAGGTTGCTTGCGGAATCAATTGTGGTAGTTTATCCCAAGCATGAACTTGCAGTTTACTGCTGATATCCGCATCGTTCCAACTAGCGTAAAACTGCTGTAGCTTTTGCCAGTTACGACCAATAATATGAATTATTGGGCAACCTAGTTGAGCGCACGCAGCTACGACTGCCCTCGCGGCTCCTCCATAGCCTAAAATTACTGCTACAGCACTACACCAATCGCGATTTTGAGCTTGTAGCGGAGCCAAAAAACCTGCAATATCCGTGTTAGTACCTGCCCAAGCATCGCCTTGACGCCAAACTGTATTAACAGCTCCTACTGCTTGAGCTACAGGAGATATTTCTGACAGTAAAGGTAGAATTGCTTGCTTGTGCGGAATTGTAACATTAAAGCCTGTGAAATTAATTGCTGCCAACCCAGCTATTGCCGTTGCTAAAGCTTCAGGTTTCACTGATAGTGGCAAATAAACATAATCAAGTCCCAAATGCGCGATCGCAGCATTATGCATCGCTGGCGACAACGAGTGTTCTACTGGATGTCCTATAACGCCAAGCAGTTGAGTTTTTCCTGTAATCACTTACCAATACCCAAACCAAATTTCTGACCCCTGACCTCTATTGAGCTACACGCTCACATGCCATAACGCTCTGCGATAGAATTATTAAAGTAACTTAACATTTATTGAGATTATGCAGGCGACTCCAGCTGCTACTAGCTCGATTCCTGGCGCATATAGGCAGTGGCGAGGACAGTCAATATATTATGTGTGCGCCGGACAATCCTCAGAGCATCCTCCATTATTATTAGTACACGGATTTGGCGCTTCAACCGACCATTGGCGCAAAAATATTGCTGGGTTATCGCGTGATTTTGAAGTATGGGCAATTGATTTATTAGGTTTTGGGCGTTCAGCTAAACCAAAGTGGCAATACAGCGGAGATTTATGGCGCGATCAGCTATACGACTTTATTCAAGAAGTCATTGGTCAGCCAGTCGTGTTAGCAGGTAACTCTTTGGGCGGGTATGCGAGTTTGTGTGTTGCAGCCCAGCGACCAGACGCAGCCGCAGGATTAGCCTTACTCAATAGCGCAGGTCCTTTTAATGAAGATCGACCGACTGCTGAATCGGAAGCTGTACAATCTGAAATTCAACCACCAAAACAGCCCGACTGGGTACAACAATTTCTGCAAGAGTCAGCAAAATGGTTCTTTCAGCAACCTTTAGGGCGTTTTTTACTGTTTCAGTACATCCGCCAACCTTGGGTAATCCGCCAAACTTTAGAAAAAGTTTATCTTGATAAAAGTGCGATTACAGACCAGCTTGTGGAAGACATTTATCGTCCCTCGTGCGATCCTGGTGCGGTTGATGTTTTTGCCTCGGTGTTTAGTACTCCTCAAGGAGAAAAAGTTGATACGCTGCTACAACAGCTAAAGTGTCCGTTACTGCTTTTATGGGGAGAAGCGGATCCTTGGATGAATGCAAGAGAGCGATCGCCTAAGTTTCGCAAGTACTATCCACAACTAACAGAATATTTCTTACGCGCCGGACATTGCCCGCATGATGAAGTACCAGATCAAGTTAACTCGCTTTTAAAAGAGTGGGTACTCTCACTAACCTAACCGCCACGTTAAAACAATTTGGGTCTAGCCAAGAACAGATTGACTAGACCCTTGAGGAAATAAGACTCAACTTCTTCAAATTGAATTTGGAATTAAAGAGATTAAGTAGAAAAACTAAGGTTTACGAGGTTTGCAACTCCAGCATAGAAGTGTCATTCCAGACCTAGGTTAGGCTTTACCTGTTTAAGGTGTGTTGCCTCTAAAGCTATGCTTGGTATGTGCTAATAGTAGTTCTACGACAGGAGACACCGCGCCGAGAACTTTTTAGATTGATTTATATCTATCCGGTGTCTTAATACTTAAGTTATCACGCGATTCTCACATCGCCACTAGTGATTTACTCAAGTTTAAAAGTCTTTGAATTTCGCAACAACAGCCAACAACTTAGCAACATACCAATCACCTTCATATTTCTAAATCCCCCAATCTGCGACCTCTGTTCCTAAAAATTCCACATCACTGGGTTTTCATCAAGATGATCGGTAACAATGCGACCAATAGCATCAATTTCAGCTAATTCTTCAGAAGTGAGTTTGACTTCTGCTGCTTTAGCGTTACCCACAGCTTGTTCAGCATTTCTCGCACCAACGATCGCTTGGGTTTGGGGCTGCGCAATCAACCACGCAATTGCTAAATTTGCTAGCGAAATTTGATGACGTTCAGCAATCGGACGCAGTTTTTCTAAAGCTTGCTGCGCTCGTTCGTAGTTTTCTCCTTGAAATAGCTTATTTTTTGCGCGATTATCTTGGGGGTCGAATTGATGTCCGCGACCAAATTTCCCTGTCAATAATCCTTGCGCCAGCGGAGAATAAGCAAGAATCGAGATATTATTCTCAATACAGTACGGCATCACGTCTTTCTCGACCCAACGCCAAAATAGTGAATAAGGAGGTTGAATACTATCAATGCGTCCATACTGCGCGGCTTCTTCTAACTGGGCGCGGGAGAAGTTAGACACTCCGATCGCGCGAATTTTACCTTGTTGCTTTAATTGATTTAAAGCACGCATTGTTTCTTCAATCGGCACGATTTCGGTATTGAAAGAACCTGAAGGCCAATGAATTTGGTAAAGGTCGATGTACTCAATTTTTAGGTTTTTCAGCGAGCGATCGCAAGCTTCGAGAACTTGGTCATATTTCAAGTGATTGGCAAAAACTTTTGTAGCGTAAACGATTTGCTCGCGTGGAACATCAGTTAGGGCTTGCGCGATGACTTGTTCGGAGTGACCATTACCATACACTTCTGCCGTGTCGATTGTCGTAATTCCCGCATCAACCGCAGCGCGAATTGCCTTGATACTTTCTTCATCCTCAATGCCAACCCATTGTTTTTGACCTGCTTGCCACGTTCCCAGCAAAATCGGAGTAATTTGAATATCAGTTGTGCCTAAGCGTCGCTTCTCCATTTCCACCTCCTAGTGTTCTTTGTTTATTGTGCAATGCAGTTGGGTAATGGGTAATAGGTAACAGGTGGTATATTTATACGATTACCGATTACCAATGACCAATTACCAGTTACTTAACCTACAGCAACTGAGTCAAAGCAAAAGCGATCGCGGCGCTACCAAGAGGAACAGTCAAATTATCAATACCAAATTTCGAGAAAGCTTCTAAACTTGTCGCCACGAGGGCAATAACTAGCGAGATCAACCAAGTTTGCCAAATGCTACCTTGGACGCTTAGCAAAATCAGGCTACTGACGATGTAACTGACAGCAGCCATTGCTAAAGAACCTTCCCAGCTTTTTTGAATTCCCCAAACTTTGTAGCGATGATTACCGAATCTTTGACCAACTAATGCTGCTAACCCGTCGCCCCACGTCATTACCAAAATGCCTAAAGCGGCGTATTGCGGTTGTTCGATAGACCAAAACCAGGCGATTAAGACACCAATACTTACTGCATAAAAAAATGTTCCTAAGCTTTGACGTCCCACGCTGTTAATTCCAGGTAACAGCGGAAATTTGTACGATAGCAGGGTAACGATGCTCGCTACAATTGAAGCCCCAATACCTACACTTGCAGGAATATTTAACCACCAAGCAAACAAAATGATGTTACCGGTACCGATGTGCACAATTTTACGCGTGATTTCTGAGTCGGCATTTGTGTAGCGATTAGCAATTAATGCTATTGATAAGATTGTACCGATCCACGTTCCTACAATAATAATCTGCTGCCATACATCTGGCACCGATTCTAACCAGGTTAAAGTAAGCAAGGTCTTGACTTAAGCTGAACAGAAGTATTCTTGTAACACTCTATCGAGAATTGGCTCTTTGATGAAACGTCTGATTCTTTTCTTAATTCGCGGCTATCGGATTTTAATTTCACCGCTGTTTCCTCCTAGTTGCCGCTTTCATCCTACCTGTTCGCAGTATGCAATCGAAGCCATCGAGCGCTTTGGAGTATGGCACGGCGGAATTTTGGCAGTGCGACGAGTGTTGCGCTGTCATCCTTGGCATCCAGGTGGTTACGATCCAGTACCAAAAAATTAACTTTATTAGGGTATGGTTTTCGTTGTCCAACTATACGATGGTTTAGCAGGAGTCGCGGGACGTGGTTGAGTCGCTGCGGGACGGCGAACGGTTCTTTGTGGTGGTGTTCGGTTGACAGTGCGTGGCTGCACGCGTCTTGCTGGAGTCTGCCTTGTCGGAGTAGTGACGCGTTTTACTGTAGAAGTTGCAACAGTGCGTCTTGGGGCTGGTGTTGTAGATTTAGGCTTTGCGATCGCCGTCTTCCGAACAACAGGTGTTGTTTTCTGAGGAGGGGTGGTTGTGGATTGGTTAGCAACAGTAGTTTTCTTAACTTCTGCTAGCTTCGATTCGGCAGTTTGAATAATCGGCTGTGTTTGTTGTTGCCAGTAAACAGTATCTAAAACTTTATTGGCTTCGGCAATTGCTTCTTCCCATTTTTCAGCTTTTAAAGCCTTTTGTGCAGCTTCAACGTGTTGCGTGTTACTTTCCCATTCGCTATTCCATTGCTTGATGGATGTCTGCGCTTCTAGGTAGACAGGACTTAAGTTAGGAATTTGCTGGGCAATTGCGATCGCTTGTTTGAGATCGCCTGATTGATATTCGTTTGTCGCCGTTTCGAGTATACTATTCGACCACTGTGCAATCAGTTGCTGCACATTTTGATAAAAAGGCGCAGACGATGGAATTTTGTTGGCTTCCATTATCGCTGCACGGAAGTTACGTTCTCCAGCAAATCGAATTGCTTGGGCAATTTGGCACTCGTGTAAAATTGATTGCGCATCTGTTGTGTAGTCGCTAGGTTCTGCTAATAAGGTAGAAGCTTGGTCAACGCACTCTTCGTACCTTCCTTCGGCTTTGAGAGATTTCATGTGCTCTAAAGGTCTAGAAACACTGGGACGCGGTTGCCAGTAAATTGCATAACCTGCAACTAAGCTGAGAATGATCGCGGTAATGCCCGCACCAATCCTAATTTTGTGTTGACTCGGCGCTGCATCACTCGTGTCTTTGACGTGACTGCTGACAGGTGGCTTTACAGAGGTCTTTTTTACTGAAGAAGCTGTTTGTGGTGTAGCAATAGTAGGCTGGCTAGACGTTACTTGAGGCGGTGTAGGTATCAGATCGCTCGTGGGGGCGAGCAACCGCGGAATTTGACCTCCTGTATAAAGCTCGGTAGAACCTGCTAAAGTTACTGGAATGACGCGCTGAGATTCCGCGTTTGCTGTATTATCTTCGGTAAAAATGATGGTGCTGTGTGACGGACTCGGTAAAGGTACTTGTTCAAATATTAAATTGGTGGGATGTTCTACTGCTGGTAAATTGATGCGCTCTAAATCTTGCAAAACTTCGCTTGCAGTTTGGTAGCGATCTTTAAAGTGGTAGCGCACCATCTTGGAGAGGATACTAGCCAGCGCTGGGTTAACGTCGGCTGCTGCGTGTAGCCACAAAATTTCGCCAGTATCGATATCTTCTTGAAAACACATCGGACTAAGTCCAGTAAGCGCTTGAATGCCAATAATTCCTAGTGCATAAATATCACTATTCGGACGCGGTCTACCTCGTCCTTGTTCAGTTGGCATATATCCCGGAGTACCAATACCAATCGTTGCTGGACTACCCAAGGCAAAACTTGTTTTTGTTTGCCCGTATGCTGTTACAACTTGCGTCCATGCTTGCTTTACCGAACCAAAATCAACTAAAACTAATTTGCCGTCTTCATGGCGTCGAATTAAGTTGTTTGGCTTAATGTCACGATGAATAACTCCTTGGCTGTGGACGTATTCTAGAATTTCTAAAACTTCCCGCAACATCTGATAGACTTTGGCTTCACTCCAGCGACTATCTCTTTGTAATGCGGCACTTAGAGGATGACCTTGAATAAAGTCTTGGACTAGATAAAATTCTTCGTTTTCTTCAAAATAAGCGAGTAATCTAGGTATTTGATCGTGATTTCCTAACTTTTCTAACGTTTGAGCTTCCGATTGGAAGAGACGTCGCGCATTTTCTAAAAAACTAGAATTACTGCTAGTAGGCTTGAGGTGTTTAACAACACATTTAGGATGACCAGGGCGGTGTATATCTTCAGCAACGTAGGTTTGACCGAAGCCCCCAGTTCCTAAAATATCTACAATTCGGTATCGCCCACCGAGCAATTTACCTATCATCGCTTGACTCTCCCCAAGAGTTGAATTGCCTTGGTAAAAGTTACAACTACATCGTCACTTTTGCCAATTTGAATTCATTTAGCAGCTTAGATCTCAGTTTAAACAAATTAAAAAATAGTTGCTAATGAGCGCAGATGATGCGGTGAAAAATGCCAAGAATTGTCGCAGTGTTTCTTTTTGTAAAGGTCGGGAACAAAAATGCATTTAGCAGCTTCTACACGTCTCATTGGCTCTCTCAATTCAACAATCCACAACACCTAAATTCGTTAGGTGAGGCAAAAAACATCTGCAAAATCTTTAATTACTCGCGTCCACCGCTATTTGTCAACATCGCTAGTTTTGTATAGAGCTTTTCAGAATTTGCTGATTTTATTTAAGAGATGTAAGTTTCCATAATGATTCTGACATAAAATGACAATATTTTCTGCTGAATTTGCTAAGAATTAGTCAATATATTTGTCTTCAATATACAAATTGAGGAAGAAAATACGACAAACTAGGCAGTATGACAGTAGATTCTTGATTTAAAATAGCTGGCACAAGGAAAGACAATTTTGCTCTTGAGAAGGTTGTAGACCTTACCAACAAGTAGCCAAAAGCCTCAATCGGCTGATGAAGTTCGTTGTGAAATCACCTGAAAAGATAGCTTTATGCGCTCGCGAAAAATTGTGTTTACCGCGCTTCCATTATTAACTTTTGGCGTCATGCCCTTAGCAGCGATGCCGCAATCTATAGTACAAGTAACACCACATGCCGTTAGTTCAAAATCATTACAAACCGAACTGCTGCAAGCCGCAGCGAATGCGTGGCGCGGTAAATTATCAGTAGATACAATTAGCGGCGGTCACGCACGGGCAATCTATACAGTAGGATTTAGCCCGAATGGACAAGTTCTAGCAAGTGGAAGTGGCGATCGCACCGTAAAAGTGTGGGACTTGGGTGCAAAAAAGCTGCTACACACTTTATCAGGACACAAAGACTGGATTAGTTCAGTCGCGTTTACTCCAGATAGTCAGATAATAGCCAGCGCCAGTGGGGACAAAACAATTAAACTGTGGGACCTCAAAACGGGCAAAAACATCCGCACGTTAACAGGGCACAAAGATTGGGTGAGTTCGATCGCATTTAGCCCCAACGGCGAGATTTTAGTGAGTGGAAGTGGCGATCGCACAATCAAAATCTGGCACGCGCGCACAGGACAACTTTTACGTACAATTGCGGATCAAGGAGGCGTAGCGGCGATCGCGATTAGTCCCAACGGACAAATGATTGCGAGTGGTACTTATCGCCAAAGAGCCAACATTTGGGATATGCGAACAGGTAAGTTACTGCACTCGCTAGCAGGACATGCACGACCAGTATACACTGTTGCCTTTAGCCCTGATAGCAAAACGCTCGCAAGTGGTAGTAATATTGGAGAAGTCAAGCTTTGGAATACGAGCAACGGCGAACTCCGCCGCACGATCGCCGCACACAAAAAAGAAGTCACAGCAATTAGTTTTAGCAGCGATGGCGAAACCTTTGCAACTGCTAGTGAAGACCGAGTGATTCGACTGTGGAATATCAAAAATGGAGAAGTTGTCCGCAATCTTGCAGATCATTCTCAAGGAATTACGTGCGTCGCCTTTAGTCACAACGGTTTAAATTTTGCAACTGGGAGCAAAGATCGAACAATCAAGATTTGGCGGGTTTCTCCCCATTCTGTACCTGTTAGTTAAGGTAGATGATATTTGTGACGTCTTGTGCAGAAAAACATGGTAAAGATTTTATATAGCTCGTCAGTACAATTTTTTACCTCTATATAACCTCTCAGGTCGGCAATGGCGATCAACTATCAATTGGATACTTTAGCTAGTGGGTCTGTTACTCCAAACAACCACACTAGTACGCTGCATAACAACTTCAATCACACGCAAACAGATTTAAGCACGCTGTCTCCTCTACAGCAGCATTCTGCAATACAAGCAGCAGTCAGTGGTCCAGAAATTGATATTCAAAACCTCGATAACGTACCATACAGCGATCGCCTTGTCTTCAGTCGTATTGGTAGTCTGAATAACCCGCCTGACAACGGAGTTCATGACACGGTTACGCTGCGAACTAAAAACTTAGGAACTAGCCCGCTTAGAATCACCGGCTTGCCTATTACAGGTCCGTGGGAATTGCTCAACAATATCAAAGTTCCTGTAACAATCGTCCCTGGAGGACAGCTTGATTTACGCATCCGCTTTAAAGCAACGAGTGGTAGCATTCATAATGGTACTTTAACGATCAAATCCAACGATGCCGACGAGGCGAGCAAAGTCGTTCAGCTTTCCGGCTTCTGGCAATCGGTATCCGAAGGTAATCAAGAACCCAGTTTAAACGAAATTCTCCAAGTTTTCGGCTATCAAACAAAAGTTACCGGTCCTGGACAAAAACTCAATCAAAATGGTTTAGTGCAAGCCGTCGGTGACGAAGTACTTTCAGCTTACTGGCAAAAGGCAAATCCGTCGCAACCAGTGAGCGTAAAACAATTAGCTGCCTACCACATGCAAGGAAAAACTGCAACAATTTTCTGGCATAGCAAAGGTAGCAACGCCACTAAAGTCGTTTTTACTCATGCAGGAATTGACGGACAAACGCTACTCCCGCGCAAACAAAATTTATCGCAACTTGCACAAGGTTCGTTTAATCCAAATGGAACTTTCGGCTTTAAAATCGATCAAGAGTGGAGCGATCCAACAAAAAATAATCAATTAATCGACCAACAAAAAGGTAGTCCAGGACCAAGTGGACATCACGTTCGCTTTTGGACAGCGAGAAATCGTCAAGGGCAAATTATCCCCAACACTTGGATTCTAGCAATGGACTATTCTGGAATCAACTATGACTATCAGGATAATGTCTATTTAATAAGTAACATCAAGCCAGAAACGCGCTCTACACTCTATCGCATAAATGTAGGTAGTAACGTTTCTTACACCGATAATACGGGTAAAGTCTGGACTTCTGATTCTGGTAAAGGCTGGTTCTCGCCAGCAAACGCACAAGCAGAAAATGCAGGTAACGTTGCGATCGCCAACACAACGAATGATAAACTTTACCAAACTTATCGTGGAAAAATTACAAACACAACTCCTCTAGCATCGCGGATTGTCAACTTTAACCTGCCAATTAACATTTCAGGAAATCTCGAAGTGCGATTGCATTTTGCTGAAACGTATTGGGGTGCGCCTGGTAAAGGTCCTGGCGGCGTTGGTAGACGCGTCTTTGACGTTTTAGCTGAGGGTAAGCTTGTGATGAATAACTACGACATCACAAAAGCGGCTGGTGGTGCTTTAAACGCAACGATGGTATCAATTAGAGGCGTACAAGTTACTGATGGTAAGCTCAACTTAACTTTTAAGGCGGAGAAAGACTTTCCTTTAATTTCTGCCATTGAAGTGTTACGAGGTTAACAGGGAATTACTTACCGATTATGGAGAAGCCCTATCAGCAAGTTCCCATTCTAGAGTGTCACGAACCCCTCGTTTTGATTCCTCTAGAAAAGTTGGCGGTGGTTTCTCCGCATCCTTATCAGCAATTGGGTGCAGTTTATGGCGATCGCTCGCCGTATTATTTACGTCAAGGTGTCGTATCAGCTTTACTCGCCGCGCAAACTCAACTGCAAAAACAGTATCCTGCGTGGCGGTTACTCATTTTTGATGCCTATCGCCCTGTAGCTGTGCAGCAATTTATGGTAGATTACACGTTTGAGCAAGTTGTGCGCGCTGCCGAGTTGCAAGTTGATAATTTATCTGCAACTCAGCGTCAGGAAATTTGGCAACAAGTTTATCAGCTTTGGGCAGTACCGAGTTTAGACGATCGCTACCCGCCACCACATAGTACAGGGGCTGCTGTCGATCTAACACTCATCAATGATACTGGCGAGACGGTTGATATGGGTTCTGCGATTGATGAATTATCGCCGCGATCGCATCCCGATTACTATACCAATAGCACTGATGCTGAAGCACAAAAATACCACTTCCACCGCCAGGTATTGTTTGAGGCAATGCATTCGGCTGGGTTTCAGCGTCATCCTAGTGAATGGTGGCATTTTTCCCTAGGAGATCAATTGTGGGCGTATTTAACTAATCAAGCTAATCCACATAATTCTGTGGTTGCGCGTTACGGTCGTGTTAGTTGAAAAGCTATGAGTGAAATTTAATGAACCACAAAAGACACAAAGAGAAGGTATAAAAAGAGATTTTTCAAAACAAATTTTATTCCTCAAAACATTTGCACCCTACTACTAAAAACTCATATATTTGTTGTCACTAGTTTGGTGCAGAATCCATTTCACTGCGATAATTAGAAGTCTGTTCGAGTTTTTTTATAATTGCTTTGAGGTGACGAAAATCGCTTCTTTAGTACTTCCTGATGCTACTGTTCCTGTCTTTAAATATAAAGCAATATAAGAATTTTTAGTTCTTTTGAGGTAACTGTATAAAGATTAATCATACTTTGATATGAAGCTCGTTTTCTTCTAAAAAACTAGAGTAATATTATGCTCGCAAGAACCTCTCCTAAACTTTCCTCTGTGTTTTCCGTGCTTCTATGCTTTATTCTTAACGCTATCATCCAAAAAAACTAATTTTATAGACGTCTACAACAATTTATGAGTCAAGAGACTAAACTGGCAAGCTTACGCTGATAACGAACGCGGTCTTTACGATGTCGTAAAAATTATTCGCTAATTTTTTAGCCTAGCAGTTAAAACCGCAGCTACACAAATAAAACCTGTCTTTATAGGTTTTGATCGCTCTGATTTTCGCATTAGTCCGCGGAGGTGGACTTAGTTTTTGAGCTGCGAATTTATTCGCCAAGCTTATCTAAAACAAACTAAGCTGCGTAGGCGATTCCCCAATACTATCCCAAGGAAGCGGCAAAACTGTAACACCGTGTTTTTCTAACATATGATAAAAGTAACGTGCCGTACCAGGCGATCGCGCTTCTTGCGGACAATGTACAAAAAAATACACGCGCGTACCTTGACGTAACCACGCATCAACCACACTTACCCACTCTTGCAAAAAGCTTTGATTCAAATCGCGCTGCGGATGACTAATAAAACGAATCAAACTAAAAGGTGCGGTTACGCTCAATTGCAAGGGTAACTGCGGTTTGCGACGTTCCGAAAGAATCTGCACATCTTCCGGCGTATCGTAAATCGGACGCGAATCGAGCAAAACTCGCCCAATTCCCAACTCTTCTAATATACTGTTCAGTCGACTCCTATAAGGTTCCGTAAACCAGTCAGGATGGCGCACTTCCAACGCCAATTCCGCATCTTCCTGCACCCAAGCACCGAGAAACGCCCTCAAATCTTCCAAAAACTCAGGTCCATAGCGCGGTGGTAACTGTGCAAAAATTGGTCCTAAGCGACTTCCTAATCCCCGCACCTGTTCCAAAAAACTCAACGCGCCAGAAATTGAAGGTTTTAACAATCCCTGATGCGTTAACTCTCGCGGTAATTTCAAACAAAACTCAAACCCTGACGGCGTATCCGCAGCCCACCGCGCTACCGTCTCTCGATCAGGTGTCGCATAAAAAGTCGTATTTCCCTCCACCGTTGTCAACCGCCGACTATAAAGCTGCAAAAACTCACTCGCTCGACTCCCCGACGGATAAAAATTACCAACCCATCCCTTATACGACCACACCGCACACCCAATCCGAAACATACTAATTTGTAATTCCTAATTGTCTATGTCTCTTGTGCTTCTTCTTTACCTCTGCGCTAACTCTGGTATCCGTCCTCGCAAACCAATCATCAACTGTAACGCATAAACTCTAAACATTGGAATCCGTCGTAACATCCACAAACCAATCCGGCGAATCGCCACCAACGGCAACCAATTGTTAGAAAACATCCGATCTAACAAATCAGTAAAACCCAAAATTGTTAAATTTTCCCGCTTGCGCCAACGTTCGTATTGCTGTAGTATCTGAATACTACCGATATCCTGGCTATTCTCATGCGCATTTCGCAACACCTGCGCTAAAGCTGCTGCATCGCGTACGCCTAAGTTTAACCCTTGACCACCCACCGGATGACAACAGTGCGCTGCATCACCAATCAAAGCAAGGCGCGGTAAGACATAGCGATCGCTCTGCATTAACTGCACTGGAAAAATAAAGCGATCGCCTTCTAGTTCGAGTTTCCCCATTTGATCGCCATAGCGACGCTGTAACTCTTGCAAAAACCGCGCGTCATCCAACGCGAGTAAAGCCTTTGCTTCTTCATGCGGTGCTGTCCATACGATCCGACAGCGATTCCCTGGTAAAGGTAAAATCGCAAAGGGACCGCTCGACCAAAATCGCTCGTAAGCGGTATCATTATGAGACTTTTCTGGTTTCACAAAGGCGACAATACAAGATTGCCAGTATTGCCAACCACGAGTTTTGATACCGGCGGCGGTACGAATACGCGATCGCGCTCCATCGGCAGCAACAAGTAATCGCGTGCGGATTGTTTGCAGTTTTCCCTCAATGGCAACTGAAATCTCGACGAAATCTGGTTTATATTCTGTCTCAACAACTTCTACCGGACACAAATAAGTGACGTTAGCGCATTCCTGCAGGAATTCTTGCAAAGGTGCTAGCAGCGCTTGGTGTTCCGCGACATAACCGATGACATCTGTGCCTAAATCTGTTGTTTGAAATTCAACGACCCCAGGGTAATCTGCATCAGATAGCCGCACTCGGCGATAATGTGCAATGTTGGGTAACATCTTATCCCACACGCCAATTCCCTGGAAAATTCGTGCTGCAAGTTGGTGAACTGCGTAAGCTTGTCCTTTCGCCGCTGCGACAGAATGCTGTTTAGCTTCAATCACTGCAACGCGCAATCCAGAGTCTTTCAACGCACACGCCAGCGTCAGTCCAACAATACCACCACCGACGATCGCCAAGTCATAGTCACAGTCCAACTGAGGACAAATTGCTTGTTCCAACTGCTCCAGCACCATTGTATAACTAGCTAAAACATCGTTTATTCTTAATTGTTACGCGATCGAGCTTTGGGAATCAAGGTATATTTGCTTAAACACTCAACGCCATTAATTCATCAGCCATTTCAAAGTTAGCCGTAACGTTTTGTACGTCATCGAGAGATTCCAGCGTATCAATTAACTTCAGTAGCGATCGCGCTTGTTCCGAGTCACTCACTTCGACACTATTACTAGGAATCCAGCGCAACTCCACATCACTGACAACAAAACCTTCATTTTTCAAATATTGACTGAGGTTTTCCAAATTACCTACATCTGTAAATACTTCAGCCGTACCATCTGCAAGTTCATACGAGTCAGCACCACCTTCTAATGATGCTTCTAACAGCTTTTCTTCATCAACCGCACCAGAAAGTATGACGACTCCTTTTTGGGCAAACATCCAACTAACACAACCCGTTTCACCGAGATTACCACCATTTTTACTAAACGCGGCTCTCAAATCAGCAGCAGTACGATTGCGGTTATCGGTTAAGGCTTCAATCAAAATTGCGACACCGCCCGGTCCATAGCCTTCGTAGCGAATTTCCTCAAGCTGCGCCGAGTCGTCTGCGTAAGTACCTGCACCTTTAGCGATCGCGCGTTCAATATTTTCATTCGGTATCCCAGCTGCTTTTGCTTTCTCAATCGCTGTTCGTAGCTGAAAATTACCCGCCGGATCGGGTACGCCATTTCTTGCTGCTACAATAATTGCCCGCGATAATTGCGTAAAAGTCTTTCCTTTAACTGCATCTACACGCGCCTTTTGGCGCTTAATATTTGCCCATTTACTATGTCCTGCCATAACGAAAAAAAATCTTCACAACCTAGTTTCAGTTTAAACATTGACAGCTAATTTGTGACAATGTAGGGCTAGTCTTTACCCTTTACCGCCTGTAAACGTAACTCCGCGAATAAAATACCGATTAAAAAAGGCATAAATCAACAAAGCTGGTAAAGTAAACATCATTGATGCTGCCATAATATAGTTCCAATAGCTGATATATTGTCCTTTAAATGTATTTAATCCTAATGGTAGAGTAAACATTTCACTGTCTGATAAAATCAGTAAGGGAGTTAAAAAATTATTCCAAGAGCCCATAAAAATAAAAATTGCTTGTGCTGCTAAAGCTGGTTTGGCTAACGGCAACACAATTTGAAAGAAAGTTTCTAAATACCCTAGTCCATCCAGCGCTGCTGCTTCTTCTAATTCCTTAGGGAAGTTAATAAAAAACTGTCGCATCATAAAAATAAAAGTTGCATTAACAAGACTAGGAACAATAAGTCCTTGATAAGAATTCAGCCAGCCTAAAGACTTCAAAATTAAAAAAGTAGGAATCAAAGTTACTTGTCCAGGAACCATCAAAACTGCTAATATCAAAAAAAAGAATAGTTGATTTCCAGGAAAATGAAGTCGAGCCAAAGCATAGCCCGCCATTGAGTTAAAGATTAAGTTACCTAAGGTTACACATACAGCAACAAACACGCTATTAAATAACCATCTACCAAATAACGGTTCTTGGACAAAAATCTGCTGGTAGTTTTCTAGCGTAAACTGTTGCGGAATAAAACCATCTGTACCTGATACAATTTCTGATAGAGGTTTAAATGAAGCAGATAACGCCCAAGCAAAAGGTATAAAAGTCAAAATCGCATACAAAATTAAGATGATATATAAAATAGGTGCAAGTAAAGTAGTTTTTTTAAGCAACATAAATCCTTGTTCAATTAAACTTATCTTCTTTAATCCACAATCGCTGAAGCAAAGTTGCAATCATAATTGCAAGTGCTAACATGAGAGCAAGCGCGGCTGCATAACCCATATCAAGATTTTTAAAAGCATATTGATAAATTAATAATACAACTGTCAAAGTAGAGTTATTAGGACCTCCTGAACCTCGCGAAAAAATATAAGATTGATCGAATAATTGAAAGGTTCCAATTATTCCCATAACAATAACAAAAAAAGTGACAGGCTGTAGAAAAGGTAAAGTAATATAGATAAACTTATCCCAGGCACTTGCGCCATCTAACGTTGCTGCTTCGTAGAGCGTTTCTGGAATATCTTGCATAGCTGCTAAATAAATTACCATAAAAAGCGGCGCAGTTGCCCAAATATTCATAAGCATAATCGCTTTGAGTGCAACACTCGGATCGCCTAGCCAGTTGTACGTAGGTAAACCTAAAAAAGCAAGAAAGCGATTGAGTAACCCATTAGAGTTACAAATCCACATAAAAATCAATGTTAAAACAGCAGATGAAGTAACTGTTGGTAAAAAAAATAGTACTCTAAAAAAGTTTCTTCCTTTAATTTGTGTATTGAGAACCAAGGCTAAACTTAACGCGAGTAAAGTTTGTGTTGGAACAACGATTGTTACATACTCTACTGTATTTCTTAAAGCAATTTTGACACGTTCGTCGCTAAACATTCGCCAAAAGTTACGCAAACCTCTAAAGGTATAACTAACATCTCCCAATGGTTGAACTCGATAAAACGCCAAAACAACTGCTAAACAGATTGGTAAAAGTAAGAAAACTCCCATAATTAAGAAAGTGGGAGTCATAAATATATAGCCATTAATAGTTTCATCATCAATATGTATAGGAGGCTTTTTTTTTGAGAAGACATTCATAGGATAGAAAATTAAGACAATTTTTTGAGAACCGAGTGACTCAAATAAACTCAGTGAGTTTTGAGTGAAGAGAAGAAAAACTACCAAAAAGTGGGAAGAATAGTCGTTATAGTCTGATGTTTGAATTTCTCAACTCCAGGTTTAAAGCCGTACAATTATTGAGGAGGATGATAAATCAAAAACAGTCAAACGTTACAATGGCTCAAACTTAGGTCAAAATCAAAACAGAGTAGTCTTACATAAAAAGCTGGTGGAAACTATACAGGTATGCATGTGAAATCATGGTTGATGCGCCTTCGTACTTACATATTAGCGATCGCACTAGGAGTTATTTTGACATTTAGCACTTTGCGAGTGTTACCGTGTCAAGCAGCACCCATTGCTGAAAATAACACTAGCATTGCGCAAGCTAAAGCTCCAATAACCGCAAATAGCTTTGTTACTGCCGCAGTCAATCGCGTTGGACCTGCTGTAGTACGCATTGATACCGAGCGTACAGTAACGCGTCGGGTTCCGGAACCATTTCTCGAAGATCCGTTCTTCCGCCGTTTCTTTGGCGACGGTTTTTCGCAACAAATGCCCCCAGAAACCTTACGCGGACTTGGTTCTGGTGTAATCATCGATCCTAGCGGTGAGATTCTTACCAACGCCCACGTCGTCAACCAAGCGGATCGAGTCACAGTACAACTCAAAGACGGACGTACTTTCGAAGGCACTGTACAAGGAATTGATGAAGTAACTGATTTGGCTGTAGTTAAAATTGATGCTGGTGGAGATGTTCCTGTTGCACCGTTAGGTGATTCTAGCACGGTACAAGTAGGCGATTGGGCGATCGCTGTTGGCAATCCCTTAGGATTAGATAATACCGTTACCCTCGGAATTGTCAGCACGTTGAAACGTTCGAGTCGCGAAGTGGGTATTCTCGATAAACGCCTAGAATTTATTCAAACCGACGCAGCCATTAATCCTGGTAACTCTGGAGGACCATTATTAAACGATCGCGGCGAGGTCATCGGAATTAATACTGCAATTCGCGCAGATGCGACAGGAATTGGTTTTGCAATTCCAATTAATAAAGCCAAAGCAATTAAAGATCGGCTTATGCGCGGAGAGAAAATCGCGCATCCTTATTTAGGCGTGCAAATGGTAACGCTTACTCCACAGCTAGCAAAACAAAATAACAGCGATCCGAATTCCCCAATTGACGTACCAGAAATTAACGGCGTACTTGTCGTGCGAGTCATCCCCAACTCTCCCGCCGCAGCTGGAGGAATACGTCGCGGAGATGTTATTGTGCAAGTTGACCGTCAACCTGTGTCTACAGCCGAGCAACTACAAAATATCGTAGATAGTAGTGAAGTCGGTCAAACCTTACAGATCAAAGTTCAGCGCGGTAGACAAACGCAACAACTATCAGTCCGCACTGGCGAACTAGAAAACAATTACTAATTGTAAAAGGGACTTACCTATAGCGTAAGTCCTACCACATTATGAAACTCCCGCATAAATCCAATCTTCAATACCCTGATACTTCCAGTTTTCGTTAATACAGTGTAGTGAGAGGACACGTAAGGTTTCTAAACCACTAAAAAACTCAAAGTCCCCCAGCATGGGGGATTTCTGGTAAATACAGGTACTGGAGTTTAACGCCAGTGTATTGTTCACTTCCCTAACTAGAATTTTACCCTGACCTACTGACCTCTGCTATACCTACAAAGTAAGTAACAATTCCTTAATCTTCTCGCCTTGTTTTTGTTTAAACTGCTCAGGGAACTGTAACTCGATTGTCAGTGATGAGTCAGACTCGCTATCGTTAGGACAAATTTCTACATGCGCAATTTGAGCTAACAAACGGTTTGCACTATTGTGATTATCAACAAGTAAACCCACAAGTGGCTTTTCTTGCTTCATTTTTAGAATGTCCTGCTTTTGTAGCTGCTTTCCAGAAGATGTAGCATTGCGATCTAGCTCAAGCCTCAAACTACTCGCGCCGATTTCAGTTGCTTCTCCCGAATAAAATTGTCCTTCCCAGTAAATTTGTGCTGTCGTTTGAACGCGTTTGCGTACTTGTTTAACGCTACGCTCTGGCTTAAAGTCTCGAAACGAGCGTGTCAAGCTTGTAGCCAGAAACTTAAATGACTGAAACGGCTGATCGACAATTTCGCGCTTTTGCCCATACCACTCTTTCACATCCGAGTAGAGAACTAACACTAAATTATCTAACTGCGCGCGAGTCGGATTGATGAAATCAACGACGACATGAATTTGAGTATCATTAATCGGCGTCCAGCGGACAATTCTACCATTGAGAAATGCTCGCGCTCCGTAATCGCCAATAATTTCGACCTCAACTTCATCAGGTAAGTTAGCCCAAGAATCGAGTGCAATCAGCGCGCCAGTTTCTGAAACATTGACTGTAATTCCTGGAACGCTTTGATTTGCGCTATAAATTACCACACCAAGATGGCGCTGCAAGCGGTGTGCTGAACGTAACTGCGGCTGTTCAAAAGCAACAAGGCAAGCAGCTACTAATAATATCAAGTTAAAAACGCACCACAGCGCGTTAACTAAAACCGCCTCGCTATCTTCTGGACGCAGCAACAACCAGAAAGGAACCGCCAGCAGCGACGCCACAACTAGCGCAGTCACAATCAACAATGGACGAACCGATTGCCAATCGAAAGTGCGCTTATTGACAGTTTGCCCTTTATCCGTAACGTTGAAAGAACCAAGTTTCGGGTTAAGTAGTGCTAAAAACGTGACAATTCCCGCTTGGTACGCCATGACAAACTCAAAAATTTCGTTCCAGAATGAAAAGCGGACGTGTTTATAAGTTATGTGGTTCGTGTTTAAAGCTAAAAGGATATGGGGTAAAGCGTACGCGAGGGTTTCTAAACCTAAACCGCGAATTGGGTTAATGCTGAACAGTAAAAATAGCGTAGGCGCGATCGCATACATCAATCGCGGAAACCCGTAGAAAAAGTGCGATGTTGCCGAAAAATAACAAATTCGTTGCGGTAACGTTAGCTTCAACTTTGGGTTGAACATCGGGTTTTCAATTCGCAAGATCTGCGCCATTCCTCGCGCCCAACGTACTTGTTGTCCAACATACGCCGAAAACTTCTCTGGCGCTAAGCCCGCAACCATAATCTTGTCGTAGTAAACCGTTTCGTACCCCAAAGAATGCAAGCGCAATGATGTGTGACAATCTTCAGTAACAGTTTCTACCGCAATGCCACCAATTTGCATGACGTGTTCTTTGCGAATTACCGCTGCCGAACCGCAGAAAAACGCAGCATTCCAGAAATCGTTACCCTTTTGCAATACCTTGTAAAACAGTTCATTACCTACCGGAACTTTGCCTCCCGTCAACAAGTTCCGTTCAAACGGATCGGGGTTATAAAACCAGTGCGGTGTTTGTACCAAAGAAACTTTCGGATTGTAAAAGAAGCCCACCGTGTTTTGCAGAATATCCCGCGTCGGAATGTGGTCGCAGTCCAAAATCAACACCAAATCGCCCTGAGTACGGCGAAACGCAGTATTAATGTTTCCTGCTTTTGCATGATCGTTGTTTTCGCGCGTTAGCAGCGTACAACCAATTTCATCGCACATCTGGCGTAACTCGGCTCTGCGTTCAGGGAATTTACGACCGTCATCGAGAATATAAACGCGTTTTTTATCTGCTGGATAGTCTGTCGCTAATGCCCCAAGCGCAGTTTTACGAACAATTTCTATACTTTCGTTGTAAGTAGGAATATAAATATCAACTGTAAACCACTGCTCTTGAGGAATTGTCTTCAAATCTACAGGTTTGCGATCTTTAATCTTCAGCGTTTGAAAATAAGCAAGGATAAGCGTAAAAACCGCGTACAACTCGGCTCCATAAAGTAGTATGCAACTAATGCCATTAATCCAGTTGTTAAAGTTGAGCGTATAAGAAGTACGGTAGTAAAGATAGCGTAGCGTTGTTACTAAACTGAGCCACACCATGAATAAGTGCAAATATTCACTGCGCGATTTTGAGGGATTGTTTTGCTCGGCACGCACGACAATTTGACCGATCGCAATCAAAAATACCGTCACAACACCTTGCTGCCAAACTTGGAGTGGCGTTGTAATCAACGGTACTGATAGCAGCAACAGCGGTAAAATTAGCCACTTGAGATGGCGGATTTCTAATTTTTCCAGCGCGCGATCGAAACGTTGCGGCAGACCTTCAACCAGCCAATTTGTGAGTGAAATACTAAATAAAGCCATAGCTCTACTGTTTATCCTCCACCGTAATCCGCTTGAGATACGCTTGCGTGATGCCATAAAGCACAACTGCAATACCCAAAATTCCTAAGGGCAATAAGTACCAATGTTCTTGTAGGAAACGCGATGCCTTGCTTAACAAACTTGCGTTTTCAATGCGCCGCTGTGGCGAACTTTGAAGAAACTTGAGTTCGTAGCCTTCAGGATCGTACGCCGCAGGATCTTGCTGATTGCTCGAAATCAAAACGGTATCTTTTTGCAGTTGGAAAAACCAAGGATCTTTATCAAGAATCTGACGGACTCGTTCTAAGCCAGTTTCGGTTTGCGCGCTGAGTGCCAAAATAACGCGATCGCGATTCCAAGGTGAAATGATTGATTTAATCACTCCATCTTCATCGGGTAACGCTTGCACGGTAGCACCACCCCAAGCACGAGAAAAGACATCACTGAGGAAAAAGCCACCTGCTTGAAACACTTCTGGAAACGGAAACTGTTCGCGCGTACCAATTCCTACCAAATGATACTTGCCTTGGTCTTGGCTGGGAAAAGTCCCTGCGGTATAAACCTGCAACGCAACTGACTCGGCTTGACTTAACCGCCCCATGCGTTCGCTAAATTCCAGCATCGTGAGCAAATCAGTTTCTGAAGGCGTGTCAGGTAAAACAATTGCGGTACTCGAAAGATCTTGCGGTGCAGCAAAAGGATAACCGGCTTGCAAAAGTTTCAAGTCAGGGATTTGTACCGATGTTTCGCGATTGAGACGAAAGCTTGTATCTGCATGAACTGTACCAGAAAGTTGTTGATCGGCAACAATACCACTACACCTGTCCGGTGGTTCTTTCGAGTGCAAGCGGAAGGCAACTTGAATTTTCGATGTGGGTGTAATCAGATTTTCTGGTAAGTTAATGTTGAGTGCTTTTCTGACTTCTCCCTGCTCTGAAGTCAGACGTTCTCCACCAATAAACACGCCATCGAGTAAAACTTCTACCGCTGAAGTTCGTGGGTTAACTTGCGGACCGTAGCTATAACGTAAAGTCATCGAGTTACCGCGATTAAAGCGATCGCTCGGCAACGCGCGAAAGTCAAACTCAATTGGTGGCGCAGCAGAACCGCGAACCGTCACATCTTCAAACGGTTGGTTATTACTTGTTGGTAAATCTTTAAGTTCAAACGAATTTTGCTCAGGAAGATAACGCGGCCATTGACGCAACCCTGGTGTAGGTGCTTCCGTTAACTGCGAAACGATCATTCCCTGTCCGGTAGCAAGTTTACGTTGTTGCGACTGCACGAGTGCTTGCACCGCTTTTGTGACGCCATCAGCCCCATTCCCAGTTGCAACGAGAACAGGAACACCGCTATCTTTGGTCGTAGTGACCATCAAAACCCCCACATCTTCAGGAAGCGGATCTTGATTGCCATCAAGAACTTGATTGCCAGCGATCGCAAACGGTAAATCGAGGGTTCTTAACGCTGGTTGTTCTTCTGGCGTCCCAATAATGATTAATCGCTGTCCTGCAACATCATCGATACTTTCAACTAAACTCGTATCAATCGGGCGAAACTCGGCAAATCTCCCCAGAGATGTTTGAAAACGAGCCGCTGCTGTTAGCCACGTCTCGCTCATTTGTTGCGGTAGCAGATACGCAATTTGATTTGGCTCAAGACTGAGTTCGTCGAAGAAAGGATAAGGATAACGACTTAAGTTAATCGGAACGGGCTGCGGAGTATAGTTAAAGATTAATTTGGAGTCGGGTAAAATTTCCGTCCACAGTGTTTGGTCATTCGGTTCGCTACACGTTGCCGAATTATGCTGCTGCGCCACCATTGTTAACTCGTTGAAGTTTTGCAGCAAATTTGGTGGGATGTCAAACAGCACGCTGCCAATTTGCGATTGCTTGCGATTTAAGGGAACGCTACCGACACTCGTACCATTCACTCGTAGTGTTAAATTTGAGCGATTTGCAAACAACGCTGGTGAATGTTGAAAGCGAATTAAAGCTTTAACCGATTGCACCTGCCAACCACGCGGGCGAGTAAACCCCAGTCGTCCTTCAGAGTAAATACCTCGTAAACGAAAGCGGTTGCCGACAACTGGACTGCGGTTGAATTCCAAAACATATTGACTTGGAGGTGCAGTAGTTTGGGCAACAGAAGTCGGTGTTGTGGGATTAGATTTTGGTGCTTGACGCGGACGAGGAGTCGCAGGAGTTGCAGCGGGTGCAGGTGGTTGCGATCGCGTAACTTGTCGCGTAGGTGCTGGTGCTGGTCTCGTTGCACGAGGTGCAGGTGGTTGCGATCGCGGTTGTGCAGAGCGGGCGGGGGCTGGAGTAGCGCGTTGCGGTCGATACACAGGCGGTTTTGCCGGTGCTTTAGGCAACGCATATTCTTGAATTAACTGCTGTTCTGCTTGCCGCAGCGTGCTTTCGCTTTGCGCTTGCGTTAAAGTCGTTGTTGAAGCAAGAACGGCAGTACTACAGCCTAACACCACTAGCCAAAGAAGCCGTGGTGAGACATTGCTAGATGAGGGGAAGGTTTTTTTTGTTTTGGGGCGAGTCGGTCGATCGCGACGAAAGCTATGCATGAGCGGTGAGTATTAAGTGCGATATTATTTGGTAGGTTGTAAAAGTTGTGCGAACTCGGTAGGCGGAAGTAACCCTAATCCCGCCAAGTTTTGCGTGTAGTAAGCAGAATCCTGCTCCCAGATGCCACTTTGATACTGCGGTAAAAGTTTTTGTTGCAGAATCTCAGTTGCAATTGCTGGTTCAATTAAGCGAAAGGCAGCATAGAGCATGGCATACTGCGACGTTGCTTCGTAATTAACTAACGGATTTCCTTGCAAGTCGATTTTTGCGGGAATTCGCTTTGTGGAATGCCACGTTTGTTGCAGATGCTTGAGGTGATTTTGTAAAAATTGAGTTGCTCGTGGTTCTTGAAACCAAACTGCATCCCAAGCCAAACGCCACCAAACTCGATACGCATTGAAACTGTATTCGGTTCGCAAAGAATGCGATACAGGTAGTGCTTGATAGTCACCTGTTTGCGTATCTAGAATGACCCAATCACTCGGTAAATTAACTCGAGATAATTTGGCAGAATCCTCTAACACCTGGTAACTGCTATCAACAAGCGACAGCCAATCACGGGCAGGATCGACTTGCGCAAAAATCCGAAACGCGTAAGGTGCAAAGTAAGAAGGATTGAGAATGAGCAGGTGCGATCGCTCTTGAAAGGCGTCGGTAGGACCTGGGATGAGATAACGAGACCCTTGCGGAATGGCAACCGTAGACAAGTTCCATAAATCTTGCAGCTTGCTTTGTGCTAACTGTAGATAATCAGGACGTTGCCAACGGCGCGATGCAAAAATTAATGCCGTAATCGCATCAATATCGGCATCACTTGCAAAATTGCGATCGCTAATTCCCCAGTTTCCTTGCGCATCACGACCCCATTTCCATGCCCACAACTGATCCGTGCGTTTACCAGCAACCGTACGCTGGAGGTTGTTTTCACTCCAATTGAGCGTGCGAGCAAATGTCGTTGGATCGTCCGCAAACACCGCCCGCAACATGGCATAGGCTTGGGCTTCTGAGGTAGAGCGATCGCTATCTTCCCGATCAATTACCCGCCCATCAGCTTGAATAAATCTTTGCCGATAAGCATTCCAGCTTTCTTGCAGTAAATTGTCCAAGTCGATTTCTCTTGCAGGAGTTGCAACAGGTGATTGAGATGGCGTCGCTACTGGCGTGCTATGCAGTGGTAACTTGGATTGTTCTACTGATGAACCAGAAAAACAACCACTTACACTTAACCCGATGAAAGCAAAAATGACAGCAAGTGCAGAACTTAAAGGCAAAAAGCTCATATTTTGAATCTGACTTTTACCCTGAGCAAGTTGCTGCATCTTACTGAATACCTAAGATATAAATACAAAAGTTCGTAAATTATAAATTCTGCTTGATGTAGAATAGCGATCCGCGATAAAATTGCTGATTAATTAATAATCAATAAATAATAAAATTACAAACTTTCCTCCTTTGAAAAATTTCATAGCACGTTTCAAGCTAGAATACTCTAACTTAGTTTTTCAATATTAAATAAAAATCTATAACTGAAATCTAGCTTTGCTTCTTGGCAATATCCAATCGCAAATTTACTGAGAGTTTTGATATAGTTTCTAATAGATAAAGCTCGAGTTCAGTAATTGTGCGGTGGTATAGTAGGGGTCAGAAATCAGATCTCAAGTTAAAAGCAAGCTATGGTAACAGAATTACTCTTTTACCATGTTATCCGTATCTCTTTAATTGCTATAGTATTCAATAAAAAATTTTATTAATTAAATAATCATAATAGTAGTATTGTTGCTAGTGATTAGTGTTAATTGCTAGTTATTAGTCACTAGTCACCTTTGTTGACCATTTTTTTATCGCTAATCAACCGAATTTGACATCATACCATTTCATTAAATAAGAACTGCTTGCGACTTTATTAATACCGTTCCCAGAAAGGTTGAAAACCGCGTCGTCGGAGGAAGTTTTCTTGGAGTTGTTGCCGTTGACGCGATAGCTCGTTATCTGGTGTTCCATTAGCAATTTGCTGTACTTGCAACTGTTCTACTTGTTCGAGCGCAGCCAAAGGTTTATCTTGGGCAGCACTTAAGCTTGCGAGTGTACGACGGATCGCTAAATCATTAGGATTGAGCGCCAAAACTTGAGAATATAGCTGTCGGGCAGAGTCAAAGCGTCGTTGCTGGAACCGAATACCACCTAGAGCAGATAGCGCGTCTGCATTGTAGGGTTGTGCTGTCAAGATCGTTTGATAAGCTTTGTCCGCCAGACTTAAATCGCCGATCGCCTGCGCTAGCTGTCCTTGCAAGAAATAAACGCCAACATTGTTTGGATTATTTGCAACAATTTGCGCAACTCGCGCGCGTGCTAGTGCGGGATCGCGGGAGGCAAGAAGTTGGAGCGATCGCGTTTGAATTGGGATATTGTTCGGGTCAATTGCCAAAAGCGCGTTGTATAGATTTTCGCGCTGCGGATTTGCAGGTAGAGCAGCCACTAAACTAAATAACTCAGCAGGTGCGTTACTCGTAGGTTGCGTTTGCAGCCAGCTATTAAGTACAACTTCTGCTTGGGCTTCCGAGATTCGGTTTGCTTGATAGGCAATACTCGCCCGTCCTAGTTGCACATTAGCATCTTGTGGATTACGTGCGAGGAGTTGATCGTAAAGCACTAGTGCATTCTCAGGTTGATTTTGGCTTAGGTAAATGCCAGCGAGTCCTTGCAGGGCGGCATTAAGAACGTCACCATCTTGAATATTGCCTGTAATTAAAGCTTGGTAACGTGTTTGTGCTGCGGCTAAGTTTCCTTCGCGTCGCTCAATTTCTGCTGCAAGTAACTGTGGTGCAAGATCGGTTGCGCCTGCGGGAGTCGCTGCGTAAGCGGCTAAAGCGCGTTTTGCACCTTCTAAGTCGTTGTTTTGCAATAATAGCTGCGCGATGCGGAAGTTCAGAAACGGTTGATTGACACCTGCTATCAGTAAGTTTTGATAGATAGGCAGAAATTCAGGTCCTGGAGGCTCAATTTGTGCTAAAGCTTGTGCTAACTGTTGTTGTTGCGCAGGGTCAGTTGGTAAAATTTGCAAAACTTGATACAGCCTTCCCTTGAGATCGGCAGGGGAGATGAATCCAAGTTGGCGTTCGAGCGAGAGAATTTGAATTTGAACGCTAGGGTCATTCGGTTGACTCGTTGCTAACTGACGATACAGTTGTAGTGCGGTTTGCTGTCCTTGCGGTAAACCCCGAAACACATCAGCAGCTTCGCGTAAAAGTTGCGGATTAGGAGTTACAGCTTGCGCGAGTGCTTGATTGTAAAGGCTGCCAACGCGTTCTGCAAGTCCGGCTGCATTCGTTCGCAGACGAATTTCATTGAGCGATCGCGCTAAAGGTAAAATGGCATCAACTCGACCTTGCAAAGGATCTAAAATTGCCAGCGCCTCGGTAAACTGTTGATTTGCCAAATAGGCTAACGATAATTCAGCGCGTACTTGAATGATGCGATCGTCAATTTGGGCAGCCTGCACTTGTGGTTCGAGGACTTGAATTGCACCTGCGGCATTACCAGTTTGGCGTAAAGCCCGCGCGTAGGCGATCGCTGCATAGCCAGAAATGGATTTTCCAGTCGCACGATAGCGGTTAAACAATTCTAAACCTTGTTGATAGTTACCGCTGTTGGTATAAGTTTCTGCTGCACCCAGTAAAATCTCTGGTGATGGATTGTTTGCTAAGACAGTTTGATAATCTGCTAAAGCTTCGGCAAAACGCCCTTGGTAGCCGTACAGTAACGCACGTTGCGCGCGGGCTTCGGTGTCGTTGGGATTAAGACTTAGCAACGTTGTAAGTGCTTCAATCCCACTTACTTGCCACTCAGGGCGATAGCTACCGAGAAGACCAACACTTTTGAGCGCTAATTGATTATTAGGTTCCTGTGCCAAAACTTGTTGGTAAGTATCCCACGCATCAGAAATTTCTCCTTGTCGCCTATAGGCGATCGCCAAGCCGAGTTTTGCCGGAATAGATTGTGGATAGCGGCGGACAGCTTGTTGGAAAGCAGCGATCGCATCCTTGACTAAACCCCGATCCAGAAGCGTATATCCTCTACGCACTTCGGGTGGTTGCGCTTGTGCTTGCGCGACAAGAACACCGAGATTCACAACTTCTAAAGCTGGAGTGCCGATTAATCCTGCACACAGCGCCAAAGGTACTAGATAAGAACAAAGCTGCCTCATTGGAATATACTCTCGATGGGACTTACGTTAAACTCGGTTTTAAGTCGAAATCCGAAAATTGTTTCGGAGAAGTCGTTGCGTTCTTGAAATGTAAAACCCAATCGCAAATTGGAGAGAAAGCGAAAATCATAGTACAACTCCAGCACATCAGGTCTATCATTCCCAGCTTGGCGACGCAGTTTATCATTCGACAGACTTCTCCCATAAGCTAAGCCGAGCCTATCATCTGGGGAAAAAACATCCAAAAAGCTAACACCCAGACTATAAGTATCGCCTCCGAGGTCTAAATCGCGGTTTTCATAACGACCGTAACGACCAAATATTCCCATTTTGAGATTCGGAATATAAACTTCGGCGTTGACACCGTATGATTCTTCGCGATCGGCACGCAAAATTCCTGTTTCACCGTCACTTCTTACTACCTGAAATGCTTCTTGGAAACCGTCTTGAGTTCCCGCATCACGCGCTGTCGCATAAGTCCCGCGAATAATCGCGTTGCCATAGCGAATTCCGACTTCGGTGGCAAATCCATCGAGGGCAAAATCCCCAATTGCCCGCGCAGAGGAAAACACTGCAGCTTTAGCCTCAATGTTGTCCGAGATCGACCAGTTGACCAAAGCTCCAGGACGCGAGTTGACGCCCGCACTTACTAACGCTGGATTGGTTTGGAACACAGAGTTAAAAAACTGCGATGCTCCGTCTTTAGCAAAGCTATTGCGGTCAAAGTATGAAGTCAAGTCAAGTTGACCAATCACAAACCGCAAGTTAGGCACGTTTTCTAGCGAAGTTGCTAAATAAAACTCATTGAGGTTCAATCCTTGAGTACGCGAATCAGCAAACGCTGTACCATCAGTTAAATCAACTGTAGCCCCTACTAAAACTCGTGGCGCAAGAGGATACACTGCACCAACGCGGGCGCGTGCTGAAGACTGATCGCCTTGATAGGAATAGACTCCTTGTAACTGTAAAGCGGAAGCGCTGACTGGTTGGCTATCCAACGTAGGCTGTGTTGCTGGTGGTGCTGGAACTGGGTTGGCAGGTGTTTGCGGAATGGGCGCTAAGTTTGGATTAGGCGCACTCGGCGGTGCTGTATTGGGGAGTGCAGGTAATTGCGTTGTGACTGGGGCGGCGTAGGAACCAACAGGAGGAAAGACATTACTCTGCATCGGTAGCTGTTGCCCTATTGCTGGATTCGGATTGGCGACAGGGATACCACTTGGAGCATAGTAGGATGTCAAACTACCTTGGCTCGCAGCATTTCCTACAGTATTTGGTTGCGGCATTACTGGCGGTGGTAAGTACGGCAATTGTCCTGGCAGTGCATAAGGAACTATCATGCCGTTTGAATTGTTGCCTGGTGGTAGTGGCACGGCTGTACCGCCGATTGCATTCGGTTGCGGCATTACTGGTGGTAAGTACGGTACTTGTCCTACGGGTGCATAGAGAATCATCGCGTAAGGAACCATCATGCCGTTTGAATTATTGCCTGGTGGTAGTGGCACGGCTGTACCAGCGATCGCATTCGGTTGCGGCATTGCTGGAGGTAAGTACGGTACTTGTCCCACAGGTGCATAAGGAACCATTGTGCCGTTCAAGCTATTGCTTGGTGCTGGTGGTAGTGCATTACCATTGCTGGAATTTGGCTGCGGAATTCCAGGACTCGCAGGAACTGGCAGTGGTGTAGGTGGTGTTTGGACGTAAAGTGGTTGTCCGATCGCACCATAAGGGTAAGCATTGTGGCTCGGAACTTGTTGTGGTGCATAAGGCGGTTGCTGTATGACACCTGGGGCATTTCCAATACCTTGCGTATAAGGCTGTGGTGTCGCAACCGGAAACTGATAAGGACTTTGACTTCGCGCTGAAAGTTCTTCCTGCCAGGTTCTGACTGGAACTACCGATGGAGATTGCACAACTCCATTTGGCATTGGAGTAGGAATTGGCAAAAATTGAGTATTGCCAGTGCTAGGAGTAGGATTTCCTTGCTGAGTTTGAAAATCTGTAAAATTGGATGGCGAGAGATTTTGCAGTGGTAAATTTGGCAGTTGTGCTACTTGACGTTTACCTTGTTCCACAAAACCGGCTTGAGCGAGTTGTGTGGCACTGATTTCAAATAGGCACGCAGCTAGCGCACTTGTACTCAGTAAGCTGATTAACTTGAATCGATGCAAAAAGGCAAATAAAGGACGATCAGGTACGGTTTGGCTCATCACACCCTAGTTACTTGGCTGATTATTAATTTTTCAGAGGCAGACTGTCGCCACTTTAACAAACCTTATTTCGATCGACGAGATCTCGCGAGTCGATATTCTTGCTACAAAAGTTTGAGTCGATAGCTTGTAACCGTAGATTTAGCAGAATAAGCGCCCCAACGAAGGTAAATAAGACTACTAAATTAGTTCATCAAAGTTTCATAAAAATTCTTTGTCAAAGTCTCTTGTTGAACTGAAAAAGCAAGATTATCCTGGAACAGTGGTTTGTTTTGTCTCTTGAGAAACAACTCTACCTACTGGTATCCAATGTTTTTTGCCTTATTTTGAAACTTTTGAGCAAAATACGGAAAAATTAACGTTTATTTGTGGCGATCGCGCTATGCTTACCCATTTATATCAATTTATTTTACAAAAAATTAAACTTGTCCCTCGGACGACAGCTTATAGTTTACTGCTTCTGTTGTGCGTTAGCTGCTCGTACCGTTCCTCGTCACCTGATGTAGAACTCAAGATCGATGAAATTAAAGCAACAAGTCGTCCAGGTGTTTACAGTGTCGCAGGTAGCACGAATCTACCCGACAATAGTCGAATTGTTGTCACGGCAGTGCGTTACCTTCGTCCTGCACAAGAGCAATCGAATCTTAACTTGTCTAACACCTACTCAATTTTGGCACGGCAAAGTGCACTCGTATCTGCTGGAAAATGGCAAACTACGCTCAACTTTTGGCAAGTTGCACCAGATGGTCGCTTCCAAGAAGCTTGGCAGATGGAAGTCCCATTGCAAAATTTGCTACAGCCAGCAACAACGGTTAGTTTTATTGCAACTTACAAACCTTCAAGCCAACTAACACCAACACAACAGCAACAAACTCCAGAATTACAAGGAAGTTTAGTTCGCTTTAGTACCGATGGAGAAGAGTATGTACAAGCAAGTCAATCTTTACCTGTTGCTTTGGCTTCTGGAAAAACAAATCCTCCAAGGATTCAACCAGAAGATATCAATGGCGGTTGGGGAAATCGCTCAGAACTTACATTAGATAATTCTAGTACTACAACACGTCCAAAAGTCATTAGAACAAGTCAATCAAATGCACCTCTTTCGCATTCTGAATTTTTACGTTAGCTAAATATTTTTTTTAGGTAGTTGCCATAATTTATGATACTTAATACATAAACAAAAAGACGCCTTATTGGCGTCAATAATGATTGATTTCGTTTGCCAAGTAGCTTTTCACAAAATCAGATTCTCAGCAGAAGTTTGTCTTTCACCTGCGAACATTTATTGTTCAGGAATGAGTAGCAAAGGTAGAAGAATTTGCTGAAGTATTCGTTTGTAAAGCTTTATGTAAAGTTTCCATTTGAGCCATAATTTGCTGTAACTGCTCTTGCAGTTCTTCTACTGGTGGTACTTCCGGCGCAGGGGCTGACTCAGAAGCATGTGGTTGCTGCTTTTGAGTAGAAGTTGTTTGCGTGTATGCAAGATATGTTTGAGCTAGGGCAAATTGTGCCGTAGCAGCTTGAACTGTTGAGTTTGGTTCTTCTGCAATGACAATGAAAGGTTCGATAGCGTCTAAGGGCTGCGATGAATGCTGTGGTGAAGACGGCGCCTTTTCTGAAGCAGTGTTAGGTATTTCACCGTCTAAGAAGGAATCTAATCCGAAAGTTGCTAAACGCGATTCAGAAAGTTTGAGTTCTTTTAATAATTCTTCTTTTTCTTGTAAATGTTTTTGCAATCCAGACAACTGCTGCTCTACT
This sequence comes from Chroococcidiopsis sp. TS-821, assembly GCF_002939305.1. Lineage (NCBI taxonomy): Bacteria > Bacillati > Cyanobacteriota > Cyanophyceae > Chroococcidiopsidales > Chroococcidiopsidaceae > Chroococcidiopsis > Chroococcidiopsis sp. TS-821. Next base: position 109,827 of record NZ_MVDI01000007.1, on the reverse strand, counting down.
TGCGCCGATTTACGTGAGGATTGTTGCCAGCCCGCAACTGCAACACTTGCAACTCCTGTCCCTAAACTCAGTAAGCTTGCTAAGCCAAGATAAGGAGTCGCAATATCTCTGAGTTGACCGTGAAAAACTGGTTCTTCTTGTAACTGAATTGCTACAGGTTTAGAACCTAATAAAGCTAACGGTAATGTCAGCGTTGCAAAAACTCCAGCTGAAAGAAGTACAGGGGGCAAAACAAATTTTTTGAAGATAGATGCAGTCATGTTGAATACTTGTGAGTGATGTTGTTAGAAATAAGAAAATGAAAGAATGTTTGGAAAACTAAAGTAAAGACTAGGCTCTAATTAAGCGATTATCTATCAATATATATGCTACTCGTGCGATGCATTTTTAGCTTTACTATTTAATTGCCTCGTTGTTTTCTATACCAAGTTTAGCTTTCGCAACGCGATTGTCTGTATAGAAAAAGTAAAGTTACGTGTAAGTACTTAAATTTGTTGTAAGGATTTTTATGTGGTTTAGCTAGCTACTACATGATAAAATCTTAGTAAATACTTATGTTTTCAGAGTTTGAAGTACGATAGAAAGATAATAGTGCGCGATCGCTCTTCTGAAATACAGGCACTTTTTGATACTCAAGCTTGTCATACTTAGTAGCGAGTTTTGCGCTCAGTTTACGCTAGTTATGCTTTAAAAATTTAAGTAAAATTACTAAGTTACCAGTTTTCACGGATATTTTTTTTACATTCGAGAAATTTCTGATTTCATTCAAAGCGCATCCGTAATTCATGCTTAACAAAACTGTAACTAAGTTGCTGCACATATATAAATATGACAAAACCCCTTTTAGTTCATTTTCCTTACTTAGCACGCATTTTAGTCTCTATATTGACTCTATTAGTTCAAGCTTTACGTGCCAGCGCTTACCCATTCAAACTAAGTTTTGTCCGGCAATTTTTACGAAGGGCAAGATTTTACCAACGCCGTAGTCAGCCAACATTTGTACTGCTATGTTTATTCGTGCTAACGGCGACAACTGTGTTGGCGATTCCTGCACTGTGGCAAGATCCAAAAATAATAACTCACGCAAGTTCAACAATTCAGCTTCCTTTGTCCACTCAAGGCTCAAAAATTGTTGATGCAAAAGGAAGTCAAGTTTTGCTTAGAGGTGTAAATTGGTTTGGAATTGAAACTGAGATACATGCACCGCATGGTTTATGGCTGCGCGATTATCAAGAAATGTTAGCTCAAATCAAGCGTTTAGGATATAACACAATTCGCTTGCCCTACTCCGTACAATCATTGAGAAGTTCAACTGTTAGTGGAATTGATTACAAGCTTGGTGCTAATCAAAAACTTGAAGGGAAAACGCCCTTAGAAGTCATGGACTGCATTATCCAAGAAGCACAGCGTCAAGGTTTGTTCATTTTATTAGACAGTCATCGGTTAAACGATCGGCGAATTCCTGAATTGTGGTATGGCGATGGATTTACTGAACAAGACTGGATTGATACATGGAAAATGCTAGCTGTTCGTTATCAGCATCAAGCTAATGTCATCGGTGCTGATTTAAAAAATGAACCTCACGGTCGTGCAAGTTGGGGAACTAACGATTTAGCAACAGATTGGCGACTTGCGGCGGAACGTGCAGGTAATGCGATTCTTGCTATCAATCCCAACTGGTTAATTGTTGTGGAAGGTGTCGAGAATAATGTTCCTGGACAACGATTATCAAGACATTGGCAAGGAGGTAATCTTGAAGGCGTACGACGTTATCCTGTGCGTTTGTCGCGTCCTCGTCAGTTAGTCTATTCTCCGCATGAATACGGTCCTGGAGTTTACAATCAGCCTTGGTTTGCAGAGCGGACTTTTCCTGATAATCTCTACTATCGTTGGGAAACTGGGTTTAATTATATTGCTAGGGAAAATATCGCCCCAATTTTAGTTGGGGAGTTTGGCGGTCGTTATGTTGATAATTTATCTAAAGAAGGTATTTGGCAGCAGCGGTTTGTAAAATACATTCAAAATAATCATTTGAGCTTTACCTACTGGAGTTGGAATCCTAATAGTGAAGATACAGGCGGGATTCTGCAAGACGATTGGCAAAGTATCAATGTACCCAAACAAAATTTACTAAGTCAGTTATTAGAAAAGATTCCTTTTGCTCCAGCTGTAGAAAGAGACGCGATCGCATCTAACAATCCGCGTCAAAGTCCTTCTCGCAAGCTAAAAGTGACAACTCAATTACAATCTAATTGGCAAACAGGGTTTTGTGTAAGTTTCCAAGTCACCAATCAAAGTTCTACTTTGATAGACGATTGGCGAGTTAATTTCCAGATGCGCGATGCAACGATTAACAATATTTGGAACGCGACATTCCAAAAGCAGCGATTGCACTATATCCTTTCTCCAGAAAATTGGGCAAAAAATATCGCGCCAAATCAAACGCGAGAGCTTGGTTTTTGTGCCACTAAGCAAGGTGCGAACTATCAGCCACAGCAAGTTTCTGTTTCGAGCCGATAAGCTTGGCGTTGCTGAATAGAAGTGTGATTTGCCTCCTTACCCTCAATTCTGGGGAAACCCAAAGTTCCAAAGTTCCTTACCTGTGGGAATTTAGGAGGCTTATACAAACGTGGTTGCTTAACGATTCATACATTGATTCAGCAATGCCATAAGCTTTATAGCAATTAATCTAATACCATTTCTCTGAATAAGAATTACAATCAATTTCTTCTCTGCTTCCTCTGCGGTCTAGTAGAAACTTCAAAGCGAAATGGTATAGTCCCTAACCCTTACTATAATTAATCCCTCCAAACCAAAATTGGCTTAGAGGGTCTTTCTATCTTAGCTTGAGATTAGCTGATGAGAGGTTGTTATTGCTTAGATATCGTCATCATCCTCTTCTTCGTAATCATCCTCGTCATCATCCTCATCTGCTTCAAAGTCCTCGATTTCATCACTAATCATCAAGTCCTCATCATCATCTTGGATGAAGGAATTACGGTCAAAGCTAAAGCTATCTCCCAAACCACCGTCCAAGTTGTAGGCGCGAGCCGTACGGTCATCAAGCACGACATCGAGCGAATCTTCGCCATCGTCAAAGACACTTCCTGACTCAAGCGAGAGATCTTCACTCATGGGACTTGTTAATTCCTCGTAGGCATTAAAACCTGTTCCAGCAGGAATTAATCGTCCAATAATCACGTTTTCTTTCAAACCGCGCAACCAGTCAGATTTTCCTTCGATTGCGGCTTCTGTAAGAACTCGCGTCGTTTCTTGGAAGGAAGCGGCTGAAATAAAGCTGTCGGTGTTGAGCGATGCTTTGGTAATACCGAGGAGCATTGGCGTATATTGTGCTTTGGCACCTCCGGTAATACTCATAGCTTCATTAACTTGCTCAATCTGTCGCAGTTCAACCAACTCGCCAGGAAGCATTGTCGTATCGCCACCATCATCTACGCGGACTTTGGAGGTCATTTGTCGCACGATTACTTCGATATGCTTATCAGCAATATCAATTCCTTGCGATTGGTAAACTGTTTGTACTTCATTCACCAAGAAGGTTTGCACTTGCTGTAGTGCTTCTAAAGCAGCTGCATAAGTACCTTGCTGCATGCCATACTCGAAGAAAATTTCCAGAATCTCGTGCGGATTTGCTGGTCCTTCGGTGAGCGGCATTCCGACTTCTACCCTTGCGCCATCATGTACGACAGCATTTTGCCCAGGTCCAATTGGATATTCTGTCACAGCGCCAGAGTCTTCAACGACTCGAATCGCAACTGTTTCATCTTCTAACCTACCAACTTCAACTGTTCCTGGTCTACGTGCAAGAACGCAAGCTTCCTTCGGTTTACGAGCTTCCAAGAGTTCTTCAATTCTTGGTAAACCTTGAATGATATCTCCAGTCTTAGCTCGCTCGAATACAAGTAACACTAAGTTATCGCCACGTTGAACTAAGCCGCCATCTTCAACTTGTAAGACAGCACCTGGTGAAACGCGATAAGGACGTGCAATGCGCAAAACAACTTCGTAATTGTTACTTGCTAAAGCAGTGTCGTCGGTAGCACCTTGACTTGCTGTCATTGGGCTTTTAACTTCCAGGACTTGACCAGATTCTTTCAAGACGACTCCTGGAGCAATTTCGCGACCAGCAATGAGTAAGTCACCAACCTTGACGTGAGGTTTTTCTTTCGTGGTTACTGTAAATTGATCCGAAGAGCGAACTACTAAGATCCGCCGAATAGCTTCTGCTCCCTCACGAATACCGCGAACCTCTCCTGCTTCTTTGCACTGAATCTCAGTACGGGCGACAACAGCACCAGGTTCGATTGTTTGTCCATCTTCGACGAGGAGCCTTGTTTGAGTACTACCTTGAGTCGCATCCGCCGCAATATCGCGACGAATCACTAAGGATTCAAGAATCACTAACTGCAAGCGTTGAACATTGGGATCTTCCTCATCGGGAACTAACTCAATGTCAGCCAGCATAGGCGAACCTGTGTGTTCAGGTGACTGCATCTGCTCGATTTCTAATACTAATTGAGTCCTTAGCAGTTCTACGCCTTCGACCGATCTAACCCGTTCTGAGTCTTTGTAAGGAACGCGTTGCACGGCTCGTAGCGTAATTGAGCGACCTGCCCCGGCACTTGATTGCGTGCTAGGTACCGAGGGTTCATCGGGTACCGCAAACTCAGTGACAGGGCGCAGTAATAATGCGGGTCCTTCTGGTGATTCGACATACTCGATGTAACGTAAATCTGAGAGCGTATGACCTGGTAAAATCTCCTCACCTGGTTGACCGAACGTGCCATCGCGACTCATCACAGCTTCTGGATCGTCGACCATCAGTAATTCACCAGGTTTCACAACTAGCTCGCGCAGGATATCATTTTTCTGAGTGACTTCGACTACGCCACTGTTTTGGCAGAAGATATCCTTAACTACTTCTGTGCCAGCTTCAACATATTGAGCATCTTCGACCATTAATAGCGAGATGTCTTTGTTGACCTCGTGGGTTTCTTCTGGAATCCACAAGATTGTTCCGCCTTTGACAACTTCGTAGCCTTGCTTGGCTTTACCTTTCTTCGCAAGTTCAATGCCAGAATACTTAATTAAGCCACCAGTCGTAGTGCGATATTCATCAGAAATTAACTCGGCAACTACTTGATTATTTTGCACTTTTGTGCCTGGGGTTGCGAGCAGCGAGAACATTTGGTTGTTATTGGTTTCGATCAGATAATGATCGCGACCTTGACTGTGTTCCACACGTACTTTGGCAGTATCTAGAACAACAGAGGCGGTGATAATTTCAATTTCTCGCCCACCTTTGCCGTTGTTGACGTTTCCTGTAGGTATGCGCACTGTACCGCCATAGACTGTGTTGAGTCGTGTTTCTGCTAGGACGCTGTTGGCTTCTACTTTTTGACCATTGATAACTGATGGTTCTGCCCCTGGTGGTAAGTTGTAAACCTCTCCAGATAAAATCCAGATCAAGCCACCGCGCGCAGCGGTAGTTGTCGTATTGCCTTGGCGGTCTGTTTTTTCTTCAGGTACTACATCAGCAAACTTAACTTCGCCTGCTAAGTCTGAAGCAACATCTTTCGTAGCTTTTTCAGTATGCGCTCGCGTATTACGACCGCCGATCGCAACTTCGGCTAAAAGTTCTCCCACTTTTACGCTTTGACCGTCGGTAATATACAGCGTTGAACCTTGTGTTACTGGAATCGTGACTTTCTCCCCAGAAGTTACTTCAATCGTTAACGAACCATTCGCTTCGACGATCAACGCATCTTCACCATGACGCGTGCGGAAAGGTCGAGTCCGTAAACGGCTAGGAATGCGCACAGTTCCTTCTACTTCACTACGTACTTGGCGAGCGACTTCACCTGTAAATACACCTCCCGTGTGGAATGTCCGCATCGTTAGCTGCGTTCCAGGTTCGCCAATACTTTGCGCCGCAATAATTCCTACAGCTTCGCCGAGATCGACCATTTCGGCGTGAGCTAAACTCCAGCCGTAACAGTGTTGACATACCGATCGCGCGGCTTCGCACGTCAGTGGCGATCGCACAATAACTTCTTCAACGCCTGCTTTCTCGATCTGTGTCGCTACTTCGTCAGAGATCGGCTGATTTCGCTCTAGCAAGACTTCTTGCGTTTGTGGATGCACAACATCAGTCGCAGCAACTCTGCCCAACAATCGCGAACTCAGCGGAATTATCACGCGATCGCCATCGCGCATTGCGCGTAGGGATATTCCTCGCGTTGTACCGCAATCGATTTCGCGAATAATCACATCTTGCGCAACGTCTACTAAACGACGCGTCAAATAACCTGAGTCAGCGGTTCTGAGTGCGGTATCTACTAACCCTTTGCGCGCTCCGTACGAAGAAATAATATACTCGGTTACGGTTAATCCTTCGCGGAAGTTCGTTTTAATCGGTAAGTCGATGATCTCACCTTGAGGATCGGCCATCAAACCGCGCATTCCTACCAGCTGACGCACCTGGGAGATATTACCCCGCGCCCCAGAAAACGCCATCATGTACACCGAGTTCAACGGATTCGTCGCGCGGAAGTGATCGACAACTTCATCTTTGAGCGCTTCACTCGTACTATTCCAGGTATCGATCACTTTCTGAAAGCGTTCGACTTCCGTAATTTCGCCGCGCGTATAGCGTTCTTCAGTCGCGCGAATTTCTGCCTCGGCGGCTTCTAGTAAAGCCCGCTTGCTGGGAGGCACCATCAAGTCATCAACGCTAATGGAAACACCCGCTTTTGTGGCGTAGCGAAATCCCAAGTCTTTTAAACGGTCAGCGATCGCTGCTGTGCGAGCTGTTCCATAATTAGTAAAAGCCCAAGCGATTAAATTTTTTAGCTGCCCCTTGTCAACAACCCGATTGCGAAAAATCATTCCCTTTTGTTCTGCCATTTCTCTACTATCCCTATTAGCGATTAGCATTCAGTCATTAGCTGCAAGCGCTCAGCCTACCGCTTTACTGCAACGCTTCCTGAATTACCTTGTTGTAAATAACGCGACCTGGAGTTGTTTGGATAAACTGAGAAATCAAATTTCCATTAGCATCTTCACGGGTACGCCGTTCGCGATAGTGTTTCGTGACTGTGCCATCGTCATTTTGTTCAACCTTGATAGGCTCGGTATCTGGTTTTGCTGTTTCAACTTCGCCATCAAACCGCATCCATATTTTGGCATGAAGCGCGACTTGCTCTTGTTCGTAAGCCACGATCACATCATCTAGCGAAGCAAAAAAACGTCCAGCACCTTTCTGGCTATGAGGATTGTCTGCTGTCAAGTAATAGCACCCCAAGACCATATCCTGACTAGGAGTAATAATTGGTCTACCTGTTGCTGGAGACAAGATATTGTTAGACGCCAGCATCAGTAATCGTGCTTCAGCTTGCGACTCCAAGGACAATGGCACGTGAACCGCCATTTGGTCTCCATCAAAGTCAGCATTAAACGCAGGACAGACAAGTGGATGCAGTTGAATCGCACGCCCTTCCACAAGAATCGGTTCAAAGGCTTGAATTCCTAAGCGGTGTAGCGTTGGAGCGCGGTTGAGTAACACGGGGTGACCTTCAATCACTTCTTCCAGAACATCCCACACGCTCGGATCGCCTCGCGAGATTAGCTTTTTAGCAGCTTTAATATTGTTGACTAACCCTGACCGAATCAACCGATGAATGACGAAAGGTTGAAACAACTCAATCGCCATTTCTCTGGGTAAACCGCATTGGTGGATGTGAAGTTTTGGTCCGACAACAATGACAGATCGTCCTGAGTAGTCAACTCTTTTACCCAATAAGTTTTGCCGGAAGCGACCCTGTTTACCTTCAATGATGTCGGATAACGATTTCAGCGGTCGGTTATTGGCACCTACCACAGTTCGACCGCGACGCCCGTTGTCAATTAACGCATCGACGGCTTCTTGCAACATCCGCTTTTCGTTGCGAACGATAATTTCAGGAGCCAAAATTTCTTGCAATCTTGCCAAGCGGTTATTGCGGTTAATAACGCGACGATAGAGATCATTCAAGTCAGAAGTCGCAAAACGACCGCCATCAAGCTGTACCATCGGGCGCAAATCAGGAGGGATGACTGGGATGACTGTCATGACCATCCACTCTGGTTTAGAGCCAGTGGCGATAAAGTTATCAATTACCCGCAGTCGCTTAATCAGCTTGGCGCGTTTTTGTCCTTTGGCATTCGCGATTTCTTCGCGCAGTTTTTCGGCTTCAGTTTCTAAATTGATATCTGATAGCAAGCGTGCTAATGCTTCCGCACCAATACCAACTTCTACACCAGTAAGCTGCGAATCCTCGCTGTAAATTTGGTCTTCGATTTCGAGCCACTGGTCTTCGGTTAACAGTTGTTTGTAGGTTAGCGTTTCAGCATTACCAGGAGACAGAACAACGTAAGCGTTGAAGTACACAATTTGTTCGACATCGCGTAGGGGCATATCGAGCAGAATTGAGATATAGCTAGGTATCCCTTTGAGATACCAAACATGTGCAACGGGTGCAGCAAGTTTGATGTATCCCATGCGATGGCGGCGAACGCGCGATTCTGTAACTTCTACTCCACAGCGCTCGCAGACAATTCCACGATGCCGTACTCGTTTATATTTACCGCAGTGACATTCCCAGTCTTTTGCTGGACCAAAGATGCGCTCGCAAAATAGCCCATCCATCTCTGGCTTGAGTGTCCGGTAGTTAATGGTCTCTGGCTTGGTAACTTCTCCTACGACTTGACCGTTAGGCAAGGTACGTTCTCCCCACTGCCGAATACGTTCGGGCGAAGCTAAGCCAATCTTTACATAGTCAAACTGCGTTGTTTGCGCGTGTCTCATATCAAAGGAGTTGGAAATTGGAAGGGAATAGGGATATATAAGAGGTTAGGGAGCGAGAGAGGTTAGGGTGAGAACAGATATACACTTTGCCTCTCACCCCTAGACTTAAATTACATATCGTCTTCTAGTGCCTCGCGCGTTAAGGATTCGTAAGTAGGACGCGAAGGCGTACGGCGATTGCCAGTGTCTGCCATCAAATCGACTTCGACATCTGTAGTACTGCCGTCTGCTTGCGTTTCGACTTTATGGACAGCAATATCTAACCCCAGCGATTGCAGTTCGCGCATCAACACTTTGAAGGACTCTGGCGTCCCGGGTCGCGGAATCGCTTTGCCTTTGACAATCGAATTGAGTGCTTCGTTACGTCCTTGCATATCATCTGATTTAACAGTGAGCAATTCTTGCAAGGTATATGCTGCACCAAAGGCTTCTAATGCCCATACTTCCATCTCGCCAAAGCGCTGACCGCCTTGTTGTGCTTTACCACCCAGCGGTTGCTGCGTGACCAAGGAGTACGGTCCGGTCGACCGCGCGTGAATCTTATCATCGACGAGGTGTACGAGTTTCAGTATATAAGCAATTCCCACAGTAACTGGGCGATCGAATGGCTCTCCCGTACGACCATCAAATACCTTGATTTTACCTGGGGCTTCCGGATCGAATAGCCAATCTTTACCGGTCTGCTTGCTTGCTTCGCTCAGTTTGCCATGAACGACGGTTCGCGATGACTCTTCACCGTACATTTCGTCAAATGGCGTGACTTTGAATCGCACGCCTAAATTGTGTCCTGCCCAACCGAGTAAGCACTCAAATACTTGACCGACGTTCATCCGCGAAGGTACACCCAAGGGATTGAGCACAATGTCTACAGGGGTGCCATCCTCTAGGTACGGCATATCTTCAACTGGTAAAATGCGCGAAATAATGCCTTTATTGCCATGACGTCCTGCCATTTTGTCACCGACTTGAATCTTGCGCTTTTGCGCTACATAGACGCGCACCACCATGTTTGCGCCTGGTGGCAATTCATCACCTTGTTCGCGAGTAAATACCCGTACATCAACAACGCGACCTTTTTCCCCATTCGGTACTCTTAAGGAGTTATCGCGGACATCGCGAGCTTTTTCGCCGAAGATGGCGCGCAATAATTTTTCTTCAGGAGGTTGATCTGATTCGCCTTTGGGAGTGACTTTACCAACAAGAATGTCTCCAGCTTCTACCCACGCGCCAATGCGGATGATCCCTTGTTCGTCAAGTTGCCGGAGTGCGTCTTCACCAACATTGGGAATTTCTCGCGTGATTTCTTCTGGCCCTAGTTTGGTTTGTCTTGCTTCAATTTCATACTTCTCAATATGAATTGAAGTATAAATGTCTTCTTGAACGAGTCGTTCCGAGATTAAGATGGCATCTTCATAGTTGTAACCTTCCCACGGCATATAGGCAATCATGATATTTTGACCGAGTGCCAATTCACCGCCTTCGGTAGCTGAGCCATCTGCGATAACTTGACCCGCAACGACGCGATCGCCTTTGTGCACCAAAGGTCTTTGGTTTAAACACGTATCTTGGTTGGAGCGCTGATATTTTGAGAGTTGATACTCAATTTCGGTTCCGTTTCCGTCAGGACGAACGCGAATGCGGTTAGCGTCAACATACGAAATCACTCCATCTGTACGGCTGACAATCACCATCCCAGAATCGCGTGCGGCTTGAGCTTCTAAACCAGTTCCCACCAAAGGACGTTCTGGTTTGAGCAGGGGTACTGCTTGCCGTTGCATGTTCGATCCCATGAGCGCGCGGTTTGCGTCATCGTGCTCTAAAAAGGGAATCATACTTGTTGCCACCGACACAATTTGCACGGGCGATACCGCAACATAGTCTACTTGCTCTGGTGTCGTCGTTGTCCAGTCTTGACGATAGCGGACAGGTACTTGCGGTCCCAAAATATAACCGTTTTCGTCAACGGGAGTGTCGCCTGGAGCAACGCGCAAATCGTCTTCTTCGTCTGCTGTCATGTACACTGGCGATAGATCGAACCGGACGCGTCCGTTTTCTACGGCTCGAAATGGTGTTTCTAAAAAACCGTATTGGTTAACACGAGCGTGGGTTGCTAAAGAACCAATCAAACCAGCATTGGGACCTTCTGGGGTTTCAATTGGACAGATTCGTCCGTAGTGCGAAGGATGAATATCGCGCACTGCGAATCCCGCACGTTCGCGCGTTAATCCCCCAGGACCTAATGCACTCAAGCGGCGCTTGTGTGTGAGTTCAGCTAACGGATTTGTTTGATCCATAAACTGGCTCAATTGGCTCGAACCGAAGAATTCTTTAATTGCCGCAACAAGCGGTTTGGGGTTAACCAAAGACGCAGGAGTTAAAGCTTCGGCATCCGATACAGTCATGCGCTCGCGAATAATTCGCTCTAAGCGGTTTAAACCCACGCGTACCTGGTTCTGAAGTAATTCGCCAACGCTGCGGACTCGACGATTGCCCAAGTGGTCGATATCATCTGTGGTACCAATGTCAAACTCCAAGTTGATCAGATAGTCAACTGCTGCGAGAATATCGTTAGGGGTAAGAACTCGTGTCGTTTCAGGAATGCTCAAGCGAAGTTTCTTGTTGAGCTTGTAGCGTCCTACACGACCAAGGTCGTAGCGTTTGGGATCGAAAAAGCGCGAGTCTAATAACTGTTGACCGCCAAGTACAGTAGGTGGTTCGCCAGGACGTAGCTTGCGGTATAACTCCATCAAGGCTTCTTCTTCGGAAAACTGCCCTTCTTTTTCGATGGTTTTTTGGAAATACTCTGGGTGGCGCAGTGCATCAAAAATTTCATTATCTGAAAGTCCGAGTGCTTTCAGCAGCACTTGTGCGGATAGCTTGCGCGTTTTGTCAATGCGTACCCACACTAAATCATTCCGGTCGGTTTCAAACTTGAGCCACGCACCTCGGTTTGGGATCAAGCTCGCTGAGTAGGTACGACGACCGTTTTTATCGACTTCGGATTTGTAGTAAACTCCTGGCGAGCGGACGATCTGATTGACAATAACGCGTTCTGCACCGTTAATAATAAAAGTACCGCGATCTGTCATTAAGGGGAGATCGCCGATAAAGACTTCTTGCTCTTTGATCTCGCCTGTTTCTTTGTTAATCAACCGTGTAGGTACGTACATTTGTACTGCGTAGGTACTATCACGGCGCTTCGCCTCATCTACATCGTATTTTGGTCTTTTAAGTTTGTAGTTTTGACCAATAAAATGTAACTCTAGTTTGCCTGTGTAATCTGTAATTGGGGAAAAGCTATTAAGTTCTTCAATGAGACCGTCTTCTAAAAACCAACGGAAGCTAGAACGCTGAATTTCGATTAAGTCAGGTAACAGGAAGGTGGGTTCTATATAGGTTTCGTTTGTCATGCTTCTTATACGTACTTAACTTTATGGAGTCAAACTTCTCGGTTTTGGGCAACGCTTCTCATACATTCGCTATTGCGTTCAACAGCTAAGGGACAAGCGTCGTAGAAGAAATTGTGCCTTTTTGATTGCATTGTTTGTACAATAAACACAAAAGGTATAAGCTTAGGCTTGATAGAAAAGCTGCATCGCTCTGAAAGTCAGGAGGCTCTGGGTTAGAGCCATGGTTGATATTGCCATAACAACTTGAGTTCTCCGTTCGGTGGCTAGTCACTTACAACATCAATAGGCTTGAATATTCTAATCTAAGCTCGAACGCTACTCTTTGCTTTTTAAGCATCAAGTTTTGCGGATTTTGCTTTGGTCTGTCGCATGACACTCCTTTCTTAGGAAAGTGGGTCGTTCTCCACAGGAGAGATGAATTGCCTTGTTTGCTGAATGCTTTTGAAGAGTAATGTGTCGAAAACAAGCAGACTTCGCAGCAATAGCACTGCAAAGCCTTAACAGCAATTACGTATAACTTCAGTTAGCTCTATCTTAAGATGGTTGGCGATCGCCAAGGTAGTCGAGTGCCGAAAAGGGTGAATGATAAGCAACTGCCTGAAAAATAGTTTCATATTTACTTCATTAAATATTATGGCGTTTTTCTGACAGCTTTTGCCAACCTCAACTGAAATGTGCTAGGTTTAGCTGCTAGCTAGATTGAAGTTTATATCGAAAGCCCAAACAGCTTGCAAGCGTTTGCTGTTGTTTGCGTAGCAATATCTTCTAAGGTCACGCCACGTAAATTTGCTACAGCTTCGGCTACATACCGGACAAACGCTGGTTCATTGCGCTTTTGACTTCTTTTTGGAACCGGAGATAAAAACGGACAGTCAGTTTCGATTAACAGGCGATCGCTCCAGACCATTTTTGCGGACTCTTGAATTTGCTTAGCATTTTTAAATGTGACTATACCACTGAAACTCACATAAAACCCTAAATCAAGAAACCATTGTGTTTCTTCTGGATTTCCCGTCCAGCAATGCATAACTCCTTTGATTCGACGACCCTGTTGTCTAAAATCTTGTAAAATATCGCGCATAATGTTTGCTGCGTCGCGGCAGTGAATAATCACAGGTAAGTCTAACTCGTCTGCGATCGCTAGCTGTCGCGCCAATACTTCTTTTTGACGTGCTTGATTCTCCGCTTTATAGAAGTCTAACCCAATTTCTCCTATCGCTACAACTCGACGATCTGAGCGAGCATAGGCAGTAATCTGAGAGGCCGTCTCTGCGTTCCACTTATCCGCATCAAGGGGATGTAAACCAACCGCAAAACTCAACTCAGGAATTTTTGCCGCAAGTAATTGAATACTAGCAAATTCTGCTGGTTCCACGCACGAGTGAACTAAATGTACCACGCCAGCTTCTTGCCAGCGCGAGCGCACCGCTGGCAAGTCTGGTTCAAACACATCAAAGTTGAGATGAACGTGAGAGTCTATGAGTTGCATTTTTAGAGCTAGGGGTAACAGAAGAGATATTGTCTACTATTCCCTATTGCTTAGTTCCCTGATGCTTCTGCTTGTTCGTACTGTCTCAATCGTTTCACTAAACGCGATTTTTTGCGGGCACCGTTGTTGGGATGCAGCACGCCGCGTTTTACAGCTTTATCTATCTTACTGTAGGCTGCTGCCATACGCGAAAGCACTTCTTGCTTAGCTTCTGGAGTAGGATTGGCAGCATAAGTATCTACAGCGGTCAAGTATTTTTTCATCAAAGTTTTGACTGCCGATTTGTAAGCTTTGTTACGGAGTCGGTTTCGTTCTGCAATTTTGATACGCTTGATAGCAGATTTTGTATTCGCCACAGTTAAACCCAGGAAAACAATAAAGTTATAATGACAAAATCCTAGATGTACTAATATAGCATTCAATTTAGCAATATTGCGATTATCCGGAAAATCCAGGTTAAGCTAGAGAAACGAGTATAGCTTAGCTTTGCCTTCTGGTTAGGGTTAAGCGATAAAAAAGAAATTGTACTCGATTTGGTAATTCCTAGAAAGCCACAGTCCGAACTTCATGCTGCGAATAATTACTCAGCAAGCCGAGGTACGAGCAGAGCTACAACGCATCTGCGATCGCACTCACGATGACCAAGTGGTTCACAAAGAAGCGACAGTGCGGGAAGTGCTTCAAGCAGTGAAGCGCCAAGGCGACCGAGCCTTACTGCACTACACAGCAGAATTTGACCACCAAAACCTCAAACAAGAAGAGCTACGCGTTAGCGGTTCAGAATTAGATGCGGCTTACCAGCAAGTGTCGAAAGAACTGCTCGATGCGATTCGGCTCGCCTGCCGTCAAATTGAAGCTTTTCACCGCCAAAGAGTCCCCAAATCGTGGGTTCACTTTGGCGACGATGATGTGGTCTTAGGCAAACGCTACACGCCTGTAGACAGAGCAGGGCTATATGTGCCTGGTGGCAGAGCCGCCTACCCAAGCACTGTGCTGATGAATGCGATTCCGGCAAAAGTCGCAGGAGTCCCACGGCGGATTATGGTGACACCTCCAGGTGTAGGGAAATCAATTACTCCAGCAGTATTGGTAGCAGCGCAGGAAGCTGGGATAGAAGAAATTTATCGTGTAGGCGGAGCGCAGGCAATTGCGGCATTAGCCTATGGTACGGAAACGATTCCCAAGGTAAACATAATTACAGGACCGGGCAATATCTATGTTACCTTGGCAAAGAAACTTGTTTATGGAACTGTTGGTATTGACTCGCTCGCAGGACCTTCCGAAGTGCTTGTCATTGCCGATGAAACTGCGAACGCGACTTATGTCGCCGCTGATTTATTAGCACAAGCCGAACACGATCCGATGGCGGCGGCAATTTTGTTAACGACGGATGCGGAGTTAGCCAAGAAAGTACAAGCTGAGGTTGAGCGACAACTCGAAAATCATCCGCGCCGAACTTTAACCGAAAAAGCGATCGCGCATTATGGCTTGATTGTGATTGTCGATTCGCTAGCGCAAGCTGCCGAACTTTCAAATGAGTTTGCGCCAGAACATTTGGAACTCGAAGTCGCAGAACCTTGGGAGTTGCTCGAAAAAATTCGTCATGCTGGGGCGATTTTCTTAGGTTCTTCAACACCAGAAGCTGTGGGAGACTACTTAGCAGGACCAAACCACACGCTACCTACTTCGGGAGCCGCACGTTATGCGTCAGCGTTGGGTGTAGAGACTTTTCTAAAACACTCCAGTCTCATTCAGTATTCACCGATCGCCCTCCAAAAAGTTGCAGGAGCAATCGAAGTTCTCGCAAAAGCTGAAGGATTGCCATCTCATGCTGCATCGGTACGCTTAAGGACGCAGCCTAAAGGCGATCCTTGGGGAATAAATGATGGGGAGCAGCCAAAGTCTTAGCCTCAGTGCAGCACAAAGGAGAAGAGCTTGTGTTAAAAACAATTGTGGTCGCTGTTGATGGTTCAGACCTGTCAGAACATGTTATTCAAACTGTACAAGAACTCCAACTGCCACCTGATAGCCAAATTATCCTTTGTCACGTGATTCCGCCACCGATATCCGATCTCGACATGGTTGCCGATCTACCTCACGCCTATGCAGCAGAAGTTCCTTACCGAAACATAGAAAAGCAGCTCGCAGCTTATCGCGATAAGTTACCCAGAGAAAGTCAGGTAGAAATTGTCAGCGGCGATCCGGCAGAGGAAATTGTGCGGATTGCGAATATCTACCAAGCTGATTTAATTGCGATTGGTAGTCGCGGTTTACAAGGTGTGAAGCGCATCATTCAAGGCTCAGTTAGTAGTCAAGTTGTCGAGAGTGCAAATTGTTCAGTATTGGTAGTTAAGCCAATGATATAAGAACTTAAAAACTTATTGTTCAAAGAGCAGGGGAGACATAGGGATGCGGGGACGCAAGTCACCACTGTTTTGTGTTTTTAAGGAGTGATGAATTCTAAATGTTCTCCTGGTAATGATTGGAGATCTTCTATTGAACCTTGAAGTTTTAGTTTACCTTGCTCTAGTAGTATAATCCAATCGGCTCGATTGATGACTCGCGGACGGTGGCTGATTAAAATTGTCGTCTTACCTTGACGATAAGATAAAAGGCGGTCTAAAACTTGAGCTTCACTTACTGGGTCTAGTCCGGCAGTTGACTCATCTAAAATTAGTATTGGTGGGTCATTAACAATTGCCCTGGCTATGGCTAAACGTTGGCGTTGTCCGCCGGAAATATTAGCCCCAAATTCGCCGAGAATAGTATGATACTTATCAGGAAGTTTACTAATAAAATCATCAGCTTCTGTCATTTGGCAGGCTTTCACAATTTGCTCAAATTTAACTGCGGGAGAACCTAGGCGGAAGTTTTCTACAATTGAGCGACTCCAAAAATGAGCCTCTTGCGGAACGAGCACAACTTGTTGTCGTAAAGAATCTAAAGCTAAGTCCTGCAGGTTGTAGATACCAATGCGGATATTACCAGATTGCAGTGAATATAGACCGGCAATGATTTTTACCAAGGTACTTTTGCCGCAGCCTGATTTTCCAATTAAGGCAACAACTTGACCGCCAGGAATTGTCAGCGAAAAATCCTCAAGTAATTCAACTCGACCTGGATAGTGGAAGTTTAAATTTGTGCAGATGATGTCTGCATTATCGCGAATTATCGGATCGAAAGACTTTTTGCGATCGCCTTGGTTTTCTGACGTAGCGTCAATAACTTCAGTTAAACGCTGGGTAGCGGTTTGCACGCGGGTATATTCGTCGACGAAATCGATGACAGTGCTAATGAAAGCTAGAAAATTAGCATTCATGGCATTAAAAGCAAGTAGTTGACCAATACTCAACTGCTGGCTAATGACAAGGGTACTGCCAAACCAGAGTAAGGTGACGCTGCCAATGCCATAGACTAGCCCAGAAAATGTATTGTTAATAATACCAATTTGAATCGTGCGGAAAGTTTGATTTGCAGAGCGACCAAAGCGACTTTGAAATTCTTCCCAAAATTGAGGGGCTGCAGTTGTCGTTTTGAGGGTTAATGCACCTTTGAAAGTTTCGACTAAAATACCTTGGTTCTCAGCATCTAAAACGAGGACACTACGGACTTTTTGCTGTAGTGTTGGTAAGAATACAGCTGTAGATAAAGTCATGAAGACGGCGATAAAAATCGCAAGTAGCGTCAGCCTCCCGCTATAAAAAAGCATGAAGCTAAAAGAAATGACCGCAATAAAAAACTGACTTGGTAAACTGACAACAACTTGAGAGACTAACTGATTAATTTCTTGAATATCTTCTAAGCGACTGACAATTTCGCCACTACGACGAGATTCATAGTAAGTTAGTGGCAATCGCAAAATTTGTCGCCCAAATTCTAGAATCAGTCCTAACTGCAGTCGTTGGGCAAAGTGAGCAACAAGGTTATATTGAACTAGTTTGAGAATGCTGTTGACGATGTTCATGGCGACAACTGTTAAGGCTACAGCAGCAAGCAACCTAGTGTCGCCTCGTACTAACACGTCATCGGTAAGAATTTGAATTAAGAAAGGAAACGCTAACGACAATAAACCAATAACCATAGCGCAGAGCAAAGCCTGCAAGATTACAGTTTTATATGTCCAGAGGCGCTTGAAAAAGCGTCCAAAATGGCTGACCTTATCGTTGCTTTGGGCGTAGAAACGGATAGGGTCTGGTTCTAGCAAAAGCATGACATAATTTTTCCAGCCTTCCATCAACTCTTTTTTGGAGAGATAACGAATTTCTGTCGCAGGATCGGCAACGATGTATTTCCTACCTCGTTGTCCGTATAAAACAACCCAGTGATTGCCTTGCCAGTGAATAATCGCGGGTAATGGCGCTTCCTGCATTTGGTCTAAGATCTCAGCTGATGCCCTGACAGAACGTGCGTTGAAACCGAGTGCTTCTGCCCCCTGTCTTAGTCCCAATAACGTTGTTCCCAGTTGCCCAGTACCTACAGCCTCTCGGATACGGTTAATAGCAAAAGTTCGCTCATAATGTCGGGCAATAGTGGCAATACAAGCCGCGCCACAGTCTTCTTCACTATGCTGTCGAACAACTTGGTATTTCATTTCGGACTTTGTTTGCAAGGGATAAAAAGGAAAAATAGCAGGTTTTATTCTCTGCTCAACCGCTAATGGCAACATAGCGGTATCCTAAAGGTGAAGTTCTGGTGTAATTAGTTGTGTTCTCAAATCTCAGGACATTAGCAAGGTGTACTCTGGCGTTTAGGCGTGATTCTACTTACTAGAAGATAAATACTACGGCAGTTCTACCAATTGCATCACCGGACTTACCACTGATGGCACTACCGCTACCTGTACCTAAGATAGGGAAGAAATCAAAGGTAATGGTAAAGTTTTTACTACCGCCTTTTGGCAGCAAAGAACGATTTCGCTGTTTTCCTCCAAACAAGCTTTCTTCATCAGTAGAGATTTCAGTAAAAAGTAAGCTGATTTAATTAGTTACCATATTCTTGTTTTCCATTCAATGGGTATTAAAATATACGCCATTTATCTATATATTCAGTATTATTAATGCAATAAATCTTAGTCGATATACATTGTTAAAACTACTTGAATCTTTCTTGAAAAATGTATTATAGAAAACATCAGAAGAAAATACAGGGTTTGTTTCCTGTATAAGTGTTTACTTATTCTTAAAAGAAGAAAATACAGGGTTTGTTTCCTGTATAAGTGTTTACTTATTCTTAAATATGTAGGTGGGCATAATTAAATATCACACTTAACATTTGTTAGGTAATAGGTAATAGATACTGCTTGACAAATTAGCAGTTACCAGGACTTAAGTTATATTTATTCTTACTCACTTACTTAGTAGAGTTTCATTGCTTTATAAATCTAGATGTAAAGTTTTTTGAGCTTGAATAAAATTCAAACTTTTATCCTGTTTGCGATTAACTTATTCCGAACCAAATTTACTGGATCTGCGGCATCACCTGAGTCAGAAAATCGGCAACTATGATAACTACACCAGAACCAGATCCACCTATTACACGACTTCTTGTACCTCTACCGCTACCAGCACTACCAACGGCACTGACAAGAATATTTTAATTAAAGAAAATCAGGAAGTAAGACGGGGAGATGCGATCGCCACGCTAGATAGTTCTCGCTTGCAAACTCAAAGACGCCAACTCCAAACTAATATTCAGCAAAACCAACGACAACTTGAGCGCATTGCTGCCCAAATTAAAGCCCTTGATGCTCAGCAAAACTCGGAGAGTAATTTAATCAGCCGTAATATTGCCGCTGCTCAAGCTGACTTGAGTCTTAATCAACGAGGTTATAAAGATCAACTAGTCGTATCGCAAGCGGAAGTACAAGAAGCCGAAGCTGCGGTGGAATTGGCTAGTGAGGAAATGAAGCGGTATCAGCAACTAGCAAACACTGGTGCGATCGCTACGCTACAAGTCAAGGAGAAAGAACAAGCTTTTAAAGTTGCCCTGGCAAGATTATCGCGTGCTAAAGCTGCACTCAATCCTAGTAATGCTTCTGTAACAATTGCAAACGAACGCATTGCCCAAGAACGTGCTAGAGGTTTGGCAACTTTGGCGACATTAAACAAAGAACGGGAACAACTATTGCAACGCCAAGTCGAAATCCAAAATCAACTCGAACGCGACGAGGAAGAACTGAGACAATTAGGGATTGAACTTGGTAGAACCATTATCATAGCACCTGTTGCGGGTACTATCCTAAAGTTGAATTTACGCAATCCCGGTCAAGTGGTAAGCTTAGGAGATGCTATTGCCCAAATTGCTCCGAGTGACGCACCAATTGTCATTAAAGCAAGAGTGGCAGCCGAAGACATTGCTAAAGTAAGCATCTGCGAACAAGCACAGATTTTAAACTGTAATGAAGGTAAAGTGCAGTTGCGCTTTTCTGCTTATCCTTATCCAGACTACGGCACGCTGCGCGGTGTTGTACGGGCGATCGCACCTGATGTGATTGTCTCTGAAAATAATGGTGTTACTGCTGCGCCGTATTACGAAGTGACAATCCAGCCAGAAAGACCTTACTTTGTTCGGGGCGAGCAATCTTATCCTATTCAACCAGGAATGGAAGCTATCGCAGATATTATCTCCAGAGAAGAAACAGTTTTAACATTTTTGCTACGTAAGGCAAGACTGCTAGTAGATTTTTAATTACATTTATCAATTTTCTGGCAACTCGAGCTGACTATTTTACGGTTTTGTTTTATTAGTCGATTGTAAGTATTGTATGGAATGTAATCTAAAGGTTCGTAACCATAAAGATGTAGAAATAATACACACGCCCAAGAGTACTTTCCAGCAAGGATTGCATCAAGAATTTTTGCGACTTCTTCTTGTGCGATCGCTTCCTTACTTTTCATGATAGGATGGCTTGGCTGATTCATCACAATTTATTCTCCTTAATTTTACCTGGTTCATTAGTTGCTTAACTTTATATAGAGCGCATTGTGTATTTAGCTGTTTATGCACTATTTTCATTCATTAAAAACTCCAAATTAAAATAAGTTATTACTGGCTGTAGTGCAGCTACGATAGCCAAGAACCTTAATTTAAAAATTCTTAGTTATGTTACTGACGAACAGTTGTTCATTTGCTTCTTACAATAAAATCAAGAGAAGAGATAAGTTTTTCTGCTTTATGTCAACTCAATTGCCTAAAGTAGAAAAGTAGATCGCACAATTGTTTACAAGATAAATTTGAAAAAGCACGAATCATAGATGCCCTCCGATTAAAGTCAGGGCTACTCAAGCAAAGTATACTGTCGTACGCTAAGACAAAATTTTATCAATAAATTCACAGTCGATTAATTGCTGAAATTTGCATCTTGTATCAGAAATTAAGGTGTAAATATTAGCAATTAATATAATCAAATAGCTCTAATATCCACTCAGAAAAAGCTTTATCAGTAAGCATCTCCTCCTTTGACTCATTGTATGTAACTATTAATTTTAGGGCGACTGAGCGACATAAAAGTTCAAAATAAATAGTTTAACTAAGAAATAGCAACTATATTAAAGCGATCGCTAATATTTGCATAGTTTCTGCACGAGCTTCTTAAAACTTGATAAGAGATGGTATACAGAATTTTGTAAAGTGATTTTTGACAGTGCTTTTTCCTCGCTAGGAGTAAGTTATTCCCAAATAATACACTTTTACTATTGCAGACTATCATACCTGCATAGTTTGCTTTAGGCATAGTTGAATTATTGATTATTCAGCTTACCAATAACTTCACTGAAAGCAACCGCTTTTGCGGAAAATTTTTTGTTGATTTTGCTACACATTTTAATCATCTAGTATCATGAAGTACAGTTTTCTGAGCGTACATACTTTATACTTTGATACAGATAAAAAGCCTATAATAGGCAAATTCGGTTTCTAGTGTGGCTTTTAGTTGTTTTTTAGTATTGTTTTTAAATATTAAGCTGGGGAAAAATTGACTTATATTTATAAGAATTTTATATCTATTATTATTTTTTAATACAATATTTTTATTTTTAAAAAGCTACACGATTAAAGTGACTTGACATAGCAAGTGCGTCAGAAGGGCAGTCAATATGCTATGTCTGAAGAAAAGCCAAATGCAAGGCTAAGCTGATTTCGTTGCTAGAAACTGACGGAGACTGAGTAGACTTATCGTTTGTGCCAAGTTGAGGGGTAAAACTGAGATGCCAGCCAAAGAGGATTGTACCCAGCCTTCGCCCCAGTACCATTCGTGATATCCATCAATGCCTTGACTTAGTAAAAAGCGCACGCAAACAGGTGTTGCGACTTCTACTTGATGGCGAATGGCAATTGGTCCTGTCCAACTTGTGAAAGTAAATCCTGAGTGTAGTTGTTCGGGCATTCCTGGCGCTAGGCGTTGGAACCACAGCCATTTTTGTAGCTGTTCTGGACGCAGTATACTGTCGCGAATTGCGGCTGCTGACGCTTCTATTTCTATTCGCAGTTGGCTTTGTTGAAAAGTACCTAGCATGATAATCGTTGCGATCGCCTAATCAATTTATTTTTAGTATGACTGAACTTATGCATGAGGGGTGAGTGAATAGTTACTAGTGGCTACTATGCGATCGAGTTAACTATCATTGCTCTAATTTTCTCAGTCGTTTGCTTTATCTCCACCTTAGAATAAAAAAGGATATGTAAAGAAATGTAAGGGACATGGCAGATCAGTTAATTCGTGCCACAGCAGCTGAGGGAGGAATTCGGGCGGTGGGCGTCATTACCACTCGCCTCACCGAGGAAGCAAGACAGAGGCATCAGCTTTCGTACGTAGCCACGGCAGCTTTGGGACGTACGATGTCAGCAGGACTGCTTCTAGCATCAAATATGAAACGTGCCGAATCGCGAGTCAACATTCGAATTAAAGGCAATGGTCCGCTTGATGGAATTCTTGTTGATGCTGGGTTAGATGGTACTGTACGCGGTTATGTGGATAACCCTACTGTAGAACTACCTCCCAATCCTAGAGGAAAACTAGATGTAGGGGGTGCAGTTGGAAACGACGGCTACTTATATGTTGTGCGTGATGTTGGCTATGGATATCCTTACACGAGTACTGTAGAGCTAGTTTCTGGGGAAATCGGTGACGACATTACTCACTACCTGGTAACCTCTGAACAAACGCCATCAGCATTAGTTCTCGGCGTATTTGTGGGAAGTGAAGGAGTACAAGCCGCAGGCGGGTTGCTGATCCAAGTTTTACCAAAAGCTGCACGGGACGAAGCACTCATCCAGACCCTAGAATCTCGCGTCGCCGCCTTGTCAGGATTTACACCGCTATTGCAGGCTGGAAAAACATTACCTGAAATCTTTGGGGAACTACTCGGAGATATGGGTTTAGAGATTTTGCCAGAAACGCAGTTGGTACGTTTTCATTGTGGTTGTACATTTGAGCGGATGCTTGGAGCATTAAAAATGCTCGGTGAAGCCGAACTACAAGACATGATTGAAAAAGACGACGGCGCTGAAGCAACGTGTCATTTTTGCGGGACAGTTTACCAAGCAAGTAGCACTGAGTTGAGCCAGTTAATTGCCGATCTGCAGTCTGAAGCTTCAGCTAAATGAGACAGAGGTGCAAGGGTGTAGGAAAGAAGAATTAATTATGAGTTAGTCTTAAAAAGCTTGTGGATGCTTGAATATTTTGGAAGCGTATTTCGTGCTAAAATACACGTCTTTACACATAAACTGGGTTGACAAACAAGACTGGTTATAAACAGAATCAAAGCCAGGTAAAGACATTTGGGTATAAGCAATGAGAGAGCAAGGTATTCCCGATGATTGGTCTGTTGGCAAAGCTTCTAGCTGCGAAGATAGTAGCCAGTCTTTACCTTCCGTTGCGAAAATTGGTGCTTCTGGAGTAGGAAAGCATAGATTGAATGAAGGTGGCAACACTCCAGGACCGCAACCAAAAGCCCCTAAAAGATTATCGCCGAAGCGAAAAGTACAAGGATGGTCGAAAAATTGGGTTTTTTGGGTAGGATTAGGAGGCTCGATCACAAGTGGAGCGAGTCTTATTGCGCTAGCGATGCTACTAAAGTCACCAGCAGCACCAAATTGTCCTGCCATTTTTTGGCCTTTAGCTTCAGCCTCGGTACGTCTGCATTGCGCGCAGGTAGCCGCCAATAAGCAAACAGTAAAAGACTTATTACAGGCGATCGCGCTTGTTGAAGCCTTGCCCGACGATCACCCACTGCGCCCAGAAATCAATCGTTTACTCGAACAGTGGTCGCTAGACATTTTAGCTTTAGCCGAGCAAGACTTTCAAGCAGGAAGATTAGAACAAGCGATCGCCACAGCACAGCAAATTCCTAGAGACGTACCTGCGTATCAAAACGTAGCAAGTACAATTGCCAACTGGCGGTCGATTTGGTCGAAAGCAGAAGCTATTTATGCAGAAGTAGAAGACAACTTACGCGCCCGCCATTGGCATCAAGCATTTATGGAAACGGTGCGGTTATTAAGTGTTGGTAACGAATATTGGGCAACAACAAAATACGCAGAACTCAATCAAAAAATTGAAATTGCCCGCGAAGATGCCAGCAAGTTAGCAAAAGCTGAAAGTTTGGCAAAAAGAGGCGGTGCAGACAACTTAGTAGAAGCCATTAAAATTGCGGAATCAATCGGCGTCAATAGCTATATGTACCAAGAAGCGCGATCGCTGATTCCGGACTTGGGACGGCAGATGATGGCTCTCGCGCAAGCAGCCTTGGATAGACGCGATGCTAATACAGCAATTGAGATTGCCAATCGCATTCCGGCAAGTACAGGCTTACGTGCAGAAGCCCAAGACTTTACTACGTTAGCATCAGCACAGCAAAGTGCTTGGATGGGAGAAATTCCAGATATAGAAACGGCGATCGCCACTGCCCAAAAAATTGCTATCGATCGACCACTTTATAGTAGAGCGCAAGAATTAATCGCGCAGTGGCAGCTAGAAATTGAAGCTGTAGCGCGTCTCGATCGGGCGCGACAACTTGCCCAAGGCGGTACTATTGGAGATTTAACTGCAGCAATCACCGAAGCACAATTGATTTCGGATACAAATCCGCGTGCTGCCCAAGCGCGTACCGAGATTAATCGCTGGCGGCGACAAGTCGAGACGATTGAGGATAGACCACTACTTAACCGTGCCGAAGACTTAGCTGCCGGAGGCGACATTGCTTCGTTGCAAGCCGCAATTAACGAGGCAAGTCAAATTCGTAGCGGACGTGCGTTGTATCGCGAAGCGCAAAGTCGAATTCGCAATTGGACAAGCCGAATTCAGCGAACGCAAGACCAGCCTATTCTTGATGAAGCAAGATTTCTTGCTAGTAGTGGCAATCTTCCGGCAGCGATCGCAACAGCGCAAAGAATCGCTCCAGGAAGGGCACTTTCCGGAGAAGCCCAAGCGGCAATCAACGATTGGCAAGGACAAATCCGCGCGCGCCAAAACTGGCAAGAAGCACGCCGCACAGCACTACAAGGCACGCCAGAAGCATTGGCACAAGCAATCCGACTGGCAAATCGCGTCCCGCGAACTAGCCCACTACGTGCGGAGGTCAATCCGGCGATCGCGCAATGGAGTCAACAGCTATTTAATCTAGCGTTAAGTCGGGGTCAGTATGATATTCCTGGTGGAATTGCGATCGCTAGAAGAATTCCTCCTGGAACCGATGCTTATCGTGCTGCGCAACAGCAAATTACTGCCTGGGAGAAAATTTTAAATCCTGAGCCTGTCGTCGTACCCACAATACCAACACCAACTTCAACTCCGACACAATTACCACAATAGGTAAAGCGGCACGATGACACGTATGCGAGCGCTCGCCTGAAGACCTGTTTGGGCGCGCGACGGCTCAGCCATTCATCAAAGAGGCTGAGAAGCATTACATCATTTTTAACTTCGACGCGTGACCCCCACTGTAATTATTTGCAGTAGTTGCCCTTCTGAAGTTGCATGAATTAAGATTCACAAAGTTGCCTTATGGCTACGGCATAACCTCAGAATAAACAATCGGCATGAGAAGCCCTGGTTCGCTTGTTGCACCGGAGCAGAAAGCGAGTAAACAGTTACCGACACTACGACGTTTTCTTGGGTATCTGCAACCCTATCGAAAAGAAGTTCCTATTGCCCTCAGCTTAGTTGCTATTGGCGCAGCTTCGCAATCAATCGGTCCTTTTTTAGTGGGTTGGTCAATTGATAATTTGATTGCCCAAGGTAACTTACAAGGCTTACTTTTAATGCTTGTACTACTTGTAGGCGTCTACGTGGGCGGAATCATGGCAATTCGTGCCCAAATTATCCGTGTGGGCTGGATCGTTCAACGCCTACTTGCACGATTGCGTCAAGATATTTTTACAAAAGTTCAAACCTTACCGATTAGTTTCTTCGATCAAAGTGAAGCTGGCGACTTAATGAGCCGCTTGCTCAACGACGTGAGTGTTGTGAATCAAGCGTTTGGACAAACGATCGCCCAAATGTTAGGTAACTTATTTAGCTTGGCAGGCATTGTGATTGCGATGTTCCTGATTAACCTGCGCTTGGGTTTAGTGAGTAACTTAGTTGTCCCGCTGATGCTTGTTACTACCGGCTTATTTTCGCGCTGGGCAAGGAAACGATTTCGCGTGACGCGACAGACAATTGGCGAGCTTTCGACCAAAATAGAGGAAGATATCAGTAGCGTGCGCGAAGCCCAAGCCTTTAATCGCGTACAGCTAAATATTACAGAATTTAAAGCCTTGAATGCGGCAAACCGCGATGCCAACGTTGACGCAGTGGCAATTACCGCTGCTTTTTTGCCGTCAATTGACTTTTTGAATACACTAGCCACAGCCGGAGTTCTCGCTTATGGTGGCTATTTGGCGGTGACAGGAGCAGCGACAGTCGGAACTGTAACTGCATTTTTGCTTTACGTACAGCAGTTTTTCCGCCCGATTCAAATTTTGAGTCAGTTTTATACGCAAGCCCAATCAGCGTTAGCCGCAGTCGAGCGCATTTTCTTATTGCTCGACGAACCAGCTCAACTCAAGGACGCCCCCGATGCGATCGCAATGCCACCAATTCAGGGGGAGGTGACCTTCGAGCGAGTTTCCTTTGGTTACAATCCGAATCAGCTTGTTCTTAAAGACGTCAATCTGCGTGCAAAACCAGGACAAACGATCGCATTAGTTGGACCTACAGGAGCAGGAAAAAGTACCATTATTAACTTAATTCTGCGGTACTATGATGTGACGAGTGGAGCCGTCAAAATTGATGGCATCGATATCCGTAAAGTAACGCAGGCAAGCTTACGGAAACAAATTGGATTCGTTTTGCAAGACAATATCCTATTTAGTGGCACAGTTGCCGAAAATATTGCTTTTGGTCGTCCTGATGCTACCCAAGCTGAAATCGAAGCTGCTGCGCAAGTTGCTAACGTTCATGAATTTATTACCAGTTTGCCGCAAGGATACTCAACGCTGTTAGGGGCAAGAGGCGCAAACCTCAGCAAAGGACAGCGACAATTAATAAGTATTGCACGTGCTGTTTTAGTCGACCCGCGTATTTTGATTTTAGATGAAGCGACAAGCAGCATTGACACGCGTACTGAAGCTTTAGTTCAAGAGGCAATCGATCGTCTGCTGACAAAACGTACCAGCTTTGTTATTGCTCATCGTCTCAGCACGGTTACCAAAGCGGATCAAGTGTTAGTCATTCAACAAGGACAAATAATTGAAGGCGGTACGCACGCTGAGTTAATGGCGCAAGGTGGAGTTTATGCCAATCTCTACGCACTGCAATTAGGTGCAGCCTAAGCTTGCATTTGTAATGCAGCTTGATAAGCTTCTGGCGTGTTGAGATCGAGCAAAATTTCTGAAGTGTCAAAGTTGACGCGCTGAATTTGCGGATAAAACGTTTGGACGACTTGACGTAGACCTAAATTGGCTTCACTTATATTTTCTAGATGCGATCGCACTGACGCCGAAAATAATAGTGGATGCCCCAATTTCCCCTGATAGCTGGGTGCAGTAATAGGGACTTCAGAAGAAGACAGGTGTGTTTTCAGTAATTGTTGATAGATCCAGCTACTTCTAGGTTGATCGACAGCTGAAATCAACAAACAATCAAATTGTGGTACGTGCTTTAATCCTGTCAAAATCGAACTGACTTTTCCAGCACTGGGATAATGATTAATTGCTACGATAGTTCCTTCTGGAACTTGCGTTTGTTGGAAATTATGCAACCCTAATACAACAATAGGTACGATTTTGGCAAGAGATAATTGCTCAACTTGATACGACAACAAACTTTTACCATTTCGCCATGGTAAGCTAGCTTTACAAGTCCCCATTCGGCTTGATGCACCTGCTGCCAAAACTAATGCAAAGTAACTAAAGGTTTGCTGCGGCATTGTTAATGAGCGTGAAGGTTGGTAATTGCTCGCTGACGAACATCTTTAATTATCCAATGCCCAAAGTATTTGCGATTCAACATTCAATACTCTGAAATTTAGCTACGATTTACACGCAAATGTTTGTTGTTTTAGAGTCATCATATGATTCTGCAAAAGCCAACAAAAGAACTCACAATCACCTGGGAGCCTCTTCCAGATGACTTTGTGTTACCTGACGATCCTGTGGAGAATATTCAACAACCATTGCTTGCTGCGGCACTTACAGACGCGTTAGGAGCCGCAGGATATATCCAACCGGATATGCTCATCGGCTCAAATTTTGGCTTAGTTGCTACGGTCAATAAAAAAATTGTCGTTAAAGCGCCTGATTGGTTTTACGTGCCTCACGTTCAACCTGTCCCGCCAGAAATCATTCGTCACAGCTATACGCCCCATCTCGAAGGCGATGCAGTAGCTGTTGTCATGGAGTTCCTCTCGCAAGAGGAAGGCGGTGAGTTATCGATCCGCTCAACACCGCCCTATGGCAAGCTTTATTTCTACGAACAGGTTCTGCAAGTACCTACTTATGTCACTTATGACCCGTACGAACGAAGTTTAGAGGTACGATATCTAGAAGAAGACAAGTACGTTTTACATCGACCTGATGCTAATGGACGCTATTGGATTCCGCAATTAGAGTTATTTTTAGGAATTTGGTACGGCGAGCGACTGCGCCAGACAACCAATTGGCTCCGCTGGTGGGATGTAGAAGGTAATCTGCTGTTGTGGAGTGCTGAACAAGCTGAACAAGAGCGACAGCGTGCTGAACAAGAGCGACAGCGTGCTGAACAAGAGCGACAACGTGCCGAACAAGAGCGACAACGTGCTGACTTTTTGGCAGCTAAATTACGTGAATTAGGTGTCGATCCAGACGCGTTAAACTGATGTCGAGCAGGCGATCGCACTTGGCACGTAAATTCTAGACAGCGAAAGTAAGCTGCACTCTAAGATAATGAATGATAGTGCTACTTTTGCCCAAGAAGGCGGCAAAGATTATTAGTTGAGTGTTAGCGCAATAAATTTATGGTGTATTGGGTAACAGCGATTGGTTGGGGAGTAGGTTCGATTCTCTGGGCAGAAATCGTACGAGATCTGTATCACGTACTATCGCACCGCGTGCCAGCATTGTACCGACAGCACGTATGGCATCATCGTGTTTTTCGGCGGGATTTGACGTTTGCGAATGCGATGGTTTATCGTCAGGCACAGTGGCGCAATGATTTTCCTGAATGCCTTGTGATGTTAACACTCACTCTAGCATTGTGGTGGGTATGCTTCGTATGGATGCCTGCGTATCAATGGGCAGCTTTGGCAGGAGCGATTTATACATTAGGATTTCTAGTTAGCTGTATAGCGCGTGGTAGTGGTAGTGAATGGGCGCGAGAAGTCACCGACGTCACGCATAAACCTGGACGTTTTTTATCGCCTCCTGCAACTTGGTTCGTGAATCGTCCTTATCACTGGCGACATCACTTTGATGATGACCAAGCTTATTATTGTGGTACTTTCACTTTGGTGGATAAGTTAATGGGTACAGCACTCGCGCTCAAAGGCAAGAAAATTGCAGTCACCGGCGCCTCGGGAACTTTAGGGAAAGCTTTGTTACTTCATTTGCATCAAGCAGGCGCGAAGGTATTTGCCCTGAGTTCGCAATCTGAACCGATTACTTTGACAATTAACGATGAACCTTTCGCTATAGAAACCATTACCTGGAAAACAGGACAAGAAGCGGAACTTGCAGACTTCTTAAAGAAAATCGATATTCTTGTTCTAAATCACGGTATTAACGTTCGCGGCGAAAGAACTCCTGAAGCCATTTCTAAATCTTATGAAGTGAATACTTTTTCGAGTTGGCGGCTGATGGAATTGTTTTTTACGACTATCCGCACCAATGAAGACATTGCATTGAAAGAAGTGTGGGTGAATACGTCTGAAGCCGAAGTTAGCCCAGCGTTTAGCCCTTTGTATGAACTTTCTAAACGTGCTCTGGGCGATTTAGTGACCTTACGCCGCTTAGATGCACCGTGTGTAGTCAGAAAACTGATTTTAGGACCATTTAAGAGTAATTTAAATCCGATTGGAATCATGTCAGGCGATCGCGTCGCGCGACAAATTATTTCTTTAGTAAAGCGCGATGTCCGTAACATTATCGTTACAGTTAATCCGTTGACTTATTTACTATTTCCAATTAAAGAATTTTGCACGTCAATGTATTTCAGATTCTTCAGTCGTGCAGAAAATACTATTGCAGAAGTAGGAACGCAGAATGAGGTAATAGGTAATAGGTAATAGTCTTCTTTCTTCCAATTACCAATTACCTATTACTCGCGGTCTGGCTATTCAATCAAAGTTGATATCATCTATGAGTTTCTTTCGTGCTGCTGTTGATGCAATGACAGGTTACATTCCTGGGGAACAGCCTAAACCAGGAACGTCGATCGTCAAGCTTAACACTAATGAAAATCCTTATCCACCTTCGCCGCAAGCAATCGAAGTACTACGCAATCTAGATAGTGAGTGGTTGCGCCGCTACCCCGACCCATTTGCGAAAGATTTCTGTTGTGCTGTCAGTGAGGCTTTGGGTGTACCTGCGGAGTGGGTAATTGTGGGCAATGGTAGCGATGAGTTGCTCAATGTCATTGTACGGGCGAGTGCTGAGGGAAGCGATCGCAAAGTTGT
This sequence comes from Chroococcidiopsis sp. TS-821, assembly GCF_002939305.1. Lineage (NCBI taxonomy): Bacteria > Bacillati > Cyanobacteriota > Cyanophyceae > Chroococcidiopsidales > Chroococcidiopsidaceae > Chroococcidiopsis > Chroococcidiopsis sp. TS-821. The sequence continues at coordinate 78,933 of NZ_MVDI01000007.1, read as the reverse complement.
TTATCCGATACCTACGTATGTTTTGTATCGCACATTAGCCGCGATGCAACCTGCAGAGGTTGTGGAAATTAACTATCCCGCAGATTTTCAGTTACCGATTGATGAACTTGTGCAGGCTAAGGGTGCAGTGACATTTATAGCGTCACCAAATAGTCCTTCGGGTCATTTGGTTCCATTGGCAGATTTGCGCATATTAGCAGAACAACTTTCAGGAATATTAGTGATTGACGAAGCGTATACCGACTTTGCCGAGTACTCGGCTTTACCCCTTGTGCAAGAATTTGAAAATGTAATTATTCTGCGAACACTATCGAAGGGATATTCGCTAGCGGGATTGCGTATGGGGTTTGGCATTGCAAATCCGCAGTTACTTGCAGGATTATTCAAAATTAAAGACAGCTACAACATTGATGCGATCGCAACTGCTATTGGTACTGCTGCTATGCGCGATCAAGCTTATAAAAATGCTTGTGCTGAAAAAGTGAAAAAGTCACGCGCTAAACTCACAGTAGAACTTAAGAATTTAGGCTTCCAAGTTCTTGATTCGCAAGCAAATTTTGTTTTGGCAACTCCACCGCAGGGAAACGCTGAACAGTTATATTTAGCACTGAAAGCACGGGGAATTTTAGTCAGGTATTTTCAGCAAGTTGGATTAGAAGATAAGTTGCGAGTTACTGTTGGAACGGATGAACAAAATCAAACTCTGATTGAGGCATTGGTGAGTTTAATGTAGCAATGTCACTTCCGGCTTTTTGAGGAGTAAACCACAAAGAACACAAAAATGTGTTGTTTATTTAAGTGAGAACGGTTGTAGTTACTAGATCTGACAAAGATTTACCTGTACCACCACGCCGCACTTTAATTAATTCAGCACAAATACTGACTGCGATTTCTTCGGGTGTCAAAGCACCGATATCTAACCCAATGGGCGCGTAGAGTGATGCTAATACCTCTGAGGGATATCCTTCTTGTTGCAACTGCTGACGTATCATCCGCACGCGCTTGCGCGAACCGATCGTGCCTATATATTGTGGTGGTTTCTGTAACAAAAGCCGCAAAGCTTCTAAATCATGTTGGATTCCTCGGGTTACTAGCGCAACATACTGCGAATTTGAGACATACTTTAGCGCAAATGTCAAGGGTTGGGCAATCACCTCAGCTGCTTGTGGAAACCGATCGCGTGTAGCAAATTCAGCGCGATCGTCAACTACGGTGACCCGAAACCCTATCATCGCTGCGATCGCTGCCAAAGGAACGGCAACATGACCCGCCCCCACAATCAACAGCGTTGGTAACGGCATCAAAACCTCTCTAAAAGCTTCATTCTCTTTGTGTCTTTGTGGTTCGTTATCCTCTATCTCCAAATAAGGCTGCGAATCTTCTGAAAACGGCGTCACCAAAGTTCCACATCCACCACTTGACAAAATCTCAATAATTTGCATTACTAACTCGACTGCCTCACCTCCACTCCAACGTTCTAGCCAAACTTGCATTGCGCCACCACAAACACCCTGAGTTTCGCGCTGCGACGCCCCAGATAGATCGATTTCCACAAATTGCTTTTCACCCGTCGCCAAAACTTCTAAAGCTTGGCGAATGACTTTAGCTTCCCCAGCGCCACCACCAATTGTGCCAATTGTGCGATCGCGACACACAAGCATTTTTGCTCCAACTTCACGCGGAACTGAACCTGTAACACTTACCACCGTGGCAAGAACCGCTGAACTTTGTTGTAAGGCTTGCGCCATTTGTTGGTAAAATTCAAGCATTCAAGGCTTTCCACACTCGTTCGGGTGTCATCGGAATTTGCGTTAGCCGCACACCTGTTGCATGGGCGACAGCATTAGCGATCGCAGCTGCGGTACAATTAGTGCCAATTTCTCCGATACCCTTTGCACCAAATGGACCATAAGGATCGGGCTGTTCGACTAAAAAGATTTCCATTTGCGGTGTATCTTTAGCAGTAGGTAAGCGATATGTTCGCAGTGCAGGATTTAAAATTCGCCCTGCATCATTGATGAGTAATTCCTCAGATAATGCATAGCCTAAGCCCATGACAATTCCACCTGTTGCTTGTCCGCGACAGATTCTTGGGTTAATTGCTGTACCAACATCAATGGCTTGTACGCAACGCAGAACAGTGATTCTACCTGTTTCGATATCAACTTCGACTTCTGCACCTTGCACTGCAAACGTCAAAGATGATTCATTAGCAGCGTGTTCGACTTCGACAACAAAAGGTTGTTGATTATGAGCGACAAGTTCTTGTAGTGTTATTTCTTGTTGTGGGGCAAGTACTTTATCTGCGGTGAGTGTGATATTTTCTGGTTGAGTGTCAAGAACTTTAGCTGCAAACTGTAAAATTTGCGATCGCATGGCAATAGCAGCTTTATTCACAGCTTTACCCGATATATAAGTCGTTGCTGACGCATACGAACCTGCATCAAAAGGTGTATGGTGCGTATCACCTGCAATCAGTTCTATATCTGCAACTGTAACACCCAAAACCTGTGCCGCAATTTGTCGTAATGAGGTATCAGCGCCCGTACCAACATCAATCGCCCCAGTTCTTAATTCGTATTTCCCATTGTTTTTTAAGGATAGCTTCACGCCTGCGCTATGAATTTTTGCCAAACCACTTCCTTGCATTGAAACGGCAAATCCCACACCGCGCCGCAGATGACCATCAACAGTAGGTTTCATTCCAGGAACATAGTTGAAGGCTTGCGTCACTTTAGCAAAACATTCAGGTACGCCATAGCTACCAATCAAGTGAAAATGGTCGTGCGCTTCTTCGCGTCCGAGGCGAATGATATCTTGAGGTTGAATAATATTTTTTTGCCGCAGTTCTATTGGATCAATTCCCAGTTTCTCGGCGATTTCGTCCATTTGCGACTCAACTGCAAAGGTTCCTTGCGTTGCGCCGTAGCCGCGAAACGCCCCAGCAGGCATTGTATTCGTGTAAACTGATAACCCAATAAATCGCTGATGCGGACATCGATATAAACCGAGGGGATAGCAACCTGTCAGGAAGACAACTGTAGGCGCGTGATTGCCATACGCCCCTGTATTAGCGATCGCTTCCATTTCTTGGGCGACTAGCGTACCATCCGCTTTGACTCCAGTTTTAACTCGAATCTGCATTGCATGACGGCTATTGGTGGCTGTAAATTCCTCTTCGCGGGTAAATTCCCATTGCACAGGCTTTCCAGTACGCAACGTTGCTAAAACGCATAAATCTTCAGTGAGAATTTCTTGTTTGTTGCCAAATCCTCCGCCGATTTGAGTTTTGAAAACGCGAACTTTGTCTTTTGGTAAATCAAATAGCTGTGATAGCACTCTTTGCGTATGAAATGGAACTTGCGTACTCGATCGCACTACCAAAGTTCCATCTTCTTCTAACCAACTTGTACTGATATGCGGTTCTAAATGAACGTGTTGTACGGCTGGTAAGTAATATGTATTTTCAACGATTAAATCTGCTTCGGTGAATCCTTGTTCAAGATCGTGCGTTCCCAGCGTAACTTTAGCTGCAATATTGCGTTGAGGATCGTAAATTTGTGATGATTCGGGTTCATCGTGAATCACAATCCCGCCATTCATTGCTTTGACAGGATCGATAACATGAGGCAGAACTTCGTAATCGACTTCGATAAGTTGACACGCTTGAATTGCGATCGCCACTGATTCTGCAACAACCGCTGCAACGCGATCGCCCACAAACCGAACTTTATTATCTAACAAATAATGATCGAGTGGATCGGGTACTGGATCGGCGTGTCCTGCTGTTGTATAAGGTTTACGCGGAACGTCTTCATAGGTAAAAACTGCGTGAACGCCTGGAAGGGCTTTTGCTTTTTCGGTGTCAATTGTACGAATACGCGCGTGGGGATAAGGCGATCGCAGCGCTTTAATATGTAACAATCCTGGTGGCGACCAATCTGCCGTATAGTCTGCTGCACCTTTAACAATCGCTGGTCCATCTTGTTTGGGAACACTTTTTCCGACAGGATTTTGACCTAAACAAGGTTGCGATCGTTGTTCTTTAGCTGCGAGAATACTTTCAACAATTGCTTCGTATCCGGTACAGCGACACAAGTTACCATCTAAAGCTTTACGTAATTCGGCTAGTGAAGTATATTGCAACTTTGCTGCACTCATAATCATTCCTGGAGTGCAGAAACCACACTGAAAACCTTGTTTTTCGAGAAAAGCTTGTTGAATTGGTGCTAATTCATCTGTTGCAAGTCCTTCAATAGTTGTTACGTCGTGTCCTTCTAGCTTCATTACAGGATAAATACAACTATGGACAGGTCGATCGTCAACCCAGACTGTACAACTTCCGCAATCACCCGATTCACAAACGCGGTGTACGCCTACCCAGCCAAGATCGCGCAGTAAAGTTAATAAGCTTGTTCCTGGGGGACAGTGTTCGGTGTAGGTTTTGCCATTAACTTGAAAAGTTACTGGTTCTTGCATATCTAAAATTCCAAAAGCGATCGCTGCATCAAAACTTTAGTCAGGTGTTGCCGATAAGTCGCACTTGCGGCATAGTCTTCGATAAAACAATCCAGCGGTAACTGTGCGTCAAGAACTTCCCCAATTTCATCTGCGGTAGGAATATAGGAAAATTCAACAATTTGTGGTGTTGGTACGCAAGCACCTAAACCAAATCGAAGTTGTGATGTTTGCGGATTATAAGCTGCAACAACAAGCGATATGGCGATTCCCGCCGTTGCGACACAAACTCGTTGATAACTAATTTGCCATTCTAAACTTGCTTGCGGAATCCAGATTTTACGCAAAACTTCGCCTGGGTGTAATACTGTCTGCTGAATTCCAGTTTGAAAATCTTTAGCCGCAACAAAACGCGGTGCAGCTTGCGGATGCCAAATTTCGTAGTTTGCATTTAGTGCTACCATGACTGGAGCAAACGTACTTGCTGGTATCGCTAAACAGATATTTCCGCCGACTGTTGCCATGTTGGTCACTTTAAAAGAAGCAAGTTCGTCAACCGCGCGAAACAAAGCTTTGACACCTGTCCAATTTTCTGGAAAATTCCACTGACGCAACTTTGCCATCGTACAAGTTGCACCAATACTTAATCCTTCTGAAGTGACTTCAATTTCTGACCAATTTAACTTTTCTAAATCGACTAATACTTTTAAATCAGGTTGTGCTTGTGTAAAAATCCACGTTCCTCCAGCTAGCCAAGACCAGCCTTGCGACCAATTTTCGACTTTATCTAAACTTTGAGGACGTAGGTAAGTTTGAATATTATGTAAATCCATTTAATTACTACGTATTATCGATCGTCAATAACTTCCTGAAGACGAAACAAAGCTATTTTTTCTATTTCTGCTAAAACTGTTTGCAATTCTGTCTCTTTTGTGTTTTCTAACCTTTGAGAAAAGCTTGCTAAAATACTTTCTTTTGTATGATTCTTGACAGCAACGATAAAAGGAAAGTTAAATTTTTCTTTATATGCTTGATTGAGCGAATTAAATTTATCGTACTCTTGTGGAGACAATCGATCTAAACCAACTCCAGCTTGCTCTTTTACAGAGGCTTCAGCCATCTTCGCTTTAGCACCTAAATCAGGGTGCGCGCAAATGAGCGCAAGTTTTTCTGCATCACTCGCCTCGCGAACCACATCTACCATACTTTGATGTAGTTTCTCTACATCAGTAAATGGTTTTTTAGCCCAAGCTTTCGCTGCAACCCAAGGTGAATCCTCAAATATCCACCCTAACGCTGCTACAAAGTCATCTTGATTCATCTGATTTAACTCAGATAGCAAATTCATCCACAATAACCCCGATGTCTATCAATGTTGTTTTTGACATCCAAGGTTTGACTCTACATCAAAAGCCATGATTTATTTGGATAATTTTATACAGTTTGCTACTCAAGTTTTTATTTTGGGTAGTGAGTAACAGATAACAAATAATTATTGATAAATATTTTTTCCAATTACCAGTTACCAGCTTTGAAGCGATGTAATTGTTGAGTAAAAATTTTAACTCAATAACTCGTCAGGATCGATACCCTGAGAACGCAATATTTCTGCTAAGCGTTCCGCGCGTTGACGTTCAGTTTCTGCACGCTCATCGCCTGTTGCGATTAAATTACCATCGCGATCGCACCACCGCAACCAAGTATCTTGTTTTCCTTCAAACACTCCATCCCACAAAGTCAATCCTAAACCCACTGGTTCCATCCAAGTTGTTTCTAACTCGGTGTAACTTGTAGCCCTCAACTCATGAACTCGTAGGAGGCGATCGCCTAACTGCTGCAAAGGATCGTAAACAACGTAGTAAGCAACACTAATACGGGCATAGTCCTTCATTTTACTGCCCAGTTCGTTACCCACTGTGTTAGAGACTATTTCAATGACAACTTCCGGTGGCTTACCAATAATCCGGGTAAAATAAGAACGGTTCTTCTTTTGTTGCCAATCTTGAGGAACCTCTACATCTAAGCTGAGTAAGATATCGGGTACTATGGCTGGTTTGTTGATTGCATAAAACAAGCCAACATTAGCGGTAACTAAAAACGGAATACCTGGTTTCCACGAACTGTATAAACAACTCGTCAAAAGTCGTTGCTGTTTTTCTGCAAGCAGGTTGATAAGTGTATCGTCTTCTGTCACCAAATGGCTAATATCAGGTTCTTCTACCCACTCAGCTTGTTCTTCTGGGGAAAAGAAATCTGTCGCTATTGATTGTGACATAGTTAGCTACCAATCTTGTGCTTAACAGTTATTCTAAAACAAGCTTATTGACTAAGATATTCTTGCACCCTTTTACGAAAGGCTTTAAGTGCAAGAGTTGTTCCTTTTGTCATTGCCATTTGTACAAATCGAGGAATTTCATCTTTAATTGGAAAATTTGGAAAAATTAAACTGGCTTCAGACTTAATATATTCATTACCTTCGAGTAAATTTATTTCTAGTAAATTATTTTCGTAACGCCAAATTTCTGGTACTTGCAACGCTCGATAGGCATTCAGTTTAGTTTTTGAAGTAACATCGATTTCAATTGCTAAATCAGGAGGAGGAGGATCGACGCTTAAATCTATTCGCTCTTTTCCTATCATTAATTTATAGTTCTGAATATAAAAACAATCGTCTGGTTCTACCCCCGCTGTCCTATCTTCACTCTTGAAGGTGGTTGAACCAAGAGGTTCCCAGTTTAAATTTAGTTCATCCAGTAAAATTTTTACTAAGTCCCCAATGATGACTTTAGCCTTTTCATGTTCTGGAAGGGGAACCATTATTTCTAACAAACCTTGAATGTATGCAACTCGACTACCGCGATGTTCTCCTAGCTCAATAAGAATTGTTTCAAACGCTTGCCAACTAATGTCCTCTAATATTAAGCGTTCGCCTGGCAAAACGCGAATTTGCTTGAGTTGCAGTGTGACCATATCGCTGTGGCTTTTAAATAGATGTATTTTAGCGAATTGATTAGAGTAAACTGTTTGCTACAAGGCTTTGAGAGAATATGACAACAGATATGCGATCGCTTCCTTTACCTCCTGGAAGTTTTGGTTTACCTTTCATTGGTGAAACTCTCAGTTTTTTGCGCGATCCAAATTTTATACAGCATTGACATAAGCAAAAACCAATTAGTTATATTTCTTTTGGTGTCGAGTACGAGAATGTATTAGTAAGGAGTTCGTTAAGCTAGAAATGAAGCTATTTGCAGTATTGTTAATTCGCGATTACAATTGGGAACTCGTTCCAGGACAAAATCTTAATATGGTTATGCTACCTACGCCGCATCCTCGCGATGGTTTAAAAGTAGATTTCTGGCGTAGGAATTAATGCAAAAAGTATTTTTACTAATCCGAGATAGCCTATTTTTTATACTGCTATTACTATTTACTTTATTGTTTATGCCTGCATCCTGGGCATCTATTTGTCGTAGTTACGGCGGTCATCAAATTTGTATTGTTAGTATAGAGCGCAGTGCAAAGAATTATTGGGAATATAAAGCGGCGATTAGTGTGGATGGTGTGAAGCAACCAATAGCAATATATAATTGCCGCGATCGCCTCAAATTACAAGATAAAAAATTCGTACAATTTAGTAGCAATGACCCTGGTTATTTAATATGTAGTTTTTTCAAAAATTATTAGTAAAGTAAACATTGGTAGTACAAATTTCTACTTCTTCGGTGTGGCAAATACTCGCCACATAACAAAAACTGTAAAACCTATATAAAATAATACAGTTAACCAATCTTGCCAACTACTATAATCATTCATTTTTTCACAAAAAAGTGTAAGCTATTAAAACTTACACCTTTTATGTTCGCATCATGCTGCCATTTCGTGACAAAGTTGAGCGCAGCGACGACAAGATTCAGCACAACGCTGACAGTGTTCGTCATCGTGTTTACCGCATTCGCTAGCACAGCGATCGCACGCTTGCGCGCAAACACCACACATTTGCTTGTGAAGTTCCGAACGACGCGACATCAATCGGGCGCAGAGGGCGCAAGTATCAGCACAATCACGACACCGCTTAATACATTCAGCCATCATCTGCACCATGTCTTCACTCAAGCAAGCGTCAGCGCAGTATTCACAATCGCGCAGACAATCCAAGCACGCCTGAATACAAGTGTCAAGTTGAGACTGTGCAGTTGTCATATTCAACCTCCGATAGCGTTCTTCTTATTTCAGCGTGACATAAGCGCATAAAATCAAGATGAATCCTGGTTTAATTCACCCTGAGAGATGCTATGAGTCAAGACGTTACTGAAAATGTTTAATAATCGCTTCCGCAAACTCGGAACACTTGAGTGGTTCGACGGGTGGGTCCATCAATCGCGCTAAATCGTAAGTGACTTGACGGTTGGCGATCGCATCGCTAATTCCCTGTTTGATTAAATCTGCGGCTTCTTGCCAACCCATATACTCCAACATCATCACCCCCGACAGAATAACCGAACCAGGATTAATTCGGTCTAATCCGGCGTGTTTTGGCGCTGTACCGTGCGTAGCTTCAAAAATTGCGCATTCATCGCCAATATTAGCTCCTGGTGCCATACCGAGCCCACCAACGACGGCTGCTGCAGCATCCGAAACGTAGTCACCGTTGAGGTTCATCGTTGCTAATACCGAGTATTCATCAGGGCGTGTCTGGAGTTGTTGGAAAACGCTATCGGCAATGCGATCGTTTACCATTACCTTATCTTTCCATTGCCCGTTACCGTGCGTCGACCAAATTGCATTAAGAACTTTTTCAATTTCTTGACAAATTACGGCTTGCTTTTCTGCCGTTAGCGCATTATATCCTGGTTCAATGAGTTGAGCATTTTCTTCAATTGAAATATCAGGGTTGGCTTCTTTATTACTCAAAATCCAAGATTCGCGTTCGGTAACGCATTCATTACGAAACTCGGTTGTTGCTAATTCGTAACCCCAATCGCGGAAGGCACCTTCGGTGTATTTCATAATATTGCCCTTATGCACCAAAGTTACCGTTTGCTTATATTTTGGCAAGCGTAAGGCGTGTCGAATTGCCCGACGAATCAAGCGCTGAGAGCCTGTTTTACTAATTGGTTTAATTCCAATTCCTGAATCGAGACGAATTTGTTTTTTACCATGTTCAGGACTAGCAGGAATCAACTCATTATTGAGTAAATTAATAATCCGTTCGGCCATTTCTGTACCCTGACGCCACTCGATTCCGAGATAAATATCCTCAGTATTTTCGCGATAGATGATGACATCAAGCTTTTCTGGATATTTGTGCGGTGAAGGTGTGCCTTCGTAATAGCGACAAGGACGTACGCATGCATATAAATCGTTAATTTGTCGTAGGGCGACATTGAGCGAACGAATTCCGCCGCCTACAGGGGTTGTTAAGGGTCCTTTAATTGCGACGCCGTATTCTTTGATTGCTCGTAACGTGTCTTCCGGAAGATACTGATACGTTCCATATACGTCACACGCTTCATCTCCGGCATAGACTTTAAACCAGCTAATTTGTCGCTTTCCTTGATAGGCAGTTTGCACAGCCGCATCTATAACCTTTTGACTCGCGGGCCAAATATCAACACCTGTACCATCACCGCGAATAAAGGGAATAATGGGATTATCGGGCACTATCGGTTCGCCATTCTCAAACGTAATGCGCGAACCTGTATCAGGTGGCGTAATCTTCTCATACATGATCTCAAACTCCTAGAGGGTGGCTGCTGTTATAGATGCTAGGTGATGAACACCGCTACAAAAAATCCTTCTTTGGAAGGCTACCAGATTTCACGTTTGATGTAACAGCATTTTTCACCAAGTTCTGACAAGCTTGAGCAATTTTGACTTGGAGAATGAAAAACTTTAGCGCGTGTCAGGTAAGAAATGAGTTCAATCACCAATTTTGTAAACTTGTGGCGATCGCCTACAGCTAATAGTTCAAGGCTGGAAGTAATGTAGTATTTCTCATCTAGTCTAAAAAAACCTGACCTCTGCTATGTTACGTAGACATGCACTGTCAGGTTACATTAATGATCGAGCCGTAACCGCGATCCTTATAAGGGCATGACTGATCCAACTACCGCTTTCGACACAAATTTCGACGTTTCTGCTTTAGCTTTGCAGTTAACTACAGGGTCGGAAAAAGTACAAGCGCAAACCATTGAGAAACTAGCGATACTTGGCACTGCGGGTGAAGAACTGCTAATGAAATTTTTACTGCAACGCCAATCTCACCCACCCACCTGGATTGATGGTAAAGCTTATCAGGTGCTTTACAACGCTGAATCGCCAGCTGCAAAAGAGTTTCTCCAAACAAATTTCCCGACGGGTATTGTACAACTCAACTCCGAGCAAGGTATTGACTACACGCCATTACAAAAACTCTTAGCAGACCAAGATTTTCAAGCTGCCGATCGTCTCACCTTACAAAAGCTTTGCGAATTAGCAGGACCTGCTGCAATTCAAAGAAAATGGTTATATTTTACCGAAGTAGAAAATTTTACCAATACTGACCTCCAAACCATCAATAAGTTGTGGTTAATTCACTCTGAGGGTAAATTTGGTTTTTCAGTCCAACGCGAAATTTGGCTTGGTGTCGGCAAAAACTGGGAAAAGCTTTGGCCTAAAATCGGTTGGAAATCAGGCAATAACTGGACTCGCTATCCTAACGAGTTTACTTGGAATCTCAGTGCTCCTAGAGGTCACCTACCTTTATCTAATCAACTACGCGGCGTGCGCGTTATGGCATCATTGCTAGCACATCCGGCTTGGGAGCGTTGAGCGCATTGAAAAGATAGAATTTGTTTTTTGGAGCTTCTTTCAGGCTTCTCACCTCGGCGCAAGCGTTCTTTCTAAGATTGTTCATCTCTATTGCGGATTGGGAATCTTAGAGAAAGTAGAATCCCGAATACCAGGGTTAGATCAAACACATTTACGTTCAAATATTGAGCTAGGGGTGGTCACAGTGGAGCCTGAGAGAAAAATAACACAGGAACTAGAACAGCATTTAAAAATATTCTCAGATTTAGGTAGCTTAGAAACTCAAACAATTCCTATCTTTGATGCAGCTACTCAAACAGCTGCTGATTTTTTAGAAGTGCCGATTTGCATTCTCGGATTTTTAAATCAGAATACTTTTTGGTTCAAATCAGCAGTCGGTCTGTCGCGCCTAGGATTGCGAAGTAAAATTGCTCAAGAGCGTCAACTCTCACGGCAAGAGGCTTTTGTGGCGCACGTAGTAGAAAACCAAAAAATTTTGGCCATTGATGACACACTCAACTTCAATCCAGTTTTTGCTAATAGCGTCTTAGTACAACAATATGGTATCCGTGCTTATATAGGTGCACCCTTGGTGAATTTATCAGGACAGTGTTTGGGTGCGATCGCCATCATGGATCTCAAACCCCGTAATTTTACGCTGCGAGACATGAAGTTTCTAGAACTTATGGCATGCTGGAGTATGAGTGAACTTGAGCGTTACCAATTGCTTAAGGGCATTCACCCGCCGGATAATCCTTGTCTTGCAGCACCTTTAGAATCGACAAACACTGCTGGCATGGTTCCTACGAACACCCAAGCCAATTCTTCGCCTGTTGCTACATCAACTCACAATGACGAACGCATAACGCACGCCGTATCTACTGAACAAGAAAACAGCGAATATCTTTCTACTAATCAAGTCAAACTTGAACTACTATCACAGCTAACACAAGAATTACGAACACCCCTGACCTCAGTATTAGGAATGGCAAGCGTTGTCAGTCGCGAAATTTATGGTCCTTTAACAAGGAAGCAAAAGGAGTATTTAGAGATTATTGAGAATAGCGGACGCCACTTGTTAAGTCTAGTGAACGAAATTTCCGAGCTAGGAACATTAGACAGTAACTTTGCTGCACTGAATCTCACTTCTGTAGAGATCGAAATGTTATGTCAGCAAGTTATCAGTGCTTTGTCGGAGACAGCGAGACGGCGCGAACAACAAATTGATTTATCCTTAGAACCAGGACGCAGTCGCACCTGGATTTTAGACAAAGACAAAATCAAGCAATTGCTATATCAGCTCATATTTTATATCACTCAAATTGCCGCTACTGGCAGCATAATTCATATTCATGTTTCACATAAAAGTAATGGATTGCATTTTGCCATTTGGGCGTCTCATCCTTGGCTAGAACAAGGTTTAACTCAAGCCGAACCTGCACTTCGTCAGATTTTACCTTCTTTTGCAGATCGCGTTACCACAGCTGATAGCATTCAGGCACAGTCAGCAGATGGCGATCGCCTGCCTGTTCTCGCCACTCAAGTGTTAAATGCTGCACATGCCATGAATTCAGCTGATGCAGAAGTCGCACAAAAGCACAATCCACTAGAAGGACTCTATCACTCTAGTAACAGTCTGCGCTTGCTCCTAAGTTGCGATCTGGCAAAATTACATGGAGGAACAATAAATCTTCAAGGATCGCCAGAATCAGGATATCGTTATGTCGTTGTGCTACCTGAGCTTACAGCTCCCACAACAGAAGAAACTATTTAGCATTCAGTTGGGGGGTGTTGTGTATAAAGAATTAAATCGCTATAATTGCAAGCTTATATTTTTAGGCAAGTTTTTAACGAATATATCGTTACTAGGCGGTTGCTGCCTCAAAAATTCTTAGCAGGCAACATTCTGCAAAGCTTGTTGGACTTAAGCATATAAGCATATCAGAACCTTAACACCCCAAACGATTCGATCATCATGAATGCATTTTGGCAACAATTCACGTTAACTCATATACCGCTGCAAAATTGGCGCAGTGGAAGTTACTTGCACCGATCAGTAGTTGGGATATTGCGTTCTTGGCGACAAAGTAGCCTGCTGATGCAATGGGCGGATGAAATTGCTGCCGTACTTTTGAGCTTAGTGTTTGTTTTAGCACCTTTTGTGTCGAGTACGCTTATTGGCTTGCTTTTAGCTGCTTGTGGTGGTTTTTGGTTATTGATTACTCTTACCGATCTCCGCGATCAGCCGAAACTAACGCCAGTTCACTTACTTGTTTTGCTCTACTGGGGAATTGCAACTGTCGCAACAGCGCTATCACCTGTCAAAACCGCAGCTTTTGTAGGCTGGACAAAGCTAACGCTGTACTTACTATTGTTTGCCCTAACCGCGCGAGTTCTGCGATCGCCGCGAATTCGTAGTTGGATGATTGCCATCTATTTACATATAGCACTCATCGTCAGCGTCTATGGGCTGCGACAATGGTTTTTTGGGGCAACGGCACTCGCCACTTGGGTAGATCCTGAGTCGCCTTTATCAAAAACAACTCGCGTTTACAGCTATTTAGGCAATCCAAACTTACTGGCAGGATATTTATTACCCGCGATCGCCTTGAGTGCAATGGCAATTTTTGCTTGGCGCGGCTGGATTCCTAAAGCCTTAGCACTTACGATGTTTTTAGTCAATACTATTTGTTTAGTCTTAACGTTTAGTCGCGGCGGCTGGATTGGTTTACTTGCATTAGTTGTTACTTTGTTGGTATTGCTGGTGTATTGGCTGAGTATTCAACTACCACCATTTTGGCGCAAGTGGTCATTGCCAATTTTATTAGCAGGGATGTTGGGTGTTTTAATTTTGGCGATGTTATTTGTCGAACCTGTGCGCGATCGCGTGTTGAGTATTTTTGCAGGACGCGGCGACAGCAGCAACAACTTTCGTATCAATGTTTGGCTTGCTGTCATTGAAATGATTCGCGATCGCCCAATTTTAGGAATTGGTCCAGGAAACACGGCTTTTAACAGAATTTACCCACTTTACCAGCAACCGCGATATACAGCTTTAAGTGCTTACTCAGTACCTTTGGAAATTGCTGTGGAAACGGGCTTCATTGGTTTATTTTGTTTTCTCTGGTTAGTTATCGTCCTCTTCAGCCAAGGATTGACGCAGTTGCACCGATTGCGTCAGCAAAACAATCGAGAAGGATTTTGGTTAATAGCTGCGATCGCGATCGTAGTTGGCATGTTAGCCCACGGTACAGTAGATACTGTTTGGTATCGACCTGAGGTGAGTACGCTGTGGTGGTTCACCGTTGCTCTCATTACAAGTTACCTTCATGCTCCAGCAACCGAACCAACACAAACTAATCTGGCAACAGTTACACAATAAACCTCATACACATTATTCAATAACAAAACAAAGCCTTGGATTTCCAATTCCCAAGGCTTTTTGTTATTCAACGTATTTTATCTACTTTTCTGTAGCTCTCTATCACGCTTTTTTTAGTTCTTTCAACGCACCCTAAAGACCGGAGAGTAGAAGTAAAAATATCTTACGGCTCTCGGTATGTAGAGGAAGTTGTGGTTCCTACTGTATCAGGTTCGCGGTAACGATTGGGTTCTGATTTACGACCACCAGCTAAGCCTGCTAATCCTGCTAAACCGATTAAGCCTAGCCAACCCCAGTCAAACCCACCGTTTGTTTCAGTAGTTGTCGTCGGTGCAGTTGTGGTAGTCCCTGTCGCTCCTGGTGCAGTATTTGTTGTTTGTGCTGATACTGGAAGCGCAGAAGGTAGAAAGGCTAAGCTTAGACCTAGTACACTAGCGCCAAATACTTTGGATAACTGAGAACGTTTCATAGCTACAAGCTCCTTGTCTCATCTCTCAATCCCTACCTTAACGATTGAGCAATTAAGTAAAATCACCCTTGAGCTATAAACCTTTCTTGCCTGAATATACTACTCAAGAAGTACGTGCCTACATGCAAGCTAATTTACCGCAGAAGGCAGTAAATTACTAGAGTTTCACAAGGCATGTACTGTTCACTTCTATTTTAAGGCAATATCCGCCTAATAGTTCTTCATTGCTCTTTGAATATCGCGTTGGTCTTGACGGCGCTTTAGAGCTTCTCGCTTATCGTGAAGTTTCTTCCCTCTGCCAAGCGCAATGCTAACTTTGACTAAACCGCGTTTCAGATACATTTTCAACGGTACTAAGGTTAAGCCTTGCTGTTCTACTTTTCCGATGAGCTTGCGGATTTCTTCTTTGTGCAACAACAGCTTGCGTGTCCGGCGCGGCTCGTGGTTAAAGTACTGTCCGCTACCTGTATAAGGCGATATATTGACATTAAGCAACCACGCTTCACCATTACGAATCAAGGCATAGCCATCTTGTAAGTTAACCTTGCCTTCTCTCACTGACTTGACTTCTGTTCCCGTTAGTTGAATGCCTGCTTCATAGGTTTCTAGTATCTCGTAAAGAAAGCGTGCCTGCCGATTTTCGCTAATAACTTTATAACCGTCGTTGTCACTCATTGAACACTTTTCTCACTGCCAATGGTAGATGAACACTACCTTTCTCTAACTGAAGTTAGCACTTTTCTGCAACGCTTGGGCATACTTTAGCAAGATTGTAGTTATCAAGTCTGCTGATACTACTTTTTCTTTTTAGAATTTTAACCAGAATGATTCATTTTTAAATAATCAATAGTAGCGAATAAAAATTATTAAATCATATTAATTCGTAATAGTCTGCAGAAATTTTATATAGATAAAATAATTTTTTTTACAACTTAAGAGAGCTTTATTTCTTGCTTATATATTAGTGGTGTAGTTAGTTCCCTACCATTTATTCTTCCTGATTTTAACAACAAATATTTGTTAATTAAACCTTACGCGAGTACGATAAGTTTTTAATTTGCATATTAAAAGATTTTTTTAATTCTTTTGTTTTGCAATAAATGTCTTGTCAGTGCTTCTCAACTACATATTTGTTTTAGCTACTTACTTAACTGTATTTGTTGCACGAGCAAAAAGCTTTTTTCCAATTACTTTTTATGTAGTTGATTAATTCTAATCAGTTTTTATAAGTTATAAGTATTCAAGGAGATGAAATATGGCACGTAGTTTATTGTTGAAAACTTCTGTTTTTAGTCTCTGTTTTTTATTTGGAATAGCACCAGCAATCTACGCTAGACAATCTATTAAACTTACTCCTGAAACACGAGCTAATAAAAACGAATTAAAACTCGCAGCGTTTAATCCAGGGGTTATCAATAATTTACCTTCTGGTCAAAGATGGCTACGACACGTCAACCAAGAAATTATGCCATTTTGGACAATGTCATCTGCACTCGGCAATCCAGTGGGCAATTTTCCTACCTTTCGTTGTAACAATGGTTCGCTTTGGAATCCTAGTAAACCCTGCCCAGAAATTTTAAATGCATCACCATGGATCAAAAACGATCTTAACAAAGAATATATTGTAGCTAAAGCTCGGCAAACTTATGTTTATGGCGTTGCCTACCATCTTACTGGTAATGAAAGAATGCTTCAACTTGCTAGAAGTGGAGTAAATTATATTAGAAAAAATGCGTTTGAGTCTAATGGAAGTGTAGCAACTTATCTAGAAAATGGTATTCCTAAACCTGTAGAATCGCAAAGAGACACTCAGCACTTGGCATATGCTGGCTTAGGTTTATCATTTTACTATTATTTAACTCGCGACGAAAGTGTTTTGCAAGATATTATTAAACTAAAAAATAATATATTTAACAATTACTACGATCCTAATTTAGGCATGCTGAAGTGGAGTAAAGTATCAAACTTAAAGAGTTTGACAGCACAGTTGGATCAGCTAAATACTTATATGGTTCTAGTAACTCCTTTATTACCAGAACCTCTCCAATCTCAATGGAAAGCAGATGCCTTGCGAATTGTGCAAATTATGAATGACAAATTCTACAGTAGCGAACATAATTTGTTTTGGCGACAAGGAGATGTGGGAGGAAGTTTTTCAAATGTAGATTTGGGTCATACCTGTAAAGCTTTTTGGTTCATATATTTAGTAGGAAAAATGACCAACAACACAGGGTTAATGGCTTTCGCAGAAATTCAAGCTCCTAAAGTTTTACAAAAAGCTTATGTTAATAGTACTGGTTCTTGGGCAACGCTCCTAAAACCTGATGGCTCAGTAGATGTTAATGGCAAAAAAGTTGCGTGGATGTATAACGAGATGAATCAGATGACAGCTACCTTGAGTTTAAGAAATCCAGCTTTAACTGAATATTTAGTAAAAACCTATAATTTTTGGTTAAACAATATGGTAGATTATCAATATTATGAAACTTATCCTGAAGTAACAGCATCAGGAGCTAAAGTTCAATATCGTCCTAAAATAGATGCGTGGAATCATGGTTATCATGCTACAGAACAAGCATTAGTTGCTTATATAACAACTCAAGCTTTGCAAAATAAACCCGTTGTTCTTCATTACGCTTTTCCAGGGCAATCATCCACAGCAAGTATTCGTCCTTATTTCTATACAGGACTAATTCAAAATCAACAAGTTAGCAACTTGAATACTTTTCCAAATCGTAAAAGATATAAAATTACATTTACTAACGTTCAGTAGAATTTAATTGTAGCTGGTATCGCTGATTGAATAAGTTTTCTAGCAGTAGGAATTGTTGTTAGCAAAAGCTCTACAACCTATATTGAGAGATTTTTACTTAAAAACGATCGGTAGAGCAAAAGAAGTTTAATTGTTGAAGGAAAAGTGCAAAAATATGGATATTTGAGCAACATTTAAACTAAGACACGAGGACAACTGTGCATTTATTAATTCCAGCCGCAGGAATAGGACGTCGGATGGGAAGCGATCGCAATAAACTGTTTTTGTCGTTGCGATCGCAACCTTTACTTTCTTGGACACTGCTTGCTGCCGAAGCCAGTCAACAAATTAGTTGGATAGGTATTATTGCACAGCCATCCGATTGGTTAGATATCAAAGAAATTTTGGCTAATGTATCGCTAACAAAACCGACGCAACTGATCGCGGGAGGGGCAACACGTCAAGAATCAGTTTATAACGGCTTACAGGCGCTGCCAAGCGACGCAAAACAAGTTCTGATTCATGATGGGGCGCGGTGTTTGGCAACTCCGGAATTGCTCGATCGCTGTGCCCAGGAAATTCGCCATTGTTCGGGTTTAATTGCAGCAGTTCCAGTAAAGGACACGATTAAGGTCGTCGATGCAGCGCGTAATATTCAAAGTACACCAGAAAGGCAGCATCTTTGGGCAGCTCAAACTCCACAAGCGTTTGATGTGGCAAAACTCAAACAATGTCATGAAGAAGCACGCCGCCAAGCGTGGGAAGTGACCGATGATGCTGCGTTGTTTGAAAAATGCGGGCTAACCGTCAAAATTGTAGAAGGCGAAGAAACAAACCTCAAGCTGACAACTCCGGTCGATTTAGCGATCGCAGAATTTATTCTGCAACAAAGGCTACAAAATGTCACAACTCGTTAAAGAATTAGGGGAAAAAGCGCTGTTAGAGCGGTTGCAGCAATTTTGTCCGCCAGACGTTGTGGGAGACGATGCAGCAGTCATCGCCACGCAACCAGGAAAATCTTTGGTTGTGACAACTGATATGTTAGTTGATGGAGTTCATTTTAGCGATCGCACAACCTCACCGGAAGATGCGGGCTGGCGGGCGGCTGCGGCTAACTTATCCGATTTAGCAGCAATGGGTGCTTACCCCTTAGGAATTACAATTGCTTTGGGCATTCCTGGCGATACATCTATTACTTGGATCGAGCAACTCTATCAAGGAATCACTCAATGCTTGCAAAAATTTGCCACTACCGTAATTGGCGGCGATGTCTGCCGTTCTCCCGTCAAGACTATCGCAATTACAGCATTTGGCGAAGTCGATCCTAAGTATACTATTCGTCGTTCCACTGCTCAAGTCGGAGATGCGATCGTCGTTACTGGAGTACACGGTGCTTCACGTGCTGGATTAGAACTATTGCTACAGCCAGAATTAAGACAAACGTTAAGTAATAGCGCTCAACAAAGGCTCATTCAAGCGCATCAACGCCCCCAACCTCGATTAGACGTGCTACCGGTTTTATGGGAGGTAATATGTCAAACCAAAAATACCAGCGATCGCATTCGTGTTGCGGGAATGGATAGTAGTGATGGTTTAGCAGATGCTGTACTGCAAATATGTCAGATGAGTCAAGTAGGCGCAAGAGTAGAACGCAGTTTAATTCCTCTTCCCGACGAGCTTAAAAATTGGTCATCTCAACAAGCCTTAGATTGGGCGTTGTACGGTGGTGAAGATTTTGAGTTAGTTTTATGTTTGCCTCGCGATTCAGCACAAGCATTAGTACAGCACTTGGGTAACGGTGCTGCTATTGTTGGAGAGATAACCAACGATCCTGCAGTTTATCTCATCGACCAAACAAGAAAAATCCCCGATGAAGTTCTTAGCCTCAAACGGGGATTTCAACATTTTTAGGTCTTTCAGTCAAGGTCGATATCACGGTTCTTTCTGATTTCTGACCCCCGACCTCTGACCTCCCACACTACCTATTTCCACTTTTGGGCAACAAGCTCAGCCAAGTCTAATACGCGCTGGCTGTAGCCCCATTCGTTGTCGTACCATGCCATCACTTTCACCATATCACTACCCATAACCAAGGTTAAGCTAGCATCGACAATTGATGAGGCATCATGACCTTGATAGTCCGAGGAAACAAGTGGTAAGTCACTGTATGCCAAAATACCTTTGAGCGAGTTTTCCGCAGCGTCTTTGAGCGCTTGGTTAACTTCTTCTGCAAAAGTTTCTTTCTCAACTTGAACGACAAAATCTACCATGGATACGTTGGGAGTGGGTACGCGCAATGCAACGCCATTGAGCTTACCTTTGAGATCTGGCAAGACAAGTGCAACTGCTTTAGCAGCTCCTGTCGAAGTCGGGACAATGTTCATTGCCGCTGCTCTGGCTCGGCGCACGTCGCGGTGACTCGCGTCAAGTAAACGCTGGTCTCCAGTGTAGCTGTGCGTGGTGGTCATTGTGCCTTTAATGATGCCAAATTTCTCATGGAGAACTTTGGCGATCGGCGCAAGACAGTTTGTTGTGCAACTCGCGTTGCTGATAATAGTGTGTTGGTCGTGGTCGTATTCATGATGGTTTACACCAACAACAAAAGTACCATCGTCATTTTTGCCTGGAGCAGTAATTAGAACTTTTTTGGCGCCAGCGTTTAAATGCTTCGTTGCCCCTTCTCTGCTGGTAAAAACACCTGTTGATTCAATAACCAGGTCAATTTCCCATTCTTTCCAAGGCAAGTTTTCTGGATTGCGATCCGATGTGCATTTAACGGTCTTGCCATTAACGACGATCGAATTGTCATCCGCACTGATATCGACATCTTTCAACGTCCCCAGCATAGTGTCATACTTCAGCAGGTGAGCGTTGGTTCGTGGGTCAGAAGTATCGTTGATAGCGACGAGATCGATATTGCTATTTTCTCGACCTATCCAACAGCGCATAAAGTTACGCCCGATGCGTCCAAAACCGTTGATCGCGACTCTAATCACAGCGTCTTGCCCTCTGGTATCTACTAAACAATGATTACCTATTCTTGAAGCAGATCATATCGCAAAGGGTGATACATTATAACTTGCGCGCGGCAAGACGATAAGAAATATTAGAATTTATCAAAAATTAACGCGAGTAGAGCTTGTATTTGTTGATATAGAGCCGTACGGCTTCTGGCACCAGATACCGAATTGATAAGCGATCGCGGCACAGTGACCGAATCAAGCTCGATGAAATTCCGACATACGGTAGATGCAAAATTTGCCAGTCAATGCTTAATCCTTGCGATTCTAATTTTTGCACAATTTGTTCGCAAAATAACTGACTGTGGGTGGCGATCGCTTTAGACTGCTCTAGCTTAAGTGTCGCTGGCAGTCGAGGGGCTACTAACCACTGACACTCAGTGATGAGTTCTTGGCGACGATACCAACGCGGCAAAGTTTCAAATGCATCTAAACCAACAATCCAAGACCATTGATTGTTGGGGTAAAGCGTTTTGAGGTCGATGAGAGTCTGAATCGCATAGGATTTTTCAGTACTATTTACCGTTGCTGGAGCAATCTTAAATGCGGGATTATCAGCGATCGCCATCTGCACCATTTGCCAACGATGCTCGAATGCTGTTGCATTTTTGTAGTGCGGATAGCGCGTAGGAACCCAAATAACTTGCTTGAGATTAGCTTGGCTGACAGCAGCTTCTGCAATCAGCAAATGCCCCCAATGTACTGGATCGAAAGTGCCTCCCAAAATTCCTACTTTATGCCTTGAGTACTGCATTGAATCGCGTAGCGCATTAAGGTTCAAAAGTTAGTATCGCTAATTTTTAACTTTAGTGATTTAATACAGGGCAAATGATTTAGCTCGGGGTATAGCAATAACTATTGAACTGCCAGAAAAGTGACTTCGTACTTCTTAAGGAGTGTACTGAAGCCGAAAAAGTAGCAATAAATATAACTCTACGTAGAGTAAGAAATCTCAAGTAAGAGAGTTCCCGAAAAAAAGAAATTCTTGATATGATATCGCCTAACATTTGTGCAGTATGCTGTGGTGTGGTGTGGAAGGAGCAAAAATGCTACTGAATTCTGTTGATTTTAGCGGTAAGCCATTTCATTTTATTGGTATTGGCGGCATCGGTATGTCTGCTCTTGCGTATATTCTTGCTAAGCGGAACATACCTGTATCAGGTTCGGATATTCGTTCAAGTCATATAACGCAACGATTGCAGGCATTAGGAGTCAATATTTTTGACAAGCAAGAAGCAACAAATCTGACATTTTTCTTGCCACAAAATTCGCCCGATTGTCAAGAATTGTTAACGCCACGAAGCCGAGCAAATAGTACTTCAGTACTACTAACACCTTATAGCTCACTAGAAAGTCTAGTGACCGATACACGCACGAGTTTACCGCAAGTTATTTGTTCAACTGCTATTAATACAAGTAATTTAGAATATCGCGCCGCCCTTGATTTAGGGTGTCCTATATTTCATCGCGCAGACCTTTTAGCAGCACTTATTAAAGATTATCGAAGTATTGCTGTTGCGGGAACGCACGGTAAAACAACAACAAGTAGCATGATTGGTTATATGCTACTGCAAGCAGGACTTGACCCAACAATTGTGGTTGGTGGCGAAGTGAATGCTTGGGAAGGGAATGCCAGATTAGGACAAAGCGAATATCTTGTCGCTGAAGCAGATGAATCTGATGGTTCGCTCATTAAGCTTTCTGCAGCGATTGGTGTTGTTACTAATATCGAATTAGATCATCCGGATCACTACGGGACGTTGGAAGAAGTTGTGCAGACGTTCCAAGTTTTTGCCGATCGCTGTCAAATGTTAGTCGGGTGCATTGATTGCGAAACTGTACGCGATCGCCTCCACCCCGCAATTAGCTATAGCCTCAATCCTGATACCAACGCCGACTATACTGTTACCGATATCGAGTATGGTGCATCTGGTACGATTGCGCGCGTTTGGGAAAAAGGAGAAGTACTAGGTGTCCTTAACCTCCGTTTATTAGGTCAACATAACCTTAGCAATGCGCTAGCTGCGATCGCAGTTGGTAGATTACTGGGATTAGACTTTGCCACGATTTCCGCCAGTATCGCCTCGTTTACAGGCGCTCGCCGTCGCTTTGAACTGCGCGGAGAAATAAACGGTATTTTGTTTATCGATGACTACGCGCATCACCCAAGCGAAATTCGCGCTACTTTAGCTGCGGCTCGTTTACAGGCAAAAGAAAACGTCAAGATTGTGGCGATATTTCAACCGCACCGCTACAGCCGCACGCTGGCATTTTTACCAGAGTTTGCCCGATCGTTTAACCATGCTGATATTGCAGTCATCAGCGAAATTTACAGTGCAGGCGAACTGAATCCAGGGCAAATTAGTGGGGAGCAACTTGCAGCGATGGTTGCTGAAAATCATCCGCACGTTAGCTTTCAGCCTACTTTAACAGCAATTTGTGAATACCTCACTCAAACTTTACAGCCAGGAGATATGGCTCTATTTCTTGGGGCTGGAAACTTGAATCAAGTTATTCCAGAGGTGATGAACTCGATTCGCCTATCTAGGGGAGCCGAGGAGCTTTGATCCGCAAGAAAACTTGACGTATTAATTGTTCGCTTTCGTGGTTTAAATTCATTCTCCTCATACCTCCACCTCGAATTATTGTGCTGTTATGAATATTTCGCAAGCAAATCTGAATTCTATCGATAGCAAGGCTTCGCCTTTAATTGTGACTAAAGTGCAGCAATTAAGCGCTAGTGAGGTCAAATCTATATATTTACCTAATACTAACTGTGTTATAAAATCGCAAATTCCGCTAGCAACGCTGACCTCGTTTCGCGTTGGCGGTCCTGCACAATGGTATGTAGCACCGCGTAATCTAGAAGAGTTACAAGCAAGTTTTGCATGGGCTAACGCCGAAGGTTTAGCAGTAACACTATTAGGTGCAGGTTCTAATTTACTCGTCAGCGATCGCGGTATTCCTGGATTAGTCATTGGTACGCGCCATTTGCGTCATACTGAATTCAACTTCATAACTGGTCAAGTCACAGTTGCTGCGGGAGAACCTTTACCGCGTTTAGCATGGCAAGCAGCTGAACGTGGCTGGCAAGGCTTAGAATGGGCTGTGGGTATTCCTGGTAGCGTTGGAGGCGCGGTAGTGATGAACGCTGGCGCGCATAAAAGCTGTATCGCTGATATCTTAGTAAGCGCTCAGGTTCTTTCTCCTAACGGTGAGGTAGAAACGCTTACGCCAGAGCAACTAGAATACCGCTATCGGACATCTGCACTACAAGCAAACATTGCTGCTAGTTTGGGTAAACCTTTGCGTTTAGTAACTCAAGCCACCTTTCAACTGCAACCAGGTGCTGACCCTGAACAAGTTTTAGCAACGACTAGCCAACATCTCGAACAACGCCGCAAGACTCAACCGTACCATCTCCCAAGTTGTGGTAGCGTGTTCCGCAATCCTTTGCCGTACACTGCTGGATGGTTAATCGAGCAAACAGGTCTCAAAGGCTACAAAATTGGTGGTGCGCAAATCGCTGAACGCCACGCTAACTTTATTCTTAACTGTGGCGGAGCTAAAGCTAGCGACATTTTGCAGCTAATTAACTACGTTCAAGACCAAGTACAGCAGCATTGGTCAATTTTGTTAGAGCCAGAAGTAAAAATTTTGGGTGAATTTGAGTAAAAGCAAGAATCACTTTCCTGACGCTTGTGTAATCCCTGACCTTTGACCTTCGATCTCTGACCCCTTACTAGATCCTCTCAACTCGATATCAGGGCATCTATAATTTAATGGAACTTTGTATCCAATTTGCAACGCGGTTTTATATGACACAAGGAAAAGGTTTTGGCTTCGGCATAGGAAAAATGAAAGAACTAGCCGATGCTTTCAAAAAGGCACAACAAGTACAAGAAGGTGCTAAAAGGCTTCAAGAAGAACTTGAGCAAATGCAGATCGCTGGAGAAGCTGGCGGTGGGCTAGTTAAGGTCGTCCTTAGCGGTAATCAAGAGCCTCAGAGTGTTGAAATTGCACCAGAAGCACTTAATGAAGGTGCAGAAGTGCTTTCGGATCTGGTAACTATTGCCATGAAGGACGCATACAACAAATCTACCGCAACAATGCGCGAACGCATGGAAGAATTGACAAGTGGCTTAGAATTGCCAGGAATGGGAATGTAAACTAAGGGCGAGGAGCAAGGGATGAGTGAAAGAGTAGCTAGTGGCTAGTGAAAGAGTTTTAAATTTTAAGTTTTGAGTTTTGGAAAGCAAAAAAGGTGCCAAAGACCTTTATTAAAAGAAGTGTCTTAACTCTTAACTCTCTTAAACTCATCACTACTTAACGAGTAACTCCATTTCTCTAAATAAGAACTACAATTAATTTCTCCTCTGCCCCTCTGCCCCTCTGCCCCTCTGCTTCCTCTGCTTCTTCTGCGGTCTATTTGTAGAAACTTTAAAGCGAAACGGTATAACTCATCACTCTAACCAGTATCCTCCGCTTCCTCTAACCCTCGACCTCTGACTCCTCAAAATGCCTTACAAACTGCTATTTGTTTGTCTTGGAAATATCTGTCGTTCTCCGGCGGCGGAGAATATCATGAATCATTTACTTGACAAGGAAAACCTCAACGGAAGTATTATCTGTGACTCAGCAGGTACAGGTGGTTATCACATCGGTAGTCCACCGGATCGACGCATGGCGATCGCCGCAGCGAGTAAGCTGGGAATCAAACTCCAAGGTAGTGCGCGGCAGTTACAAAAGTCTGACTTAGAAAAGTTTGATTTGATTTTGGCAATGGATCGCGAAAATTACCAAGATATCCTCGCGCTCGACCGCACTGGTCAGTATCGCGAGAAGGTACGGTTAATTTGTGACTATTGCTCGCAGCATAACGTCAAAGAAGTTCCAGACCCGTATTATGGAGGCGCACAAGGCTTTAATTACGCGATCGATATTCTCCTCGATGCTTGCACTGGCTTACTTCAAGAAGTTAAAGACGTGCAATCATTGTAATAAGCGATATTTCATCACAAAACCAACTAATTCGGCACGATTACTCGTAGAGGTTTTCCGAAATAGGCTACTTACATATTTTTCAACCGTACGCGGACTAAGATGCAATCGACTACCAATTTCAGCGTTAGAAAGACCGTGCGTTAGTAAAACGGCGACTTGTTGTTCGCGTTGAGTTAACTTGATGGGAACTTCTAGCGTTTCCCCTGCTTGTCCTACAGTGTGCGAATTAGCCCGCAAACCTTCTTCGTACGATAAACGCGCCTCTGATTGAATAATTTGCGATCGCTCTAGTAAATTCCGAATCGCCGCCCCTAGTTCTTTCAACTCAAAAGGTTTGGGTAGATATAAATCAGCACCTGATTGATAGCCTGCAATTCTTTCTTCTGTTTTGTTTCTTGCTGTTAAAAATATAACTGGTAGTAAGCGAAACTTGGGATTCTGACGCACGTGACGCACTAACTCGTAGCCATTCATTCGTGGCATGACAATATCTGTCACCATCAAGTGAGGATGGTACGTTTCTACCATCGCCAGCGCTTCTTGACCATCAGCTGCTGTTAGCACTGAATAGCCAGACATTTCCAAGTAGTCGCTGATCGATAAACGAGTTCCGAGATCGTCATCAACAACGAGAAGCGTCAAAGGCATGGATAATACGTAGTTAGCATTTCTAACCAAGGAACAAATTGATATTGCTGCATTCTACAACCGTAAATAAATATAAAGGTTGTTCATACATTGTATTAACAATCCTAAACTAAAGCGAATAATTCATCTTCTAACGAAGGTTAGGTTTGAAAATTAAACTAAAAATCACTCTTCACGCCGATCGTTTCCGCTCATAGTCGCGAGTGATACTTTAATAAAAAACTACCACTCGATAAAAATCAATACAAAAATCAAGTGGAAAGCTGATTGATATGATTGCGCTCAATTATTGAATGTACAGTTTAGTCGTCTAACGCACCGTTGACTCTGCCATTGAATCCATAGATGTGACGAGTACCAACAACAGGAACTAATACCACTTCTTTCTCATCTCCTGGTTCAAAGCGTACTGCTGTACCTGCTGGAATATCAAGCCGCATCCCGCGCGCGCGATCGCGATCGAAGTCTAATGCTTGATTGACTTCATAAAAATGAAAGTGCGAACCTACTTGAATTGGGCGATCGCCACGATTAGCAACCTTGATTCGTACAGTTGGACGTCCCGCATTGAGTTCTATATCACCTTGTTGTACTAACAACTCTCCTGGAATCATTGCTTTGGTAATTAATAATATTGACGTTCTTGAATTCTACTCTTGTATTTACTTCAGTACAAACTCATAGCACTTAATTAACTAATAGTGCTTTTTTGCCCAAAACTACTTTATCTCCACTATATCAGGAGAGTATTTTACTTTGTTACAACTATTTACTTGCTGTAATTAATCAATTTCCTATTTTAGGAAATACAAAAATTCAAAGTTAGAGGAAACTTCCACATGCAATTATCCTTCTTATGTCATTCAGTTTAAAAAAACAAATGCGTACAGTTTCTATCAGCGAATGGGATTGTGAACGGTGACCAGTTTAGTTCCGTCAGGAAAAGTGGCTTCAACTTGTACCTCTAGGATCATTTCTGCAACACCATCCATAACATCTTCGCGGGTCAATAAATTTGTGCCAAAACTCATCAATTCTGCAACTGTACGTCCGTCGCGCGCGCCTTCTAAAATTGCCGCAGAAATATAAGCTACAGCTTCGGGATAATTTAATTTTAATCCTCGTTGTTTGCGTCGTTCGGCGAGTAAAGCAGCAGTGAAAATAAGTAGCTTATCTTTTTCCTGTGGTGTCAGTTGCATAAAATGTCAGTTCCTTTCAATTTGCCAGACTCGCGATTGATAGCCTGGTTTTCCTAGAAAAGATAATCGTAGCAAATGCCAAATCTCAGTAAACCATTGGCGCACCTCAGTTGTCGAGTCACCGCGATAGCGACATAATAAACCTGTCGTTAAGCGCGTAACGCCTGCTTCGCCTTGGTCTAGCGTGGATAGCATTCTCACCTTTTCTACCACGTCAGGTGGTACAGATTGTCCAATCCAAACAAAACTGCCAATTATCGGTTTTCCAGCTAATGCGTGGGGGCTATTGATAACTTCCGCATCTGGGCGCAACCGCTGGCGGTCTATCCACAAAGGACGTTGTTGCTGCCAAACTTCGGTATGCGATCGCCAGTTTCCTTGTAAAAACTTTTCTCCTCTTGCACTGCGACCAAAGCGGGTAATTTCCCAGCCTACCCAGGTAGCACCAGGTGCTAATTCTATGCGTAAATCCTGCCGATAGATTGCACCATTAAATACAATTGTTTCTTGCGGAAACCACTCTAAACAAGCATGACTATCTACTGTTACCTGAATATTCTGTCTAGCTTCCCATCCATTACTACGATAAATCTTACTTGCTGCGGCGGTTGTGATCAGTGTATGAGCTTGTGGTTGCAGGTGCAAATTCAGGGAAAGCTTGTCACCACCAACAACACCACCAGCAGTGTGTAAAATGATGCTATGACACACTTCTGTGCCTTCTGGATAAAACGGTCTTTGGACTTTCAACGGTGCTTGCATTTGCTGGTGAGTCACCGTAGTAGTACCGCCGACACTGGTATATACCATGTTTAAACTACCGTGCCAAGAATTAGGCTTCTGAGAATTTTTGAGTCCTAGCAAACGTGACATTTTTGGATAACCTGATGCAGGTAGCGTGACATGTAAAACATAAATTGTTTAAATTCTATAGCGTAAGTTCACTTAATTAAGAGTTGACACTTATCAACTGATCGCGATCTCTCAGTAAAAATTCGGTTGCATACTTTACCTATTCAGGTGAATGTTAATCGTATCACAATTAACTGTTCCTGAGATCTCTATCATTTTATGCTTAGCAATTTGATTAACTCTGTAGCTTACCTTTCGGTAGTACGCGGGCAATTGCTAATTCGCTATTTTGATTAATTATTAGGTTTTTTGCTAGTTATATATTATTTTTTTCTTCATAGTTGATTTAGACTTTTACTGCCTATATTCCGTAATTATACCTTGTCGCCAACTTAAATAAATTGCCAAAATAGCAAAACAAAATAATTTCAATAAAGGAGACAAAATGAGTACTATTAAAGTTGTGCAGCCTTCTGGAATTTTAAATGGTATGAAAGGCAATCAATTTCGACGTGAAGTTAGTGATGTGGTAGCTGCTGGTGCTGATATTGTCTTAATTGACCTTCAAGAAGTCACTTTTATTGATAGTTCTGGTTTGGGAGCTTTAGTTTCTGCAATGAAGATAGTGCGCAGCGCTGGTGGCAAGTTATTTATTTGTTCAGTGAACGATCAAGTAAAAATGTTATTTGAGCTAACTAAAATGGATCGAGTTTTTGAAATCTTTGATAATCAAAATGAGTTTAATCAAAAATTTTTAGCGACCAAATAATTAATTTTTAATGGTTCAAGTTAAGAAAATTAACTTATAAATCAAACCAGTTATCTTGCTTGTGAGTGCTTTTAGCAAAGATATTAGAAAATCGATTCAGGAGTTAATAATTTGTATTTTCGAAGTAATATTTCAAACATTAAATTGAATTTTGATTATAGATAAATCATCAGCAAAATTATGAGTATGATTAAGTACCTGTAGCTGGCTCAGAAGGTGTTTTAAAGATGTATTCTGTTGATGTGAAGTAACGAGCAACTGGACAAAAGCTTCTTTTCCCCAAATTCTACCATCAGGTTGCGGAATTTCGTAAGCGCCATCACTGAAAATGTATATGGTACTACTTTCTGGTAAAGATATAACGTCTTGTTCAAACATAGCATCAGGTAAAAAGCCAATGGGTAAACCTGATGAATCTAAGTGCTTAACTTGCAGATTTGTAGTACCTGCTAATAAGATAGCAGGTGGATGACCAGCACTAGCATAGTAAAGTTGACGCTGAGCGCGATTGTATACTCCATACCAAATGGTGAAGTATTTATCGTCGCGATCGCTCATTTGAAACGTATCATTAAGTGATTTTAAAACTGCACTAGGTTGATAGAAGTTTGTATTAGGTAAAGATTGCGATCGCAGTATATTAAGTACTGAGACAGATACTAACGCTGAACCGACTCCATGTCCTGAGACATCGAGTAAATAAAATACTAAATGGTCGTTATCTAGCCAATAGTAATCGAAGCAATCGCCACCAAGTTGTGCAGATGGAATGAACAAGCTTTCGGTTGTTACAGATCCTATCAAGGGTGTGGGAAGAAGCGATCGCACGTAGCTACTAGCTTCGGCTAACTCAGTTTCCAAAAGTTGTTTTTGATGTTGTAAATCTTGATTGAGTGTTTCTAAAGCTTGTTTTTGAGCTTGTAAGTCTTGATTGAGTTGATACAAGCGCAATCCTGCTCGTACTCTGGCTTTTAATTCATTAATATCAATTGGTTTAGCTAAGAAATCATCGGCTCCTGCATCAAGTCCCATAACTCGATCTTCCACTTCTTGGCGTGCAGTAAGCAGAATAAAAAAAGTTGTTGCTAGTTTTGGATTGGCTTTAATTAGACGACAGACATCAAGTCCATTTAAGTCTTCCATCATCCAGTCACAGACGATCAATGCTGGCTGTATTTGTTGTGCTTGTGCAATTCCCACCTCACCATCACTAGCAACCGTCACATCGTAGCTTTGATTTTGTAATGCTCTTTTGAGTATTGCCCGCATTGTCGGATCGTCATCAATAATCAGAATTTTAAACATAAGAATTGGCTAGGTAATTTTAAAGGTATTTAGCTTGAAACTTTATTGATAGATTCAAATACTATCTTTTTTGTTAAAATAAATATTTTTACTTTAATTTGCTATATTCTATATATTGATATTAATTTAATTTTTGGTTGGTTGACAATTGTTTAAGAAAATAAAGCTTCAAGTTAATACAGATCTTGCAGCTACATTGCAGGTCATTTCATGGTTTGAGCAATTAAATCATCCGCCAGTTACTGATATCAAAATATGGTGGCAGTGCCAAACATTGCTGCAAGAAGGTTTTACAAATATTGTCGAACATGCACATCGAGGACTTCCACAAGAAACTCCAATTATACTTGAAGCAATTAGAAATAGCGAGGCAATAGAAATTTATATTTGGGCATTTGGTATAGCTTTTGACTTAGAACAAAAACTGAAAGAACTTCCTGATATTGAAGAAATAGAGGGTGAAAGAGGACGCGGTTTAAAAATTATGTCTTTGCTTGCAGATGAAATCAGCTATAAACAAATAGCAGGCGATCGCTACTGCTTGTATATGAAAAAAAACACCTAACTCAAACAGTTTGTTGCCTTAAAAAATCTTGAATTTGCTTGTGAAATTCTTCTATTTCTGTGACTAGCTGGTCGGCACCTGTCATATCTCGATCGCGCATTCTTTGTTCAAGCGTGGCAGCCACTTTTTGCACAGGTATTATTCCTACATTAGCACTAGCGCCTTTAAGATGATGGGCTTGTTGCTCGATTTTTTGTAAATCAGCGTTAGCAATTGCCGCTTTTAAAATTTCTAAACGTGCTTGAGTGTCTTCGACGAACATTTGCAGTAATTCAATTTCAAACTCTTTGCTACCTTCTGAAAGTTGGTACAATTGTTGCCAATTAATTAAGCTCTCAAGAGAATCATCACGAGCAATTGTTTCTATTTGTTCAGTTTCTATTGATTTTAAATGACAATTCCATCGCTCTAAAACTGTAGCTAATTTTTCTTTAATAACTGGTTTGCTAAGATAATCATTCATTCCTACATCTAAACATTTTTGTCGATCTTCTTGCATTGCATTAGCTGTCATTGCAATAATGATCGGTTGACGTTGACTAGCCAAACGACTTTTTTCCCAGCGCCGAATTTCTAACGTTGCTGCGATACCATCAAGAATAGGCATTTGGCAATCCATCAAAATTAAATCGTAAGGAATTTTTTCTAGTAATTCCAAAACTTCCTGTCCATTAGCAGCAACATCAGCCGTATATCCTAAAGATTGAAGTTGCTTCAGAGCGACTTTTTGATTAACTAGATTGTCTTCGGCTAGTAAAATTTTGAGCTTAGGTTTAGAGTTATGTGGTAATGCACTTGTAGGCGACTGTAAACAGGTAATAGTATTATTGGCACTAATGAAACACCTTAGTTCATTTTGATTTTCCCAGCAATTCACAATAGTATTCAGCAATTTATAGGGAATTTTTTCTAGTAGTGCTAACATTTCTTTGCTGTTTGTAGCAATATCTGCGGTGTAACTCAAACTGTGGAATTGCTGAAGAATTGGTTGAGGATTGGTACGAATAGCGATTGTTGAATTCTCCTGAGAAGGCAAAACAGAATTTATGACACTACCAAGATGACATCTACTTTCAACTAAATTAATAATTGTGTTAAGTAAACGCGAAGGCTTTACAGGTTTCACCAAATAAGCTGCGAATCCAATTTTTTTTGCCCGTTGTACTTCATCATGCTGATTTGTAGAAGTGAGCATAATCAGTGTTAAATCTGCCAATTGAGGGTGAGTTTTAATTTGCTCGCCCAGCATTAACCCATTAATTTCGGGCATTTGCATATCAATTAAGGCAAAATCGTACGGAGTATTCTGCTGTAAGGCACAGTGTAAGATATCTAAGGCAACCGCAGCATTTTCTGCCTCATCGACGTGCATACCCCAACGCGTTGCTTGATGGTAAATCACTTTACGATTGGTTGCATTATCGTCAACAACGAGCAAGCGCAGTTTGTGCAAATCCTTGAGGCATTGTAGTGGTTGAACTGGATCGATTTGTTTAGTAAAAGGAATTTCAAACCAAAACTTTGAGCCTAGCCCTAATTGACTTTCAACGCCGATTTCTCCGCCCATCAAATTGACAAGCTGCTTACAAATCGCAAGTCCTAATCCTGTACCACCATACTTGCGCGTTGTAGAAGCATCAACTTGGGTAAATGGGGAAAAAAGTTTGCGTTGATCTTCCAGGCTAATTCCAATTCCTGTGTCTGCAACTGTAAAGCGGATTCTCGCCGTAGTAGAAGTTTCTGATTGTAACTCAGCGCGGACGACAACCTCTCCCTTGCTGGTAAATTTGATGGCGTTGCCAATTAAGTTGGTTAAAACCTGTCTTAACCTTCCAGCATCACCTTGAAGGTGTGTAGGAACATTGCGATAAATAAGTCCGGCAATTTCTAAGTTCTTTGCATGGGCTTGCGGTGCCAGTAGTTCTAGTACTTCGTCGATACACGTGGATAAATCGAAATTGAGTGTTTCTAATTCCATTTCGCCAGCTTCGAGCTTTGACAAGTCCAAAATCTCGTTGATCAAGCTGAGGAGTGCATCGCCACTCGTGCGAATTATTTGGAGAAAATCTCGCTGCTCGGGTGTCAGTGGAGTATCCAAAAGTAAGCCTGTCATCCCTAACACTGCATTCATCGGAGTCCGAATTTCGTGACTCATATTAGCAAGAAAAGAGCTTTTTGCTTGGGATGCTAACTCGGCTTTGCGATGCGCGATTTCGAGTTCTTGACGCTGATGCTTTTCAGCTTCGAGAAGCTGGGCTTGGGCAAGGGCAATACCTACTTGATCGGCAAGTTGGTTGAGCAGATCGATTTCAAAGCGATTCCATTGTCGGAGCTCCGAACATTGATGAACAATCAGCAAGCCGCACAATTCCTCTTTTAAAAGAATCGGGACAACTAAATTGGCTTTGACACCAAATTGTTCGAGGAGTTCAATATGTTTCGGTTGAACGTCGGTAATTTCAACATCGGTGATGCCTTGTAATTTTGTTCGACGATATTGCTGAAGGTGATACTGCTGGAGATATTCTTCTTGAAAGTAGGAATCAGTAAGATGTTGCCCGCGAATCGTCGGTAATCCAGGAACAACAGCTTCAGCAACAACGTTACCAATACCATCGGGCGTAACGTGGTAAATGAGAACGCGGTCAGTTTGGAGAATCTTTTGGACTTCCGTAACGGTCGTTTGCAGAATGTCTTCAATTTGTAACGACTGACGAATTTTGAGCGTGATTTCGGTGAAAAGTTGCGATCGCTGCGTTTGCAGTTGTAGTTGTTCCTCAGTTTGTTTTTGTTCGGTGATATCAATTGCCACTCCGCCTACTAATTGCTGTCCGGATGCATCTTTCATCGGAAACTTGAAGCATAGCCAGTAGCGCCACTGTCCGTCGGGAGTAGGAATATACTCGATGAACTCAACTGTTTGCCCAATGGCAAGAACTGCAAGATCGTTTTCCCGCAACTGTTGTGCTGTTGCTGGGGGCAGCCAATTGGCATCTATCATATTTTGTATATCACTAAGTTTGACGTTGAATGCTCGCTCCAGTGGTTCATTGATGTAGAGATAGCGACCCTGGGCATCTTTAATAAATGCAGTAACAGGGCTGTTGTTCATAAAGGTTTTGAAGCGTTCTTCGCTTTCACGCAGTGCTGCTAAAGCTTGTTCGCGTTCGGTGATATCGCTCGCAATTGTGACAAACCCAGTGATATTATCTCTAGAATCGCGTAAGGGCGTGATGGATAACATAACTGGAAAGCGGCTGCCATCTTTGCGAATGTAAGATAGCTTGTATTCCTCAGTTTCGCCATGCCGTGCTTTGGTTAAGAGTTCATCAAACAATAAACTCATGACATTAGTCGATTCAGAAGACTCGCCAATCAATTGGGCAATTTCATAGACATCGTGAAATATAATAGGTGTTGTTTGACCGATGACTTCTGCAGGAGTGTATTTTAACCATTGCCGCGCGCATTTATTGAATGTCGTAATTGTGCCATTTAAATCAGTAGAAATAATCGCATAGTTGGCGCTGTCTAAAATTGCACGTTGCAGTGTCATTGTTTGTTGCAGCGTTTCCTCTGCTAATTTACGCTTGATAAACTGACCGATTTGGCTACCAATTGCAGTCATCATTTGTAGCAAATCTGCATCTGGTTCCTGAATTTTGCGGTTAAAAAAAACCATAACGCCAAGCTGTTCGCTACCGCTGTGAATTGGGAAAGCTAACGCGCTGCGCAACCCTACTTTGAGTGCAATTTCTGTACGACAGAATGCTGGTTCTTGGCTGACGTCCTTAATCCAAATCGCTTCTCCACAAGCCCAAACCCTTCCTGGGAGTCCAACTCCAGCGGTAAATGTTGTCTGCTGTGCGATCGCGGCAAATTCTTTTGCTGCTGCAAGTGATGGTGAATGCCAAGTTTGCACGCAGCGTAGTGTACTTGTCTGTGAATCTACGCTCCACAATTCACCGAAATCCCACTCAACACTTTCACAGATTGCTTGCAGAATTTTGGGAGCCGCTATACTCAGTGTTGCCGACTCTGCCAAAACTTGCGTGACAGCATGTTGTATGAATAACCTCTGTTCGGCTCGCTTGCGATCGGTAATGTCGATACCAGTACTGATAACATATTCAATTTCATTTTGGTAATCAAGCAGCACGTTACTCGACCATACGATCCAGCGGTAACGTCCATCTTTTGTTATCCAGCAGCATTCGTATTCATTGGGAAACTGCTCTGCTTTGATAGTGTTGAAGGCAGCTTTGAGCGTTTCAACATCTTCAGGTAACAGCAGTACATTCCAGAAATATCTACCTCGGACTTCATCAAAGGAGTAACCGGTTATCTGTTCGCAGGAAGTGTTGAAGCGCACAATTTGCCCTTGCGAGTTGAGAACGACAACTAATGCGCTAGCCGTGTCAACCACCGCAGAAATAAAGTTACGTTCTGTTTCGAGTGACTCTTCGATTTGCTTGCGCTGCGTAAATTCGCAATAGATTAAGTAGTAAACATAGGCAAGGATTGCGAAAATGACAAAGATGGCGATCGCCAGCGTCATTAATGTATTGCGGACACTCGCTTGTTCAGCATTTGCTTGTTGCTGCAATCGCATTTTTTCCATATTTTCGACTTCACGAACAGACGCGCGAATTGCATCCATAACAGACTTGGCTTGATTTGTTGCCAGTAATTTTGAAGCTGCTGCAAATCCTTGCTGTTGGCGCGAGTCAATCGTTGTTTTTAATAAATCTAGTTGGCGAGTAATCAGCGATTCAACTTTGTAAATTTGTGCTTGTTGCTCAGGTTGCTCAGTTGTTAACTGTTTTAGTTCCTGAATTTTTTGCGGTACCTTTTCGAGCGCCGTATAGTATGGCTCTAGGTACGCATCTTGTCCTGTAAGAATATAACCGCGTTGCCCAGTTTCAGCATCTTTGGCGTAAGAAAGTAGTTCTTCTAGAGTGTAAATTTTTACTTGAGTTTGCGCTACGCGATCGCTATTGTCAATCAATCCTTTGATGCTTTGGTATGCAACAGCACCAATTAAAACGAGAATTAAAGATGCCAAGCCAAACCCGCCAGCAACTTTTTTGAATAACTGTTGGCGAGTTTTATGCAAACTAGTTTTTTTATTTTGAGTGCGAACCAATAATGAATCAGCTAAGTTGCGGCGCAGTTCCAGTAATTTGAGGGCTTGGCGACCGAGTAACTTGAGTGCTTCTACTTGTTCGGGGCTAAGTTCGCGCGGTACTCGATCGACCACGCAAAGCGAACCTAATGCATATCCTTCAGTATTTGTCAAGGGTACGCCAGCATAAAACCTTAAATTTGGGTCTGATGTGACAAATGGGTTAGTGGCAAAGCGTTCGTCAGCTAGCGTATCGGGTACAAGCAAGATGTCGGTTTCTAAGATGGTATGCGCGCAAAAAGCAAGATCGCGTGGTGTTTGTTCCACGTCTATGCCGAATTTTGATTTGAACCACTGGCGATCGGCATCTACAAGGCTGATTAACGCGATGGGAGTACCGCAAATATACGCAGCCAGACGAGTCAGTTCATCAAACGCAGCTTCGTTAGGCGTGTCCAGAATTTTATATTGCAACAGTGCTTCAATTCGTTGTGCTTCGTTGTGAGGTAGTGGTGCTTTCATGAAACCTTTATGTATAGCAGAGATCCGGCGTAAAAGTTTGTAGGGAGCAATAATATCGGAACTTCTACAATGTCCTAGCCTTTATTTCCATAGCTATACAATGTGCTCAAATTAAGGCTTGTAATCGATAGCTGATGAACGAGACAAGTGCGAGCTATACCAATTTCACGCGATAATAAGAGCAGTAAACGAGGTGGTTGCATGGCAGTCAGTAAATTCACAGTCAGAGGCGAAAACTGGCACTAACAAGTTCATAATTCCCTTAAATTGTTAATTTCTCACATCTAAATCAAATAAATTCTGTCTGCGAGATTGCTGCAGCACAATTCGCGGTTAAATCAAAAGTTTTCTGCAATATTTGGTAACTAAAGCTACGGTTTACAAGTGTTGATTGCTGCACGATTATCTCCATCACGTTTTCATCAGTGTTTGGTGGAGGATGCTATGCCAGAAGTTCTCTTCAAAGTTGACCTAAACAAGCCATTTACTGAGCAAGATTTAGTAGGTCATAATCGCTGGCATCCTGACATTCCTGCTGTTGCTTCGGTAAATCCTGGGTCTGTATTTCGGATTGAGTGCAAAGACTGGACTGACGGGCAAATTGGCAATAACGATAGTCCCGACGACGTGCGCGATGTTGACTTGAGTGTGGTTCATGTTTTGAGCGGACCAATCTGGGTGAATGGCGCAGAACCTGGAGATATTCTTGTCGTTGACTTGCTTGATGTAGGAACGCTACCCAATTACGAATGGGGTTTTACGGGAATCTTTGCACGAGAAAATGGCGGTGGCTTCTTGACAGAACACTTTCCCACTGCGCAAAAAGCAATTTGGGATATTCAAGGGATTTACGCGCGATCGCGTCACATTCCTGATGTCAGATTTGCCGGAATTCCGCATCCTGGCTTGATCGGGTGCGCCCCGTCAGCAGAATTACTTGCCCAGTGGAATAAGCGCGAAGCCGATCTAGTCGCCACCAACCCGAACCGCATTCCACCTTTAGCAAATTTACCCAATCCAAAAAATGCAATTCTCGGTTCGCTTAAAGGTGCAGAATATGACCGAGTAGCCCAAGAAGCCGCAAGAACTGTCCCACCCCGCGAACATGGCGGTAACTGCGATATCAAGAATTTATCAAAAGGTTCGCGGATTTACTTCCCTGTGTACGTTGAGGGCGCAAAACTCTCGATGGGAGATATTCACTTTTCGCAAGGTGATGGCGAAATTACTTTCTGTGGCGCGATTGAAATGGCAGGGTATCTCGATCTTCATGTCGATTTAATTAAAGGCGGTGTTGCTAAATACGGACTCACAAATCCTATTTTTAAACCAGGTCCAGTTGAACCGCGCTATTCTGAATACTTAGTATTTGAAGGTATTTCTGTCGATGAATTTTCGGGGGAACAGTATTATTTAGATGCGCACGTTGCCTATCGCCGCGCCTGTTTAAATGCGATCGAGTATTTTAAAAAGTTTGGCTACACTGGCGAACAAATTTATCTTTTGCTAGGTTCTGCGCCTGTTGAAGGACGAATTAGCGGAATTGTTGATATTCCCAATGCTTGCTGCACGATCGCCATTCCTACCGCAATTTTTGAAAGAAATGTTTTGCCATCATAAGCTAAATAGATAGAAATAGACGTAATTTAAACAACTTAAAGGCTGGTAATTGGTAACTGGTCATCGGTCATTGGCAAATATACCCGTTACCCATCACCTATTACCCATTTCCAGAGAAGTATTTATGCCGTTATACGAATTTCGTTGCGATACCTGTGGCTCTTTTGAAACCTGGCGCAGTATGGCACAAGCTAGCGAACCGATGCTGTGTCCGAGTTGTGATGCTTTAGCAAAAAGAATTTACTCTGTTGCAGGTTTGATTTTTACGCCTTCGGCGTTGAGCCGCCGGATTGAACAAAGTGCAGAACCGAAAGTTCAACAGCGTCATTCGCACTCGCATCATCACAACCATCAACAAGGGCGTCCTTGGATGATCGGTCATTAGCGAGGAGAAGATTAATCTTTGCAACATAACTTAATATTAAGATAGTGTAACTTCATACTATCGCTCAACCCATGCCAAGCCGTCAGAAAGGCAATAGCAAATCTCGGATTGTTGTAATTGGTGCTGGAATTGGTGGACTCACCGCAGGTGCATTATTAGCGCATCGCGGCTATCAAGTTTTAGTCGTCGATCAGGCGTTGGTTCCAGGAGGCTGTGCTTCTACATTTAAGCGCAAAGGATTCACGTTTGATGTAGGTGCAACGCAAGTAGCCGGACTCGAACCTGGTGGAATTCATCATCGCATTTTTAGCGAACTTGAAATTGATTTACCACACGCAACGCCTTGCGATCCGGCTTGTGCAGTTTATCTTCCAGGCGAAACCCAGCCAATTAACGTATGGCGCGATGCCGAAAAGTGGCAAATCGAACGTCAACGACAATTTCCTGGTAGCGAACCATTTTGGCAGTTAATCGCAACTTTATTTCAAGCAAGCTGGGCATTTCAGGGACGCGATCCGGTTTTACCTCCGCGCAATCTTTGGGATTTGTGGCAACTCGCAACGGCGATACGTCCTGGAACTTTAGTCACTTTACCATTTACCTTGATGACGGTAGGCGATGCGTTGCGGGCATATGGCTTAGGAAACGATCAAAGATTGAGAACATTCTTAGATTTGCAACTCAAGCTTTATTCGCAGGTAGAGGCAGAAGAAACCGCGTTACTTTATGCCGCGACAGCGTTGAGCGTATCGCAGCTACCACAAGGATTGTACCATCTAGAAGGCAGTATGCAGGTGTTGAGCGATCGCCTCGTAACTGCTTTAGAAAGAGATGGCGGCAAACTCCTCATGCGCCATACAGTAGAAAAAATCCAAGTAGAAAATAATAAAGCAACTGGTGTCGTTATCCGCGACCAAAAAACGGGTGAAACCTGGACAGAACCAACTGACCATGTTGTTGCTAATGTTACGGTGCAAAACTTAGTACAGTTGTTGGGTGAAAATGCTCCTAGTGGTTACAAAAAACGCGTAGATAAATTGCCACAAGCATCGGGTGCATTTGTCATATACTTGGGCGTCGAGGAAAATGCGATTCCGGCTGGATGTCCGCCGCATCTGCAATTTATGTATGATGCTGATGGTCCGATTGGAGAGAATAACTCGTTGTTTGTTTCGGTTAGTCGTCCTGGGGATGGTCGCGCCCCTGTAGGTAAAAGAACGATTATTGCTTCTTCGTTTGTCGATCCGTTACCGTGGTGGCGCTGTCGCGATTATACAGCAATGAAAGCGAAGTATACGCAAGAGGCAATTTCTAAACTTGGTCAATTTTTTGATTTAACACCAGAAACGATTATTCACGTAGAAGCCGCGACACCGCGCACTTTTGCCCGATATACAGCACGAGATCGAGGTATTGTTGGCGGTATTGGTCAGCGGATACCGACTTTTGGTCCATTTGGCTTTGCGAATCGGACGCCGATCGCGCATTTGTGGTTAGTCGGCGACTCAACGCATCCTGGTGAAGGAACTGCGGGTGTCAGTTACTCGGCATTAACAGTCGTTAGGCAGATTGGCTGAAGAGGGTTTTGAAAAGCAGAGGGTGCAGAGGAAGCAGAGGGGCAGAGAGCCAGACGTGCAGAGGAAGCAGAGGGGCAGAGGGGCAGAGAGCCAGACGTGCAGAGGAAGCAGAGGGGCAGAGGGGCAGAGGAAGAATAGTATTTTATATAACTCAAAACTCATCACTCAAAATTTATCACTATTCACTAGCCACTAATTACTCACTAATTACTCAAAACTCATCGCTCAAAACTTATCACTCCTCATTAGGCTGTTGTCGGTTGCTTCATTTGCGATTCGAGAATTGAGCCATAAAGTGGACTTGTACGCATCAA
This sequence comes from Chroococcidiopsis sp. TS-821, assembly GCF_002939305.1. Taxonomy (NCBI): domain Bacteria; kingdom Bacillati; phylum Cyanobacteriota; class Cyanophyceae; order Chroococcidiopsidales; family Chroococcidiopsidaceae; genus Chroococcidiopsis; species Chroococcidiopsis sp. TS-821. The sequence continues at coordinate 38,178 of NZ_MVDI01000007.1, read as the reverse complement.
ATCCTCATGCGTTCCTTGTGCAACTAAATGTCCTTTATCCATCAGTAAAATGCGATCCGCGTTACGGATAGTGCTGATTCTTTGGGCAATTACGAATGAAGTACAAGTTTTGCGGCGCATTAAATCGTCTAAAGCTTCTTGAATAGCAGCCGCTGTTTTGGCATCAACTGCTGAGGTACTGTCATCAAGAATGAGAATGCGGTAGTTGGTCAGGAGAGTCCGCGCGATCGCAATTCGTTGTTTTTGTCCTCCTGATAATCCTACGCCGCGTTCGCCGACAATGGTGTCGTAGCCATCAGGTAAACTTGCGATAAAATCATGGATTTGAGCCGTTTTAGCAACTTCGATAACTTTTTCTAATGGTGCATCGGGTGCTGCGTAGGCAATGTTGTTGCGAATTGTCCCAGAAAACAGTGTTGTTTCTTGAAAGACAATACCGATGTGCGATCGCAAGCTTTCTAGCTGAAAATCGCGCACGTCACGCCCGTCAATGCGGACTGCACCGGCGGTGACATCATAGAAGCGAGGAATTAGATTCATAATCGTACTTTTACCCGAACCTGTCATGCCAAGGATGGCAATTAATTCTTGAGGTTTGGTTTCAAACGAAATGCCTTTAAGAGCCTCTGTCGTCGCTCCTGGGTAGCGGAAATGGACATTTTCAAACGCGATCCGACCCCCGCATTTTTCAAACGGCACAGCATGAGGGCGATCGCGAATTTCAATTTCTGCGTCAACAACTTCGTAGACGCGTTCAGCAGAAGCAGCAGCTTGGGCGATCGCAGGGGCGGCAAAACCGATAAGTAAAATTGGTTGCAGAATAAACAATAAATAAGAATTAAATGCAACCAATTCACCGATCGAAAACGTTCCGCCAATCACCTGAATTCCACCAACACCAACAACAACGACGGTAGTCAAGTTACTGAGTAAAAAGATCCACGGGAAGGTATTGCGAATTGCGGAAATTGTCTTCATATTGACTTTTATCAAGTCATCGTTGAGCTTGGTATATCGCGCCATTTCTATCGGTTCGCGCACAAAAGCTTTGACAACACGAACCCCGAAAATATTTTCTTGCAAAACCGCATTGAGGTCTCCGAGTCGTTCTTGCACTTGACCAAACAACTTTTGATTTTTAATGAGAAACCGTGCCAAGATCGTGGCAGCAATCGGAACCAAACCCAAAGTAATTAATGCCAATTGCCAGTTCATCACAATCAGAATTGTTGCAATGGTTACTAACGTGACGACAGCACCAACCACTTGAATCAAACTTGTACCGATAAAAGTCCGAATTTGTTCGACATCGCTCGTAATCCGCGTCAGTAACTGCGAAGTTTGTGCTTGGTCGTGATAGCTAAAACTGAGATTTTGGATCTTCCTAAAAATTTTATTGCGTAAATCGTAGGCGACGCCTTGAGAAACCTTTTCTGCCCAAAAAGTTTGTCCAAAATTAAACAAGCCGCGCCCGATCGCGACTAACACCATCGCGCCAGCCACTTCAAAAATAACTTGATAGTCAAAGCGAGCAATACCTTGGTCGATACCCCAGCGAAAGAGTTGTGGAGTAATAGCATTTGCTGCTGTCAGCAGTAGTAAGCTAATTAATGCCCCAGTGGCAATGAGCCAGTAGTGTGCGAGACTTCCGAGAACGCGGTTAAGAGATTGCATAAAATAAAGTGTATTACACCTTATATTTATAATGAAATGCGAGCCGCTTCGGGCAAGTTGAGCGATCGATGATTGCTGCACGAATAAATCATGCTAGATAAAAAATAGCAACACGCAGGGTAAAGAACGCAGATGAGTGCCAACGAGCGATACTACAGAGTTCTAGGACTAGAACCAGGGGCAACACTCGAAGAAATTAACCAAGCTTATAAAGATTTGGCATTTATTTGGCATCCGGATCGGATTCCTAAAGATAATCCGCGACTGCAGCAAAAAGCAAACGAGTTTCTTAAAGAAATTAATACAGCACGCGATCGCCTGCGATCGCATCTTCAACAAAAACAGAAAATTGCTACTCCACCTCCCCCCTCACCACCACCGTCATATCGCCCGCCTCGCCCATCTTCAACAGATACTCGCTATTGGGGTGCGGATTTTAAACGCGCTAACTTGAAAGAAAAAGATCTCTCAGGTCGAGACTTTCGCAATGCAAATTTTACAGGTGCGAACTTGAGCGATGCGTTTATGCACAAAGTTAACCTTAGTGGAGCAAATTTGTTTCAAGCTAATTTGTTTCGCGCAAATCTCTTGCAAGCTAACCTCAGCCATGCCAATCTTCGAGAAGCCAATTTAGTGGGTGCTGACTTGAGTGGTGCTGACTTGAGCGGTGCTGATTTGCGCGGGGCGCGGATCAAAGTTGGCGATCGCATTTTGGTAAAGCTTACTGGTGCGTGTTTAAGAGGAACGATTATGCCTGATGGTACAGTTCATCAGTAATGGGTAATTAGTAAATGCCTATAAATAGCCTAAGTCACGACTTTATCGCATCGCTTGCAGCTGATGGTATCCGATTTGTGCGGATTCTCTGGTGTGACAATGCCAACATTATTCGCAGCAAAGCTTTACACGTAGATATCCTATCACATTACATCGAGCACGGTATCGGGATCTCTGCGGGGCAGCAAGGCGTTCCTGCGATGTATGATGCGGTTATATCAGCAAGTGGGCTAGGTCCTGTAGGAGAAATTCGTTTAGTTCCAGATTGGTCTAATTTGACACATTTACCGTATGCGCGCGGTCATGCTCAAGCGATCGGAGATATGATCGACCGCGGACAACCCTGGACATTGTGTCCGCGTAATTTCCTGAAACAAAGAATTGCTAGTGCAGCTCGTGAGGGTATCGAAATTCAAGCCGCGTTTGAAAATGAGTTTTATTTATTACAGCACGCAGATATTGTACCCGTAGACAAAACGCTTTTTGCCGCGCTTTTAGCAATGGATATCAACCGCGAGGTTATTGATGACATTGCGGAAGCTTTAATCGCGCAAGGTATTCCTGTTGAGCAATATTATCCTGAATCGGGTCCTGGACAGCACGAAATTTCGATGCGCTATAGCCCAGCCCTAGTTGCTGCCGATCGCCAAATTACTTTTCGCGCGACAGTGCACGCGATCGCCCGCCAACACAACCTCAGAGCCTCATTCTTACCTAAAATTTTTCCCGATGCTGCAGGTAGTGGTTGTCATCTACATTTAAGCTTGTGGCGTGATGGTAAAAATTTACTTCCAGATCCCCATGATGCAGACGGTCTATCACCTGTGGCAAGAGCATTTATTGCAGGAATTTTATACCATCTTCCAGCACTGATGGCGATCGCAACTCCTAGTCCCAATTCTTATCGTCGCCTACGTCCGCACAGTTGGAGTGGCGCGTTTCGTTGTTGGGGAATTGATAACCGCGAAGCTGCCATTCGAGTTCCTAGCGATCCATTACACAAATATCCGACTCATTTTGAACTCAAAACTGTGGATGCTGCGGCGAATCCTTACTTAGCTTTGGGTGCTGTTATCGCGGCTGGAATTGATGGCGTACGCCGTAATTTGACTCTTCAAGAAGCAATTAATGTCGATCCTGGAAATTTATCTCCAACCGAACGACAAAAACGCGGTATTGACCGACTACCAGAAAATTTGGGCGAAGCGATCGCCCACCTCAAACAAAATACCACGCTCATTACTTCCTTAAATCCAAAATTAGCGCAGGCATTTTTAGCCGTACGTCAAGCTGAATGCGAAGCAATGCAAGATTTCGATTTAGCCACAGAAGTCAAGCTTTTATTAGAGCGATATTAGATAATGTCAACCCCCATTTCGAATGGTACTTTACCGCCTTGATGTCCATTTCCTTATGCAATTAAAGCTAGAGGTTTTTTGTTTGTTATAGGGCGATCGGAAATTCCTACAACTAAAGATGTATTGACTGGTGCTATTGACGCGCATAGTAGGGGTGCGTAATGGACAACTTAAAACTCGTTTAAAACACGTAGAAACTAGCTTTGACAGCGTTATTGTGATGGCAAGAATTTTTATGACTAGATTTACACTATTTACAAACTGTCGATGAAGTTTATACCTCCTAAGGTCTTTTCTGCCTAAATCTCGAAAATTTCAGCTTTTAAGCGTGACGTAATAGTTCATTTGTACTACTATAGCAATGACTCAGCAATTTACCTAATCTTGTCTTCAGCTAGCATGAGAAAAATTAGAGCAAGACGCAAATACCTTTTTAGGCAAAGCACGCCCTGTAAGCGATCGCCTCAATTACCAATCTGCCAACCGCAGCAAAACAACGCTATCAAACCTATACAACTGCAGCTAGTACACGAACAAATATCACAACGGGCAACAGGATGGCAGCGCTTAGCCGCACAAGCCCAACGAATCAATCAAATAGCGGCAGAGTTAGAAGATGCAATATTAGAACTGAAAGCGATCGCCACTGAAGTGAATTGCGATCGCCTTGCTAACAAAAATCAAATTAAAAGTTCTTGCGAATACCATCAAGCATCGGTTCCTTGTGTTAAACGCAAAGCTGGTACATTTGTGCTCACAACTCGCCAAGTTGATTTATTTCGTGCAGAACGCGAAGCGACACAATTAGCAAACTCATTACGCAGCTTTGCCAAAAAGCGTGGAAAACTCGTGTCAACAGTACCGTAGCGAAACAAGCTCTGTACCAAAGCTAAAAGACTCTATTCGCAATTATGTAATGCAAACAACCTTGTATGAGATAGCGATCGCTAGGATACAAGTTACTATAGTATGGGTCAGAGGTCGGAAGTTAAGATACATGTCATAAGCACCCCTTCAACTTCTATAACCACTGTTGAGCAAAATTTATCTATCCTAGATACAAGAAGAAACGACGACACGGAGCTTAGAAGCCTTTTGAGGTATACAGTGTTAGCGCTACTCTGGATTATTGCTGTAGGTTTCATCCCGCCTTTACTTTCAGTATGGATCGTGCGCCGTACTCAAAAAAGAGTGCAAGCTCAGTTGAGACGGGCAATGACAGTGACAAACAGAATGAGGGCTAGGCGCTACCCAGTTTCTTCACCTCTAGACAGCTATTACTTAGAAGGAGTTGGATATCTCATTGGTGATATTAGTTGCAAATTTAATGCAAGATCTCGCTATATTCGCTGCGCTGTCAATCCGGAAGGTCCGTGTCAAAGATGTCGTCACTACGAACCAAACAAGGGACTTTAAATTATAGCAGAAGCTAAAAAGATAACCTGGACTGTATAGTCTGCAATCGCCGACACCTAGCATCAAACGCTCAAAAATAAAAGCACACTAGAAATCGCGGTAATTTTCAAAATTGTAATGCTAAAAACACGTATATGGCAGTATCATATCTTAATGTTTTTGTCAAAGCTAGCTATTAAGCCGGTAAACTACATTCTGTCACGCGTTTAGCATTTCACTTGAGACTTCATACCATAATATACTGCAATAATAAGCAACAATGGTGAGAAAACTTTGCTAACAAGACCAAAAATCAAAATTTTCGGCTTGCTCTTACTGCAATAGTTGAATTTGATGAAACCACAATCTCGCCAGCCTCAGGATATTAATTTATATCAACGGCTTTTTCAAGCTTCTCCCATTCAGTTGCAAGTATTTCTTTTAGTGGGATGGGTAATCATTGGCAGTGTTTTGCGGTTGACCAATTTAGCAACAAAACCCCCCTGGAACGATGAATTTGCTACTGCGGTGTTTAGCCTAGGAAATAGTTTTCGTACTGTTCCCCTCAACCAAGCGATCGCTTTAGACACTCTCTTACAACCGCTACAATTTAATCCGAATGCTGAAGTTAGTCATGTCATTCAGCATTTAATGATTGAAAGCACGCATCCACCAGTCTATTTTGTTTTAACGCACCTGTGGATGAAATTATTTTCTCCCAGTGATGAATTCGCTTTATTTTGGGTAGCGCGATCGCTGAGTGTCTTTTTCGGAGTTGCGGCGATTCCAGCAATGTTTGGTTTAGGTTATTTAGCTTTTCGTTCGTTAATTGTCGGACAAATTGCGGCTGCGCTGATGGCAGTTTCGCCGTACGGAATTTATCAAGCGCAAGAAGCCCGTCATTATACTTTAGCTATTCTACTTGTTATTGCATCTTTGTATTGTTTCATCTTAGCTATTCGTCATCTTCAGCGCCGCGAATGTTTGGCAGGCTGGGTAGCATTACTTTGGGTATTTATTAACGCTTTGGGTATTGCAGTTCACTACTTCTTTTTCTTATTCATCTGTGCAATAACGCTAGTGCTTCTGAGCTTTTGGCTTGCAGATTTTTATAATTGGATTAAATCTAAAAATCACCTTCAAAACTTTTCTTTTGCACATTGGTACCGTCTATTTGCCGTAGTCATTGGTACTTTGATTGCTAGTTTTGTTTGGCTTCCAGTATGGCAAAGTATCCCAAATAAACAAACAACTCAATGGATTTTTGACGATAATTCCTTCAATCTTCTAGAAAGTATTCTTCAACTTCTAGCTTGGATAATTACAATGTTCGCCTTGCTGCCTATTGAGGGTGTCAATATATTTATAATACTTTTCTTTGGTGCGTTATTATTCGGATTTTTTATCTGGCTGCTTCCAGCTATTATACAAGGTATTCAAGTGCAAATTAGCTATCCTCCAACTCGATGGGCATGTCTAGCTTTACTGCAATTTCTTTTAGCCGCGATCGCACTTGTTTATATTATTTCTTTTATCTTTGATGCCGATTTAACTATTGCCGCAAGATATCAATTCTTTTACTTTCCTGTTGTTCTAGTTTTATTGGCAGCAGCAATCTCTATTTATTGGGATTCTAATAAAGTTTTAAATTATTCATTATCAGTAAGAATTCGCCAAATACTGTTCGTGTATTCGCCAAAATTAAAAGGCAAAAAAATAGTTATTTTGCTACTTTTCGCAGGATTGTTAGGAAGTCTTACAGTTATTTACAACTTTGCTTATCAAAAACCCGATCGCCCCGATCTATTAATTCCTATTATAAATAAAGACTCGCAAAATTCTACTCTCATTGCGACAACTCACTTTACTCACGAGCAAATCGGTGAAATGATGGGGTTGGCGTTAGAGTTCAAAAATTATTATTCTTATCAATTTTCTGCTACTAATTCTCCTTTATTTCTTCTAGCTTGCCTAGAACAAAATCCTTCATCTATTAAAGTTTTGGAAAAAACTATATTACAATTACCAAAGCCTCTAACTTTATGGGTAGTTAATTTTTTTCCTACTATAGAACCAAAACTAAAAGGTTGCTCAATCGACTCTGAAGCTAGACCGAAAATGAACGGTTATAAATATCGACTTTACCATTGTTTATAAATTATCTTATTCTTAAGTTATGTGGGATATACCATGAGTTTTGCTTATACATAAAAATGAGAATCATCAAGTAAATATTAAGCATCTATCATCAAAATTTGTAAAAAAACTATTTTGCTATTTTATGTTTCTAGTGTCAGAATTCACAGGTGAAATTTAAGAACAATTATTCTTTTACCTAGTCTCTACCGCACCTAGCAATTATGTAACTGTGTTTTTTTAGTAACCTACTTCATGGAACTCAGTATTTTCATCAAAAATCTGTATAGTACTCGCCACAGCGAATATCGAGTTATAAAATATACTTTAATATACGTATATATGCTTTGTTACCTGTCAACTTTTAGTTATGTCTGAATGATTCTGTTGGATTCGATAATTCCATGCCGCTGTACGATCGTTGTAAATACGTGACTACTTGTGAAGCTCATGTGTTCGCTGCTTAGGTTATTGGAGAAGTATCAGGCTCAAGCTAGACTAAATCAACTATATATTGTGACAACAGGATATATTGACGTGCAAGAAATTATAGAAACACAAAGTAAATAGCAACAAAATGAAAAGATTTCGGTCTATTGATTTTATTACTAAGCTTAATCTGATTAGCAGTAGCTATGTTATATGAGAAACTAGATTAATACAACCATAAGTAACTGATTTACTACTTCTTACATTTTGACAAGGGCAAGACTTCAGCCTCAAATAGAAGCTATTTAAATACTGTTCATTGTAAGCAAAACATGGAATCTACATCATTTTTAATAGTTGACGACCAACCAATTACTCTTTCTCAAGCTCTGAAATATCTACAAACATCTGGCAAGCTCCAACCTTTTATCTTAGAAATCCTCCGACAAAGAATTTTGGAAACAGAATTAAATACGCGCGAAGATCTTGAAATCAATCCTGGAGTCATTGAGCAAGCCATCATTGATTTTCGCTTGCAACAGCAACTTACCGATCCAAATATCTTTCAAGAGTGGTTAATAAATAATGGTTTGGACTATCCAACTTTTCATCAACAAGTAGTTTTTAACTTCAAACTAGAAAAACTGAGAAATATTATTACTGAACCGCGAATTCAAGAGTACTTTATCGAGCAGAAGATTTTTCTAGATCGCGTAGTGCTTTCTCGGATTGTGGTGAAGGAACAGGAATTAGCAGAAGAACTGAAAAGCCAGATTTTGGAAGGGGCTAGATTTGAGCAACTAGCTCAAGAATATTCGGTAACAGACGATCGCATTGTCAATGGAATGATGGGACCAATTAGTCGCGGTCAACTACCTGACGCACTGCGGGCTTTAATTGAGTTGGTCAATCCTGGCGAAGTCGTAGGTCCTATAGAAATTGATGGATGGTATTGTTTATTTCGCGTGGAACAATTTATTCCTGCTAGCTTGGAGGGAGCGGTAAAACAAGAATTAGAAAATCAGCTTTTTGAACAATGGCTTGGTGAGAAAATGCAAAAGCTAAATATTAAGCTGCAAGTTAATTCATAAAGGGCAGATATCAGGTTATTATAGCATACTTAACAGCTTGAAACTGAATAAATTTTGTTAGGGTGACTAATCTCTAAAGGATAATGCGGAACTCAATGGAAGAATTTCAAAAAATAAGTTTTGTAGCCCTAGTTGCAACGCACTTAACTACTGGCAAAACTGGAAATATTGAGTAGCTCTAAAAACTTTTCAAGTTTGCTACAGTCAATTGTATTTTAGGTGACTTTCCTTGACTGCGATCGCAGGTTTCAGCTTCCGTGAGGTTTATATGATTACAACAGATGAAATTCAAAACTTGATGTGGGATAAAGTGCCCTTATCGTGTTTAACTTCTGAAGAACAAGTTCAATTCCAACATCAAGCTGAAACGCGCAGCTATGTCGTCGGTGAAATTATTTGGTCTACTGACGGTGAAGAGCGAATTCAAGGTTCTGGAAGCCAAATTTTGATTTTAGCTGGCAAGGTGCGCCTAGTACCAGAGCACGGAGAATCAATTATATTGCAGCAAGGAGATTGGCTAGGCGATTTGTTAGAACTTTCAGGAAGGTGGAAAGCCAGAGTATCAAGTCGAGAGGTCGTTGTTTTACACTGGAAGGCAGATTTTTGGACAACAGTTGCATCGCCTCAAGTAAAGCAGTTTTGGGCAGCAGTGCGATCGCGCTATCAACCCCAGCAAGAACCGCAACCGCAGCCAATACTGGGTTATCCCTTTGTAGCCAGTTTGAATACAGCAGCGGCGTGTTTGACAATGGTGACACAACACCTGCAACATCCGGCGCAGCTAGAGTGGGTACAACGGCAAACACGCGGACAAAGCCCTAAATATATTGTGGAAGCCGCAGAAAAAGTTGGTTTGCAATTACAAAAAATCCAAGTCAGTTGGAGTGACTTACGGCAGCTATCATTTCCAGCTTTGCTACATTGGCAACAAGAGTCATGGGTTGTTGTGTACGGCGTTAAAGGCGATCGCTTGATAATTGCGAATCCGCTTAATCCGAGTCAAACCTGCGAAAGTATTCCGCGCAGCATTGTGGAGACAGCATGGAATGGGCAACTTTGGCAGATAGAACTGATTCAAAAACGCGATAAGTTCAATCTCAGTTGGTTTTTGCCAGCAGTATGGCGTTATCGCAGGCTACTAGGGGAAGTTCTCTTAGCTTCGTTTACGTTACAACTATTTGGCTTAGCGACACCTGTCATTACCCAGGTGATCATCGATAAAGTTTTAGTGCAAGAAAGCCTTTCTACTCTAGATGTAATGGCGATCGCGCTATTGGCGATCGCGCTATTTGAGGCAATTCTCGGTATTCTCAGAATATTTATTTTTACGCATACTGCCCGCCGACTCGATTTAAGTTTATCAGCGCAAGTATTTCGTCATTTGATGCGCTTACCGCTAGCTTATTTTGAGTCGCGACGCGTTGGAGATACAGCCGCACGCGTTCAGGAATTACAAAATATCCGCGAGTTTCTTACGGGGACGACTTTAACCGTGGTTCTCGATAGCTTATTTGTGGTGATGTATTTAGCGCTGATGTTTTACTACAGTATCCCACTCACCTGGGTAGCGCTTGCTGTCATTCCGCTATTTGCGCTGTTGATTCTGGCATCTACTCCTATTCTGCGCAACTGGCTTGATGAAGCTTTTAATCAAAGTGCTGATAGCCAATCGTTTTTAGTCGAAACGATTACAGGAATTCATTCGGTAAAAGCGCACGGCGCAGAACGTACCTCGCGCGAACGCTGGGAAGGACTTTTTGCCCGTTATATCCGCACTAATTTTAAAGCATCGACAGCTTCCAAAATTACGAGTAATATTGGTACTTTTTTGACAAGTTTGTCCTACTTACTCATTCTTTGGTTTGGAGCAAGATTAGCGATCGATCAGCAGCTGACAGTCGGTCAATTGGTCGCATTTCAAATGCTATCTGCTAGGGTTACAGGTCCACTATTGCGCTTGGTACAGCTGTGGCAAAACTTACAGCAGGTTTTTCTTTCGGTAGATCGCCTTGGAGACGTCTTGAACGTTGCACCCGAAGCTGAACCTGGTTCTGGCTTGGTTCTACCAGCGTTGCAAGGACAAGTCACTTTTGACCAAGTATTTTTCCGTTACCGCCCTAACCAAGAACCTATTTTGCGCGGGATCTCGTTTAATGTCCAGCCCGGAATGTTTGTTGGGATTGTCGGGCGTAGTGGTTCGGGCAAAAGCACGCTTTCTAAGCTGTTACAACGCCTTTATCTCCCAGAGTCTGGTCGCATTCTCATCGATGGCTTTGATATTAAAAGTGCTGATATTGCCTCATTACGTCAACAAATTAGTGTCGTTCTTCAAGAAGACTTTTTATTCAATGGCTCGATTCTAGAAAATATTACTTTAGGTAATCCTGATATTACTGCGGAGGAGGTTGTCAAAGCAGCGCGGATGGCATCCGCCCATGATTTTGTCAGTGAATTACCACAAGGGTACGAAACTCCCATTGGCGAACGCGGTACCGGATTATCAGGAGGTCAACGGCAAAGAATTGCGTTAGCACGAATGTTTTTATCACGCGCTCCCATTCTCATCTTAGATGAAGCAACAACTGCCTTAGACAGTGAAACAGAACAGCAAGTTTTACAAAATATCCAAGATATTGCCAAAAACCGTACTGTTTTTATGATTGCCCACCGCTTTGAACCACTCAAAAAAGCAGATTTGATTTTGGTTCTAGAAAAAGGTGTATTGATGGAACAGGGAACGCACGCCGAGTTAATGCAGAAAAAAGGATTGTACTGGTCGCTGTACCAGCGTCAACAAAATCACTGAGTCCAATGACAACTCTCAAGCTACTACTGCCTATTATAGATAGTAGGATTCAGGGAGAAAAGCTAGAAGAGGGGCGCAGGCTTCCTCCGCAAAATGCAAACCTTATTAAAGAGCAATTGCTATGGCTTTTAGTCAAATCTCTCAAAGAGCTAGCTAGAAGTCACGCACTCTTTGAGAGACTGTTCAATCTAAAGACAAACGCAATGTTGTACTTAATACTCAAACACTCTACACCGAACGGAAAACTTCAATTCCCGAAATAGCACCGAAATCCGTTTTTGCCTTGAGTTGAATATTGAGTTGACCGTCATTGACTTGTATGCCTTCAATTGGTACTCTTACTGCCTTCAAAGCCCCACCTGCAGCAGCTGTGATATCAAAGTTGTGGAGTACTGTTTTACCTTCCACAATGACATCAAACACGCGTTTGCCAACACCTCCAGGGACGCGATTTGGCGCACCCCAGTAGTTTTCGGAGAAGTGTAACCGGAGGTCAACCTTACCTGGTTGAACAGGTAATGCAAAGGAAAGTACGCGAGAAGACATCGGGATTGAACCATTGCCAATTTTTGCTCGATAGGTACGGTAAACAGGATCGAGCACTGTATTTTGAATATTAGGTGTGCCTAGCGTTGTTTCGGGCGAGGCATTTGACGGACTAAATAAACCTGTATCTGCTGACCACACAAAACCACCAGGAGTTTTGTATTGCGAGTTACTACCTACATTAATGCGATGGAGAACTTGCCGTTGTGCTGTGGTTTCATTCGAGGAAATTAAGAAGTTGTCAAAAGTTGCCGTGAATGGTGTCGAGCCTTTATTAGTAGTAATTAGCCCAGCTTTACTCTGAGCAGCAAAAAAGCTACCAATTTGACCGCCTTTGAGCGATACAACACCTGGTAGGAGAACAACATTGTTATTACCTACGCGATAGCCAGCGCGGACTGTTCCAGCTTGTGGATCGGTAAACAACTTCAACTCTAAAGACTGCAAATTACCAGGATTAGGAATCGCTGCCGTCCCGATTGTTTGCCCGACTCCCCTGTTTTCTTGGTAGAATTGGATACCCAATTGGTTATCTTGGCGGGCGATCGCGACGACTTTAATATAGTTATCTTGATCTGGACCAAGCATCACGCCTGCTTGCTGGTAACCTGCTTGAATGTTGTTGAATGGACCGAGTAGTTTGGTACTAATCACCGCTTTACTTGCTCGACCATCAAAGACAGTTTGCAATCCGTTGACGAGTGTATTGTCCTGACCGCCATTGCTACCGCTGGTCGTTGTAATCTTCAATGTTCCTGAACCACTTGTATTGAGGTCTATCAGGTTCGGGTTATAAGAAGTTATTGAGGTAAAAGTATCGTTTTTATTCAGTTGTGTTTTGGTAAATCCAATATTCTTGCCATTTTTGTCCTTCAACCCGTTAGCAAAGACATTCTCATAAGTTTTGTTGAAGTAAAATAGCAAGTCAGGCGAACCAGGAACTCTACCGCCTACTGAGGGATCTAACGCTGGGTTTTCTGGTTTAGCGTTGACCAACAAATAAACATTGTCGTTGTAGTCGAAGTTTTTACCTAGACCAACAAGGCTATTTCCAGGATCGGAAGCAGCTAGCCAAGTATGAGGAATCAAGGTACCTTGAGCATCGCGAATTGGATACATTCGCCAGTTGTGCGTTTGGTCAGGAAGATTTTGGGTGTAATCTGTCCAAGCACCTTCGTTACTATTAAATTGAAAACTGCGGTTTAGTGCAAAGGGACTGTTAGGAATGAAGCTTACTTTCTCAGGTGTAGGAGTGATACTTGCGTTGCCAACTAAGATTTTAGGGAGTAGTTTTTGATTTTCACCACCACTTAAATCGTTGCTACCAGGTACGTTATCAGCCTGCAATCGTCCAGCATGTTGATAAAGTAGACCGCTTCTTCCACCACTACCAGGTTTTGCCTGAAATCGAATAGGGTCATGAGAGCCATCGCTACGACCGCTATATACTGCTAAAGGCCACAATTGAACTGGTTTGGAATTGTCAGCACGTACCCAATAAGGCGAGTACACTTCATCTCCTAGGAGGCTTTTCTGACCGCCCAAAATATTGCTTTCACTACCGATATTCGTTGTCCAGCCAAAGATCCGAGTAATTTCAGCGACAGAAGCTTCATTATTTCCTTCGTAGTTTGCTGTATTCAATCCTGCAAGATTGACCGTTTTTGCTGGCTGACCATTGGTGTTAATTGTCAGCGATGCGTAGTTTTCCCCATTAAAGGTGTGTGTTGTGGGGGTAGTACTTAATTTTGCAGGTCGCTTCGGGGCGAATTGAACTGCAATATTGCGCGTTTCATTTGCTCCTAGGACAAACGGTTGCCCTGTAGGGGCATCTAAGATCTGAAAATCGGCAGCCCTTTGATGGTCTAGCGGTCTAACAGCATTGCTTTTTTCTTGCGAATCACCAAGATTTAGCGTAACGGTTAGCGGTGTACTTCCTGTGTTGGTCAGCGTTAAGGTTTTTGGGGCTCGGACTTCTCCTGCAACAGTGCTAAATACCATTCTGTTGGGGACGATATTAGCATCTGGGGTCAGGACTTGTAGGCTACTCCCACTGGCATTACTTTGGTTGAAGCTACTGAAGTTATAGGGATCTGCCTGAGTTGCCTGCAAACTACTGTAACTCGTTGAATGATTGAGAGTGAGATCAGTTGTTGAATTAATAGAAGGATTGAGTAGATCGGTCGCCATGGTTTGCTCGACTGTAAAGTGCCAAAAAAGTATACGGTAGTCAAAATTTCACTGGCTGCAGCTTAGGTAGCTGCTAAAACTTCGATTGCGGCAATCGAAGCAAAATCTTTTTCAGCTTTAAACTGCAAATTTAATGTTCCATCGTTGACTGGAATTCCGTTAATTGGCACAACAACTGCTTTGAGTGCACCACCACTTGCAGCAAAAATATCAAAGTCATTGAGTACAGTTTTGCCCTCCGCAATTACATCAAAAACTCGTTTACCTGAACCTCCAGGTGCCCGTCCTGGTGCACCATGATACAACTCAGCAAAGTGTAACCGGATATCTACATTTTGGGGCGTGCTAATTGGTAAGTTCAATGACAAAACGCGCGATGCCATGGGGGTACTACTGTCACCAATTTTGCCTCGGAACGTTTGATATAGCGTGTCATCAACTGTATTAGCGATCGCGGGAGTGGGGTTAATTGGACCGCCATTGAGTGCGACCGCATTCTGAGGCTGGAATAGTCCTGTATCTGGCGACCAAGTATTGCCGTTGCTATCCGTGTATGGCGTACTGCTACCTACGTTGATGCGATACAAGGCTTGTTGATTACTTGTGACCGGTATGCCCTGGAAGGAAGTTGCACTAAAACCTGGGTGTCCGCCGGTAAAGAAAATCTGGTTACCAAAATTGGCAGCAACGCCTGCCAGCCTTGGTTGTGGTAATGGCGTAAGTTCCTGCCACGAATTGGACAAAGGATCGTATGCGGTGACGTCAGCAATGTAAGCTTCGTGTGCGGTTTCGCCTCCAGCCACAATAATCTTACCGTTCATCACAAAAGTTGCACTAGAAATATGCGATCGCGCTTTCGGTAAGCTGGCAACTTCTTTCCATTGGTTAGGATTCGCAGGATCCCACACGTGTACAGAACTTTGAGTCACTAAGTTCTCGTCAACATCATGCTGACCCCCAATTGCGTAAATTTTACCTCCAAGAACGGCAACTCCTAAGTGCGTGCGGGGATTGGGTAAAGGAGTTGCTAATTGCCAGTTGGTTCCTCCGTTTAAGTCTAAAAACCAGTGCTCGCCTCGATCTTGACGATTGATGTTAGCACCACCAAAGAAGTGAAGCTTGCCATTAACAACGGCTAACCCACCCGATGCGCGTGCTGCAGGGAGTGCTGGCATTGCCGACCAAGAATTGGTGTCAATATTGTATTTCCAGACATCTTTAGTGGCATAAATCTGTCCGCTTGGTTCTTTTCCGACATAGCCACCTGCGATGTAGATATTTCTGCCGTCTACGGCTGGGACAATATGATTGACAGGCTTAGGCAAGTCTGCTATTCGCGACCAGGTGTTAGTTTGGGGGTCGTAGACATCTGAGCGGACGCTCGGCTGCCATTGACCACTGTAGCCGCCAAAGACGAATAATTTGCCATCAGCGATCGCACTTCCAGGTTCAGTTCTGCCTACTGGCATCGCTGTCCCACTACTCCAATTAATTTGATTAAAGTCGGGGTTGATACCGGTCACTGGTTTCACCCCAAAGTAATCAAAAGTGACATTGACGTTTGATGACTGACCTGTAAAAGCCAGAATACCTGCTCGCGAAGTTGTGGAGTCTGCAAACAAAGATGAACCTTGAGGACTGACCAGCTGCAAAGTTTGTAGACTCGTTGGTAGGGCTGTATCAGAGTTAACGCGGTATGCTGCTTGCAGCGTTTTAGTTTGCGGATCGCCTGTTAAGTATAAATCAAGAGTATTAATGCCTGCCCAGTTTAAGCCTGTAAGTTCGCCAACACTTGTTCCTACGCCGCTTTGCTCGTTGTAGAACTGCAGTTTGAGATTTTTACCATCATTCACTACCACAAGTTTGGCATAGTTATCTTGGTCTGAGCCTAGGAAAATACCGCCTTGCTTGTAAGCTGCATCGAGTCCAGTCACCGGACCTTTAATGCGCGTACTAATTCTAAATGGCTGAGTAATGGTATCAACAGCGACTTGCAGTGCATTTTTGAGATTATTAGCTGAGGCATTGCTACCTTGTGTTGCTGTTAATACGAGGCTGCTGCTTGCTGTATCTAGGTTAATCAAACTTAAGTCATAAGCATCACCCGTGCTATTGGGTTGTACGGAGGTAAATCCAGTGCCTAGACCATTTTTGTCTGCTAACGTTCCAGGAATTGGTGTTGAAAAATCAAAGCTCAAATCAGCAGGCATGATAGATACTCCTTTGACGATCGCCGTATTTTCGCTAGCTTACTTTTAGTAGGGAAATCTGTCCTGCAACACCCCCCTTAATAAGTTCTGCAACATACAAGTTGCCCGCATTAGTCTTTGTGTCTTCTACTAAATCCAAAGGATCGTTTAACCCAGAAACAATCCGGGTCACATTTCCTCTGGGAACATTGCCATTTGCACCAGGTTCAAGGGCAAGAATGTCATTACCACCGCTGTACTGCGTCACGAGTAGCTTGTTTTTCAGTGCACCCCCAAAAGTATTACTTTGGTATTCAATGACACCATTAGGTGATTTATTTCTGCCAAAATCGTACGCATAACCGCGATAGTTAGGATCTGGTTTGACGCCTACCGGATAGCCAGCATACGCCACCTTGGTCACAGGATCGACATAGCTTACAACTTCGGCTGGATCGACTCCACTTGTTGGATTACCGCCATTGAGAATGTACTCTCCGCGTTTGGGATTAGGATGACCGTAATAACCGCCCTCCTCTACTTTATATAAGTAGTCATTTTGCGTACCAACTTTCTGCAGTGCTTCATTTATTGAGGTTCGCGGGTCATTGGGAGTGTTGCCGTTGGCACCACTTCCATTTGTAGGAACGTATAAGTTACCGTTGCTGTGCCAAACTAAGTCATAGGCATTACGAATGCCAGTTGCATAAATTTTGACGGGCGCATTGACAGCAAAGGGATTGTAGTTACCCTGCTTACCGCCGTAGTTTTCTGTCTGAACATTAAAGCCGCCCGCTGGCGCATTTCTGTAGGGGTCAATTTGCAAAATAGCCGCACTCAGCAAGCGCTCAGGGCGATTTGCCCATGCCGTATCTGGCGCTCCCACAGCAGTATTGCTACCTTGCGTCAGGTAAAGCTTACCATCTGGACCAAAGGCAAGACTATTACTGAGGTGATCTTTAGCTGAGCGGGGTAAGCCAACAACGTAGTCTTGGATACTTGCATTAAATGAGTTTGTATTGGAGTTAAGAACAAGCTTGGAGACTGCTCCTGTAAAATCTTTGGCTGGTTGCGGAAATAGCGGATCGTTATGCGAAATCCAAAGATGGTTCGGATTTTTGGGGTCAAAGGTAATACCAATAATTGCGCGACCATCTAGCTTCGCTGGGGCAAAAGTCTGGAGGTTTGATAGCTGACCCGATCCAGCCTCAATGTTCCAACGGCGGATTTTACCGTCAAGTCCAGCAGCGTAGAGTTTGCCATCAGGACCAAGCGTTAAACTTGCTAGCGGTGCACCTTGATATACAGACTGTTTGGTGAAGTTGACTTTCGAGTCAATTGGATTGGTCGTAGTGTTACCGGTATTGAATGTAAAGCTATTGGTATTGAATCTTGTTCCAGATTCGTCTTTGACGTTATTTGTGACAATAAAGGTATAGTTAGTGTTTGGCGATAAGTTCTGGTTTGGTTGAAAGACAATGACATCATTGCCGCCACTCGTACCGACAATTCCAGAAACTTGTTGACCATCCTTTGTGCGATATAGCTTGACAGTCGATGAATTTAAGCTAGTGGGTTCAACGCCAATCCCTGATTGTGCCAGTGCTATATCTACATTAATTGATGTGTTGAGATAAGCTTTACCTTGAGGATCGCGGTCAACAGCAAATCCCGTAACCGTAGGATGTTTACCTGGAGTGACATTGAAGATTTCTAGAAAGTTGATCTTCGTGTTTGTCCCGCCGATCGCGTCAATTGTCAGCCTACCATCGTTGACATTAACTGTGACGGTTTCTAATTTGTACTCTTGCTGTGGAGTACTCTGAAATTTGTCGATGGCAGTTACGCCTTCGACTCGAATTGTATGTTTGCTGTCATAAACGCCATTTGGGTTTGGTCCGTCACCCACGCTGACAGTCACGCTATACGTCCCATTGGGAACTGCTATTTCCCACGCCGCCGCCGGATTGTTGAAGTACTGCATGTGCAGTAACGTATCGATGCGTTGGTCAACCCCTGGGCGATTGCGATCGCGAGCAAATTGCGCAATATTTAAAGGCGTGCGCGTGCCGCTTTTTACCCAACCATAGCCGCGAGCATTACTAAACGCAGCACCACTATCTTTGATATAACCTGATGGCAGATTGGCGGCATTTGGCTGAAAGTTGACTTTGATCTCTTGAGCAATCCCAAAGTTATCAAATGTGACTGCCACTTTCGGGGCGTTTGTTGTTGAAGCGAGAATTCCCGCAGCGGTATTGTTGGAATTCTCTAGAAAGAAGGGCGTACTTGCGTTAATCGTCGTGGACTTGTTGACAACAATCGGCGGTGCTGTGTTGGAGTTAACGCGGTATGCTGCTTGAAACGTTCTAGTTGCAGGATCTCCAATCAAGAAAAGATCGAATGTATTAATCTTGCCCCACTGAAAATGATTAATTTCTCTGATGCTTGAGCCACTTCCGTTTTCCTCTTTAAAAAACTGAAGCTTTAAACCGTTAGTACCGCCAGTATTAATTAAGACAAGCTTGACATAGTTATCTTGATCCGAGCCAAAGAATATTCCACCTTGCTGGAATGCGGTTGTTAACTTCTGTGGCGATCCTTTCAACCGAGTACTAATAACAAAGGGCTTAGTGTCGTCAATTCCATGCTGGAGTGCGTTTTTTAGCGAATTACTTGACCAAGCACTACTGCCTTTATTTGCAGTGAGTGTGAGAGTTTTCGCAGCAGTATCGAGATCGATATCACTAGGTTGGTATTGATCTCCACTACTGTTTTTTTTGACAGAAGTAAATCCGGTGCCTTGACCATCCTTATCTGGGATTGTGTTAGGAAGAGCAAAAGAAAAATCAAGGTTTAGCATCACAAATTCCTAATTATTTGACATAGCTGATACTGCTTTGGCTGATTTTTTAGGGCAGTGTCATGATGAGTAAGCCACGATTACGGCTTTGAAAAAAGTAAGATAAGTTCAGGTTTTGAATCGCTGATGTCTCATTTTCAATC
This sequence comes from Chroococcidiopsis sp. TS-821, assembly GCF_002939305.1. Classification (NCBI taxonomy): domain Bacteria; kingdom Bacillati; phylum Cyanobacteriota; class Cyanophyceae; order Chroococcidiopsidales; family Chroococcidiopsidaceae; genus Chroococcidiopsis; species Chroococcidiopsis sp. TS-821. The sequence goes on along the minus strand of NZ_MVDI01000007.1, from coordinate 18,581 downwards.
CGTCGATCTCAGCCACGCCAAATAATCTTTGTTTGACGTAAGCTCAGGTTTTACCAATTATGGTTAGCTTAATTTCACATAACCCGATAGGGCATACGTAGTATTTTGACGTAGATACTCCTCTATGCAGAGAGTAAATATAGCCTTATGAGCGCAATCTTCACTGAATCTTCACAGAGCGACCAAAAACGTCGCACCATCTTCGAGAAATCTTTACTAAATCTTCATGTTTTTGTCGCGCAATACCTGGTAACTTTACACATTCCTGACATTTTACCAGTAAAATTACTTAAAATTTCAATAGAGTTAGTATTCTAAATAGCATAAAGCTGAAAGATCTTTACAAAAACTTTATAAGTTGGTACGCGAACAAACATAGCCTCAGGGCTGTTAATGGTCGATCGACCAACGCTCAACCACCAACTAGCAAAGAACATGCGGCAATCAATACTTAGCTTAATATTTGACTAATTGGTCGTGTATAAGCAGAAAAGCTAGCTGATTTGAGCATTTCGACGGTTTCTTGGCTGTTTTGAACCCAAAACTGTCGCCCAAAGCGTACTAATTGACTGCGATCGCCCAATTTCACAGACGCCAGAACTGGGATTTTTGCCTTGTCTTTCTCTCCTAGCTGTTCTTGCAAGATGCTTTTTAAACGGTGTTGATAATCAAGCGTCGCTGCTTGTTGAGGATCGAGTTCTACCATAACTAACTGTACCGTCTCAATCGGTTCAGCATCCTCTACAATCAACTGAAGTTGATCGTCACGCCGATCGACTTTACCCCAGACTACCATTTGGGCATCGGCTACAAGTGATGTGCCAATTCGTTCGTAAGCTTTCGGAAAAACAACAGCTTCGGTTTGTCCGGTTAAATCTTCGATTTGTAAGATTGCCATGCGATCGCCTTTTTTAGTGACCACTGGTTTAATACTGGTCAACATCACGACAGCACAAAGTAAAGTACGATCGTGCTGATCGCCGAGTTGGGATAAACTGATCGGTGATAAAAGTCGCGTACGCGCTCGCAGTGACTTCAACGGATGATCCGAAACGTAAAAACCAAGAAGTTCTTTTTCCCATCGCAGTTTTTCCATTGGCGGATAGTCTGCTACGGGTGGGGCTTTGGGTGCTAATTCGTAATTAGTGTTATTGTCATTGTTTGCTATCCCGCTCCAATCGAATAAATTAACTTGACCGCTAGCACGATCTTTCGCCCGCGATTGCGCCCAGTCGATTACCAAATCAAGATCTGCAATCAGTTGCTTGCGATTTGCTTCGAGTTTGTCAAACGCACCACAATGAATCAAAGCTTCTAAAGTACGACGGTTGACAGCGCGTAAATCAACGCGATCGCACAAATCAGCGAGCGATTGAAACTCACCGCCCTTTTCACGGGCTTCTAAAATACACGCGATCGCACCTTGTCCGACATTTCTTACAGCTGATAAGCCAAATAAAATTTTGCCTGCTACCGGTGTAAAATCGACGCCAGAGCGATTAATGTCTGGTGGCTCGATCTGAATATTCATATTCAGACACGTAGACAGGTATTTTTGAATTTTATCGGTATCGCCACTGTTTGCCGTCAGCAGAGCTGCCATGTACTCGACAGGATAGTTTGCTTTTAAATACGCAGTTTGATAGGTGACATAACCATAAGCCGTCGAGTGCGATTTATTAAAACAGTATTCTGCGAATTTGACCATCTGGTCGAACAATTCTTCAGCCACTTGCTTTCTGACACCATTTTTAGCTGCACCATCCACAAAAGCTTCTCGATGTTTTTGCATCTCGGAAACTTTCTTTTTACCCATAGCGCGGCGTAACAAATCTGCTTGTCCTAAGGAATATCCTGCCAAATCTTGAGCCATTTTCATGATTTGTTCTTGATACACCAAGACCGCGTAAGTTTCGTTTAAAATTGGCTCTAAAAGTGGATGGATGTATTCTATTGCTTCGCGACCGTGCTTGCGGTTGATAAATTTGGGAATCAGCCCAGCATCAAGAGGACCAGGACGATACAAAGCTAAGATTGAAGAAATATCTTCGATACACGAAGGCTTTAAATCGCGTACAATTTGTCGCATTCCCGAAGATTCAAGTTGAAAAATCCCCTCAAGTTCACCTTCTTCAAGAACTTTGTAGGTTTTTTCGACTTCTCTTGGCATTTTTTTGACTTCGCCCTTGGCTAAGATTTTTTGAACCTTTCTTTCTTCCAAAGGTAAATAGTCGGGGTCAATATCAATATTTTGATTTTGTTTAATTAATTCAATGGTTTTTTGAATGAGTGTTAAATTCTTCAATCCCAAAAAGTCCATTTTCAGTAATCCCAGCGATTCCAAGTCTTCCATGAAATACTGGGTAATCACTGAACCATCATTGTTTCTTTGTAGTGGAACAATTTCGTCTAGCGGTTCAGAAGAAATGACTACTCCCGCTGCATGAACGCCGAAGGTTTTGTTAGTTCCTTCTATGCGAATTGCCATATCAACCCAGTGGCGGACTTTGGGATCGTTTTCATATTTTTCTTTAAATTCTGGTGCTGGAGTAGCATCAGAAATCATCACAGAAAGTTTAGTTGGTTTACCCCGCACAACCGGAATCAGCTTCGCCATGCGATCGGCTTCACCATAGGGAATATCTAGTACCCGCGCCACGTCTTTTAAGACAGCTTTGGAAGTCAAGCGGTTAAAAGTAATAATTTGAGCAACTCGCTCTGTTCCGTATTTTCGCGTAACATATTCAATAACTTCATCGCGCCTTTCGATACAAAAATCTGTATCAATATCCGGCATTGATTTACGCTCAGGATTCAAAAACCGCTCAAATAACAAGCCATGATGAACAGGGTCAATATTTGTAATTCTTAAAGCATAAGCAACTAAAGAACCAGCAGCCGAACCTCGCCCAGGACCAACCGGAATTTGATTATCTCTCGCGTACTTAATATAGTCCCAAACAACTAAAAAATAAGTAGAAAAGCCCATTTGTTGAATCATTTTTAGTTCATAATCCAACCTTTCTTTATATGTGGGGTCAATTTCATTACGCGATCGCCGATTAAATCGTTGTAGCATTCCCTCCCAGACGACTTCTTCTAAAAAAGTATCGGCGGTGTGTCCTGCGGGAACCGGATAATTGGGAATTCGCGGTTCGCCCATGATATGGTATGGTTCTACTTTGTCAGCAATTTCTACTGTCGTTGCGATCGCTTCTTGAATCGCGTCATCGGGTAGGTGATCGCGAAACAGTTGACTCATCTCTTCTGCTGATTTGAGATACTCTGTCCCGCTGTAGCGCATGCGGTTGTCTTCCGAAATTAATTTTCCTGTCTGAATGCACAACAACGCGTCATGGGCTTCTACATCAAAGCAAGAAATATAATGCGAATCGTTTGTCGCAATAAATTTAATTCCTAATTCTCGGGCAATTTTAACGATTTCAACATTAACAATTCTGTCTTCTTGCGAACCGTGATCTTGAATTTCTAGATAGTAATCATCTCCAAAGATATCTTTATATTCTTGTGCAACTTTACGTGCAATGTCTAATCTTCCTCGCAAAATCGCTTGCGGAACCTCTCCTCCTAGACAAGCGCTCGTAACAATTAATCCTTCACGATACTCTTTTAATAGCTCTTTGTTGATACAAGGACGCGAGAAAATTCCTTTGCCTTGAATACCTTTCAAGTGCGAGATTGTTGTTAACTTAACAAGATTTTTGTAACCTTTTGTGTTTTTTGCTAAAACAACTTGGTGATAGCGAGGACGACGTTTCTTTTCCTCAATATCTCCATTAATGACATACATTTCATTGCCAATAATTGGTTTGACGTTCTTATTTCGGCAAATTTTAATAAGTTCGATCGCACCATACATCACGCCATGATCGGTAAGTGCGATCGCTTTCATTCCTAACTCATGAGCTCGCTCAACGAGTGCTGGTATTTGACTTGCACCATCGAGTAGGCTGTAATCGCTATGAATATGTAAACCTACGAAAGACATAAACTTTATAATCAGAGAATTAAAGATTGTACTTCAAGCCACTTCAAAAGACTTGCCTACGGTTAAAGGTTCTGGCAAAGTTTCACCATCTTCTATGCCGATTCAACCACAACCTCTAACACTTCTCGAGCATTTTTCAGCACTTCTTCACAGGTATCTCCGCGAGTATGACAAAACGCTCCCCCTCAGAAAGACTCATAGGCATGCACTAGACGTATTCTTTACTTTAACGTTGTCACGTACCCAAGTATCCTAGAGATAGGGGAGTTTCTTGCACTGCTCCATTCAACTTTTGCAATCGATAAGCTTTTGCATAAGGGCGAGAACTACTGCTCTCGTCTATTCTTAATAGAATGCAGCGCCTCGCCATCATCTACGGCATATCCGTCAATAATTTTTCCTAGAGAAAATAAACGAGGGTTAGCAGGTTTTCTTTCTAATTCTCCATCATAATGGTGGCAATTGCTGCCCTGGAGCCAGCTAAGACAAAGTAACACGGTTAAAATTCTCCAAAAAGTGAGGGAACTCCTTGCTCGAACCAGCAAATCGAACCTGCTCTTAAGCCAGTAAGGATGACACCGGTTTCCCAAGCTGCTTTGAGAACTGTGTCGAGTCCCCATTCTTACCAAAACGCCAGTAAGTTCTTGGTACTTCCGCCTCTTACATCAATAATGTCTTGCTCTAGCACTAAAGTTCTTATGTCAGTGTTTGGCGGTTTAAATAGTGATAAATGCGATGATGTGGATGGTAATGTTGAGTAAAAGGCATAAAATCTGTCAATGTAATCTGCTGCATCGCCACTCGCGGTAGGAAGGAAGCATTTTGGCTTTTCTTTTGAGACACCGCCACCCATGGCTATAATTTGTCGGCATAACACGATAGGCGATCGCCTCACTGAAATGACACCTTTTGTACCCAAGCGCGGAAAGCTTTAACTGCAGTGTTTCTTCCCTGGATTTTACTTTCGGCAACGTACTGGGGAATAACTTCTATAATTGGCAAGTTGGGAAAAATCTGACTTTGATTTGTTGCTACATACTGATGATTTTGCAGTGTATGTATTTGTAGCGATCGCCCGTCATAAATCCACAACTCAGGAACGCCTAAAGCTTCATAGCTACTTTTCTTGATTTCGGAAGCACTTGTAATATTAATTTCAATAGCTAAATCAGGCGGTGGATCGAAGTTAACATCGATTTTACTTTTACCTCTAATTGCTGCTTCATGTTGAATATAAAAGCAAGCATCAGGTTCTACACCACTCGCCATGTCCCGACGCTTAAAGGTAGTAGAACCGAGATTTCTGAATTCAATATCGAGTTCTTCTAATAAAATCTCGACTAGGTTACTGATGAGGATTTTACCATCTTCGCGTTCAGCCAGCGGTACCATAATCTCTAGGATTCCTCTGTAGTAGGCAAGCCGAGAAGCACGCGAGTTACCTAACTCGTCTAAAATCTGCTCAAACTCGCTCCAGTTAATATTTCGTAGTAGTACTCTTTGCCCTGGCTTAACATCTTACTGATTTAGTTGTAGTTGCACTTTTTACCTTCCTATGTTTCAGCGTTCCGCCATCTGTTGAGTTGAGACTTGTCGAACAAAGTTTTGCACGACTTGAAAATATTGAGAACCTGCAACTTCCGCGACATTGTTGTGTCCCGCACCAGGAATCAGAATTAATTGCTTCGGTTCGGGTGCAGCAGCGTAGAGTTGTTCGCTCATTTGCGCGGGAACTTGCCAATCTGCCGTTCCGTGAATGAATAAGACAGGGATTTGTAGTGCGCTAACTTTACTGATTGAGTCGAAGCGCTGGCGTAAAATTAGATCGACGGGAAATATGCGGTAGGCACGTTGAAAATCGATCATGGCACGGATCGAAGTAAACGAACTTTCGACGATTAATCCAGCGGCGTTGGGTTGTTGCAGTGCTAAGTGAATGGCGATCGCACCGCCTAAAGAATGCCCATAAATAAAAATCTGGCTTGGATCGATCTGTCGTTCATTAACGAGATAATCCCACGCTACTGCAGCATCTTGGTAAACAGTCGCTTCTGACGGAAAAGCTCCTTCACTACGTCCGTAGCCGCGATAATCAATGAGGAGTACTGAAAAGCCCATCTGGTGAAACCGATGGGCGCGATCGACATTTGCACCAATATTAATACCGTTACCGTGCAGATAGAGCAAAACTTTTTCATTCGCTTGAGTTGCGGGAATCCACCAACCATGAATGCGTTCGATTTGCCCTGTGGTTGTAGTGACAGGTAGCCACACTTCTTGATAGCGGAGATTGAAAAACTCTGGTGTCGTTTGAATAACAGGTGAAGGAAAAAAAATGAAGCGAGTTTGCTGGAAAAACAGATAGATGCTAGTCCCGATATAAAAAAGTGCAGCCATTAGCCCAGCACTCAGCAGCCACCTCAAAGAGAATTTGTTGAGCATAGATATCCTTCTACGCGCGTACAAATACACAACTTCAATGATAAGAACTCCGCACTGTGCATCAGTTGATTAGCCCTAAGGGTGGCGATCGCTATATCAACTTTGGAGTCTTTTTATGCCATTCTGTTGCTTGCTCGTAAGCATGCGCGACTTGAAATAGCAAATCCTCGCGCAATACGTTGCCAATCAACTGTAGTCCGATGGGCAAACCCTTGTCATCAAAACCACAAGGAACACTCATTCCTGGTAAACCAGCTAGATTGACGGTGATTGTCATCAAATCCGTTAAATACATGCTTAGGGGATCGTCCGTCTTTTCTCCTGCTTTGAATGCTGTTGTTGGTACAGTCGGACACACTAGAACATCGACCTTCGCAAACGCATTCTCAAAGTCTTGCTTAATCAGCGTGCGGACTTTTTGTGCCTTTAAATAATACGCATCGTAATAGCCTGCCGACAGCGTGTAAGTTCCTACCATAATCCGCCGTTTGACTTCAGTACCAAAACCAGCAGCACGAGTTCGGTTGTACATCGAGAGGAGGTTTTCGGCATCTGGAGCGCGGAAACCGTATTTTACACCGTCGTAACGCGCTAAGTTTGCCGAAGCTTCTGAGGGCGCAATGATGTAATAAGTTGGTAGCCCGTAGCGAAAACGCGGACAGGAAACTTCTTGAACTTCTGCGCCTAAATCCTTAAGTTGTTCAATTGCTTTGGTGACAGCTTGTTCCACCGCCGGATCTAACCCTTCGCCAAAGGTTTCTTTGATAATGCCAATGCGGAGGTTTTTCACGTCGGGTTTTAAAGCTTGCGTATAGTCTGGAATTTCGACTTTGAGACTTGTCGAGTCTTTAGGATCGTATCCAGCGATCGCGCCGAGTAAAATCGCGGCATCTTCTACAGTGCGCCCAAATGGTCCAATTTGATCTAACGATGAAGCAAACGCGACTAAACCGTAACGCGATACCAATCCGTAAGTAGGTTTCATTCCTACTACACCACAAAACGACGCGGGTTGACGAATTGAGCCTCCGGTATCAGATCCTAAGGCAACAACACATTCTTGCGCTGCTACCGCCGCAGCCGAACCACCAGAAGAACCACCAGGGACTCGTTCTAAATCCCAAGGATTGGCGGTGACTTGAAACGCGGAGTTTTCTGTAGAACTGCCCATCGCAAATTCATCTAAATTCGTTTTTCCCACCATGACAGCACCTGCGTCAGCTAGCTTTTGCGTCACGGTTGATTCGTACGGCGGGACAAAGTTCTCCAAAATTTTAGAAGCACACGTTGTCCGAATTCCTTTGGTACACAGATTGTCTTTGATGCCAATTGGAATTCCTGCGAGTAACCCAATTTCCTCTCCCGCAGCAATTTTGGCATCCACTGCTTGCGCCTGTGCTAACGCCGTATCTGCTGTTACCGATATGAAGCTATGTAATTTCGGCTCTAATGCTGCAATGCGCTGCAAGGCTTCTTGAGTAATTTCAACCGCAGAGCGTTCTTTGCTCACCAGTTGTTGGTGCAACTCGCGGATGGATGCCATTGTTTGCTCCTTTGACTTGTAATCCAGATTATTTAGTTTAATTCAGGACTTACGTAAAAAGTGACTTCTTCAAAAGGATCGGATGTCAGGGATCGGAGGCTAGAGAACGATTGATAAGTGTTGTCGTTCCTCTTTCTGCTTTCTGTGCAAGGTATTCGAGGAAGCTTCATCGATAAATAAGCTCTAGTGATATTTATTGTAAGTTTTATATTTTCTTGTCTCCCTGACTGACTTCTATAAATCTTATAGTAAATATATTGCGGTTAATTTTTATCTAGTGTCCACATCTCAAAACTCTCAACCTGTCAAGCTCAACGTTCGCATTCAAGGAAACGGCTTTCCCATTCTTTGCTTACACGGTCATCCAGGTTCAGGGCGCAGTCTATCAGTTTTTACTGACCATTTATCGCAGCGTTTCCGTACGATCGCTCCCGATCTCCGCGGCTATGGTAGCAGTCGCACGCAACAAAATTTTGCCATGAACGACCACTTACTTGACTTAGAAGCACTGATAGATAGCTTCAAAATTCAGCGCTGCTTAGTCCTTGGTTGGTCGTTGGGAGGAATATTGGCAATGGAACTCGCACTCAAATTGCCTGACAGAGTTAGCGGGTTAATCCTTGTCGCCACTGCAGCGCGTCCTAGAGGTAATCATCCACCAATTAGCTGGCAAGATAATGTGTATACTGGTGTAGCGTCTATTCTTAATTGGTTGCAACCAAGTTGGCAGTGGAATATTGAAACGTTTGGTAAGCGATCGCTCTATCGCTACCTGATTCAACAACACTCGCCGACTGCCTATCGCTATCTTGCCACTGATGCGATCGCCGCGTACCTGCAAACTTCTGCTGCTGCACAACGCGCGTTGAATACAGCGTTGCGATCCGGTTACGATCGCCTTGCCGACTTACACAAAATTACTTGTCCAAGCTTGATGCTCGCTGGAGCAAGCGATCGCCATATCACTGCCCAATCAAGTCATGAAACTGCTCGGTACTTGAAAAACTGTCAATGGCAATGCTATCCCAATACCGCCCATCTTTTCCCTTGGGAAATTCCCCAGCAGGTACTCAGCGATATTGATAAGTGGATTGCGCAGTATCCCGATGTTGTCAAGTTTAAATAAATTGCCAGTGACGAGCGCTCAGCAAGCCGCAGAGTCTATATTTAAGTTAGTTTCGTCTTTGGCACCGAACACCCGCCACTAACTTGACTTGCTTTTACATCTGACCGCTAAATATTGGTGTCGCTTTCGGCTGAATCATTCCCAAGTCGTCAGCAATTGTCAAATTCTTGGGCTTGCAACGCTTGACTTTCACTGTAATTCCTTGCGCACCTTCTTGTTCTAAATCTTCAAGATACCCAGTCTTAGCAGCGTTTGCTTCCTTAACGCTCAAGAAAGGACCAAAGTAGTACGTGCAGCGCGGATTTTGTGTAACAATTTCTACCCACCAAGCCCAGCCAATGCTGTGAAAGAGATTAGTTAAAACTTCTTTAAAACTATCCCAAAATGTTTTCATATTTGCTGTTTTGTCCATTGGTTACAGATGTGACGCGGTCTGCTGCTGCTTCTAATTACTTCACACTTTGTTATACTCTGTTACGCTTCTTTTTTCAAATTATCTTATTTTAATTTTTCTAAATGAAGCATATTTAACCAACGTTGGCGAAAAATTTCGTACAAAGCCATTCCTGCTGCGACTGAGGCATTTAAGCTTGGAGTATTTCCCGAAAGTGGAATGGACACTAGCACGTCACAGCAGCGTTGTGTTAACAAACTCAAGCCCTCACCCTCAGCACCAATCGCCAAAACGATTGGTCCTGTAAATTGGACAGTATGCAATGGTTGGCTTGCGGTTGCGGCTGTACCATAAATCCAAAATCCTGCTTCCTTGAGTTCTTCTAAAGCGCGGCTAAAATTAACGACTCTCGCGACAGGAAATTGCTCCAAAGCACCAGCAGCTGCTTTCATCACACTCGATGTAATTCCTGCGGCTCGTCTTTGGGGGATAACAAGTCCCTGCGCTCCGATCGCTTCAGCCGTCCGAATAATTGCTCCTAAGTTGTGGGGATCGGTAATACCTTCTGCTGCTACAATCACGGGTGATTCGGCGATTGCTTTGGCGCGAGCAATCAGTTCATCGAGATCGGTGTATGCATAGGGTGCAATTTGCGCTGCGACTCCTTGGTGATTCGCATAATGCGTAATTTGATCTAGACGCTTTGGTTCAACTTCGTCAATCACTGTTCCGTTTTCTTTAGCTTGGGAAATCAAAGAATGGAAACGGGGATCGTAGCGCAATCGCGATGTAATCCAAATCCGATTCAGATGTCTTTGATTCTCTAAAGCAGCTAAAACAGGGTGACGACCGTAGATAAGATCGCTTTCTTCTGCTAAAGGTTGTGAGTGCGTACTATTGACAGCATAATTAACTGAAGGTTTTGTTGATGCAGTGCGACTCTGATTCAGAGATTTCAGCAAAGGCTTGGAGCTTTGTCTGATTCTGACTGGCTTGTCATGCTTTGCTTTGCCCGTAGATCTAAATTTTTGTTGTTTGTTCGCCATTTATATAGTTACAGTGTTAAATTCTTTGGGCATCCCTACTTCTCGACTTTAACTGAGAAGAATAGCCAATTTCAGTATAGAAAGACAATTTCTATCACTCATTTTTATCTTGCTCAAAGTGTAGCTTGTGCAACAACTGAGTCAGACGCTGACAATCAGTGAGAAATAGGTAGCCGACTAAGGTTTCTAAACTTGATGCTTGTTGATAAATTTCAGGTTCGATCCGCTTTGGCGGCTTCGTTGTCGCATTTCGACCGCGACGAACTATATCTAACTCGGTATTGGTAAGGTAGGGAGTCAGCGAGCGCAAATGTAATGCTTGTGCTTCGGCTCTTACCTGTGCCACTACTAAACGATGATAAACACGCGAGCGCTTTGGTGGCAGTAGGTAATAACGCCTAATATAAAGTTCATAAACTGCATCTCCTAAATATGCCAAAGCACTCGGAGAGACCTGCTGTAGCTGTGATAAGTCTTCAGCCAAGGTTGGTGTCAGTTGCTCTAACCTAACAGTTAGTTCGCCTTCTATTATAGATGAGCCATCGAGTAGCTCTTCCTCCTTTTGATTCACAACTAGGATTTTCCTTTCTCTTTGGATTGGTAGTGTTTATAAATTTGGCAAAACTACCGAGCTAGTTTTAGTAACTTCTTTTTATCTTCGATCCCTGTATTCTCCTTAAGTTAATGCGATCGCAGTTGGCTGCGTGATAGACAGGATTTGTCTAGCAGCGAGTTCCCCCGTTCTGCTTTAATAAACATTTTTTATAAGCAAAAATCAAGCTACCCAGATAATACAACCGGATAGCTATATCAGCCTTGCTTCTGTTGCCAGATCATGACTGTTTAACGTTCTCTAGCGCGACTTCCACTGAGGGACGCAGCGAGAGAAATTGCTCTAAACGAACTAGCTTAACTGTTTGAGTCACGCGGGCATTAGTCACAATTTGTGAAGTGCCGCCAGCACTTTGTGCTTGTTTGGCAAGTTGAACCAATGCTCCTAAACCTGAGCTATCAACAAAGTCGATTTGGGAAAGATCCAAAATAATATTTTTTGGTCCCTCTTCGATACATTTGCTGATAACCTTACGAAAGGTTGGCTCAGAGAAAGCATCTAGTAACCCTGTAAATCGAAACAATTGGTAATTGTCTCGCACTTCACGGGTTCCTCGCAGACTAACCGTAATATTCAGTGGTTCAGCAATAATACCCTCCTCTTACTACCTTAAATGCGATGTTTAAAGTCGAGGCTCAAGTATAGAGCGTTTTTTGAGGCGTTGTCTACTATCATGAGGCAGAAATTGCGGAGCGAAAAGAACTAGCGCTTGGTTGCTGATTTCTGCTTGGCTTCGCGCATCAATTTTACAAACTGCTCAAATAAATAATCGGCGTCATGAGGACCAGGACTAGCTTCTGGGTGATATTGCACGGAAAATAGCGGTAATGATTTGTGTCGCAATCCCGCAACTGTTAAGTCGTTGAGGTTGAGGTGAGTAATCTCAATATCTGCATCCGGCAAGGAATTAGCGTCGATCGCAAAGCTGTGGTTTTGACTTGTGATTTCTACACGTTGCTTTAAACCTGCCGGTTGGTTCAAACCACGATGCCCAAACTTGAGCTTAAAGGTTTCTGCGCCGAGTGCGTGACCTAAAATTTGATGTCCCATACAAATGCCAAACATTGGCTTTTGACTAGCGAGGAGTGCTTTTGTTGTTTCGATTCCTTCAGTGACTGGTGCGGGATCGCCAGGACCATTAGAAAGAAAAATTCCATCAGGGTTGTATTTAAGAATTTCTTCAGGAGGAGTGCTGACAGGCACAACAACAATCCGACATCCATAACTGGCTAAACGGCGGAGAATGTTACGCTTCACCCCGAAGTCAATCGCAACAACTGTTAAAGGTTCTGTAGCCTCTTGATTAACTGGCTTAAATTCCCAAATTGCCGTTGTGGGATCGGACCATTCGTAAACGTTAGCCGTGGTTACTTCACGCACGAGATTCAAGCCTTTCATGCTAGGTGCTGCGGTAACTTGCTCTAGTAACTCAGCTTCGTCTAGTTCGGTAGAGATTCCGCCATTCATCGCACCTAAAGCCCGAATTTTACGAGTAAGGGCGCGAGTATCAATTCCGTAGATGCCAGGAACGTTATGCTGTTGTAGGTAATCTGGCAAGCTAGCTGTCGAACGCCAATTACTCGGTTTGTAGCAGATGTTGCGCGCTACTGCGCCTCGGATTTGCGGTTTATGCGATTCTTCATCGTCTGGATTTACGCCTGTGTTACCGAGTTCAGGATAGGTGAAGACAACAATTTGTCCGTAATAACTGGGATCTGTTAAAACTTCTTGATAGCCTGTCATGCCAGTATTGAAAACAACTTCCCCAATTGTGGTTCCGGTAGCGCCGAACGAAAAACCACGATAAGTAGTTCCATCAGCAAGGACAAGCAGCGCTGGTTTAGCGTCAAATAGGGACATAAGCAATTAATCTCAAGGCTCTGACTGGCATCAGGCTAATTATGCCACGAGTCAATTATGTCTTGGTATGACTATGTAAGAATGCGATCGCATTTTCGCGACTGAAACGTATAAAACTCGCATAAAAATTCTCTTGATATTGCGTAAGTTTTTATTACTTCCCACCGTAATAAAAAGCAATTTCTTTATCTTTAAGCGGCGCAAAGTCCGCATCAATGAGCATTTGATTTAATTTATCTTGGGGAATATGTTTCGCGCCAATCCGTACAATTCGCGATCGCATTGTATTGGAAACACCGCTACGTTGTCTGCCTGCTTCAAGTGCCATTACTTGGCGATAGAGTTCGAGTTTGGCAGGAGGAATCGGGGTACCATCAAAATCGATTCCTGAGGCAATCGCGACATCAACAGCATCAGCACCTGTTGTTTGAGACGGAGAATTTTGCGAATTCATGGTTTGCAGTAATCACAGCTACGGTTGCATTTTATCAAAAGCGATCGCTTCTTTTTTTGGCAAAATTGGGTATTCAAACACTTGTCACTGTCAAAGCTTTTGATCTAACCTCAAGCCAACTACGTACCCTCACAACAGTTCTGCTATGTCTGACTTTCCTATTCCCGACTCACAAGACCGATCGCTGCAAAAAGCATTTACTAACAAGTTGATTGACGAGTATTTTGATTACTCTGAAAGCTGGCTGCGGGCAATTTTGAGAATGTGTATTTTTTCACTCACTCACATCGGGGGAAAAACTGCTTTAGCGATCGAGTGTCCAAATCAAGCAGTTGCTAGACGCCTCAGCCGCAAAACCTATCCTTTACAGCAGTTTAGCGAGGGCTTTTCTTCGAGTTACCCTGCAAGTAGGCGAGTTTTGATTTGTTATCAAGATAGTGCGCTTGCGACTTGGCGATGTTTTGATACAGAAAGTAATAGTTGGAAAACGTGGGAAAATTTACAACTTCCCACAGCTTCGACCGATAGCTAATTTTTGCAAAAATAGTGTTATTAACTTTTCGTCAAGTTTTTATAGAATTGTTACCTCAAAATGCTGAAGTATTTTGGGTAGATTTTATCGGCTTTAATGAGTTGTCTTGAGCCTGCGAAGGGATATGCATAGACTTCTTAAAAGGAGAATCGCTTGACGTGTTAGAGCCAATGCTTATCTCTTCTAATAATTGAGCAATTTGTGCTGAGGTCAAATGGTGCTTGAGTAGTTGCTTGTGCTTGGCGATCGCCAGCAGTTGTTGTAACTCTTCTATCGATAAGACCGTGTCTTCTTGAGAAGTTGTTTGGCTAGATGCCGCTAATTTTAATGTAATTAGTACTAGGAAGCGTTGTAGTACAACTCGTTGAGTAGGTGTTAGTTCTAATTCATCTGCAAATAATGCTAAATTTTCATTTATTTGGTCTTGACTTTTTGTCTTTGTTGTGCAGTCTGCTGTAATCGTTCCTAAGATACTAATAATTCCACCTAGCAGCGTTCCTAAATAAAGTCCTGTTATACCGCCTTGCCAAACTGCACCAGGTGTCACCCAAGCATGACAAGCTGTTTTTAAGCCCCAAGGTTGGTTTTGGCATTTTTGACTTTGAATTTGTAAGCTGATTTGACTTCCAAAATAAGCGCTGATAATTCCAGAGGTCAGCGCTACTAAAGTACAAGCTAAAACTCGTTTTGGTTGCCAAAATTTGCTCATTAACCCGTATTCCGCATACCAGCAGCAATCCCATTGATTGTGAGCAATGCACCTCGCAGCAGTTCTCCTTTACTGTAACGCGAGTGAATGACTCCTGATGTTGTGTTCGTGCATTGACGCAGCCGCTTGAGCAGAGAAACTTGTAAAAAGCCTAAGGGTACAATCGTGCCATTGCGTAACTGGACAGACTTTTGCAAAACAGGATCGCCATCAAGAAGGCGTTTATGACCAGTGATTGTCAACACTAAATCTCGCGTTAGGTAAAATTCATTAGCAATTTGCTCAAATAGTCTTTCAAAGCGAGCTAAATCTTCGGGTCGAGATAATTCCTGCACGTAGTGCTTTGCCATTTGCAAATCTACTTTTGCTAGAGTCATTTCGACTTTAGAAATCGCCATCTTAAAGAAAGGCCATTTGAGGTAAAAATAGCGCAGCAGCTTGAGATGTTCTTCGGGTTCTTCGTTCACAAATTCTTGTAATGCAGTTCCTACGCCGTACCATGCGGGTAGAAGAAAACGGCTTTGCGTCCAGCTAAAGACCCAAGGAATAGCACGCAATGAGCTTAGGTCTTTTTTACCACCTTGACGACGGGCTGGTCGAGAGCTAATTTGCAACTGGCTGATTTCCTCGATGGGCGTTACTTGATGGAAAAAGTCGATAAAGTCTGGCTGCTCGTAAATTAAAGCGCGATAATGACTGCGCGATCGCGCGGCGATTTCTTCAATAATTTCGTTCCAGGGTTGAATATTGTCAAATCCAGTCCGCAATAAACTTGCTTGTACAACAGCAGCTGTAATCGTTTCTAAATTGTAGATCGCCAATTCAGGCAAAGAATATTTTGAAGCGAGGACTTCTCCTTGTTCTGTAATTTTGATTCTACCGTTAATACTGTGTCCAGGCTGTGCCAAAATAGCTTCGTAAGCTGGACCGCCACCACGACCAACTGAGCCACCGCGTCCGTGAAAAATCCGCAACTGCAAGCCGAATTGTTCGGCAATTTGTTGAAGTGCTTTTTGGGCTTTGTGAATCTCCCAGTTGCTGCTTAAGAATCCTGAATCTTTATTGCTATCAGAATACCCCAACATCACCTCTTGGAGATTCGGCGTTAATGTTGAAGGTGGTGGGGGTGGTGCTGTAGCGGTTGACGAGCTTTCTGATGACTGCGCGTGATAGCCACCTGCTAGTAAGGCACGATACAAGGGTAGTTCAAACAACTGTTGCATTACCCTTGGCGCTCGCAATAAATCCTCAACAGTTTCAAATAGTGGCACGACTTGTAGGGTGCTTGTGCCTGTCGCAGGGTCGTACAATCCTGCTTCTTTGGCAAGAAGTAAAACTTCGAGGAGGTCACTCACTTCATGACTCATGCTAATGATGTAAGTTTGGCAAATACTAGGACCAAACTCTTGTTGTAGCGAGCGCACAACCCGAAATGTTTCGATAACTTCGGTTGTTTGCGGACTAAAAGGCAATTCAGCAGGAATGAGTGGACGACGCGTTTGCAATTCTGAGACTAACCAAGCAACGCGCTCAGCTTCCGATAGTTCTTTGTACGAGCGCGGTACTATTTGCAAATACTGTAAAATTTCCTCTAATACATCCGCATGACGCGACGACTCTTGGCGAATATCAAGATGTGCTAAGTTGAAGTCATAGATCTCGACTTGACAAATGAGATTTTCTAACTCGCGGCAAGTTAAGCCTGTTGCTTCTAGGTTACGCTGAATTAAGCGCAATTCTGCTAAAAATTCTGCACTAGAGCGATAAATTCCCCGCGCGTCGCTTTCACTCTCAACTATTTCGCGTTGTCGTAAATCGCGATTATACAAACGACTATTGCGATCGCGCGTGTTCTCTAAACGCTTAAGTAGATAGGATAGTTTGAGGCGATACGGTTCTTGTCGGTAGCGTACTGCTAGTGCCTCGTAAACTTCACTCATTTGCGATTGATCTTGCTCTAGCGATTCGAGTAATTCTGGCAAGACATCGCTCCAGTGCAGCGACAAACTTAATAAATTAATTAAGTTCTTCACCGACTGAATATACTTCTCTAAAACCATTTGCCGTTGATAGCAAGCGGTTTGCCAAGTCACTTGAGAAGTCACAGAAGGATTTCCGTCGCGGTCTGCACCTACCCACGACCCAAACTTACAGAAATTGTGCTTCGGTGCATTCAGTCGAGGAAAAGAACTAGCAAGTGCGTGTTTAAATCGTTGATGCAGCTGGGGTATCTCACTAAAGAGAACTTCTTGGAAGTAGTGCAGTGCATACTCGACTTCATCTAACACAGTAGGTTTGAACTGATGCAATTCATCTGTCCGCCACCACAGGCGGATTTCTTCGGTAAGCTGTTCGCGTAGCTGTGCGGCTTCCCAAGAAGTTGCTTTGTTGAGACCTTGCTTTTCTTCTAGCTGATCCAACTTTTGAAGTAACTTTGCCATGCGCCGCTGTTTTTCGCGAATCGTCGGGCGCACGATTTCGGTTGGATGTGCCGTAAAGACCATACGCACATCGAGTTGGTCAATCAGACGTTGAATTTGCTGAGGTGGTACATTCTGCTTTTTCAAGTGCGGAAATAAAGCGTGGAAGGTACTATATTTTTGATCGTCCAACTGAATTGCTTGCCAACTTTTTTCGAGCATATCCGCTCCTGGTTGCCCATTGAGCGTTTTTTCCGAGTCAAGCAACTGACCATTCATTGATGCTGCTTGTTTGCTAAGCGCTGTAAGCTGCGATGCGCGCGCGAGTTGCAGCCGCTGTTCGTAGTGTTGCTCGACAATATTTATCAGCTGAAAATACAAAGCAAAAGCGCGTGCAGCTCGAATTGCCTCATTGAGATCGAGTTGTGCAATCAACTTAGTCACTTCTGCTGCGCGATCGTTTGTCGCTTGTCCTTCTGGAGAACACAAATCGCGTAGCTGACCCAAAAGATTAACTAATTCTTGACCGCAGTCTTGTTTAAGCACAGACTCCCATAAGTCCTCTACCAAATCGAGGCGTTGCCGGAGAAATAAATCTAGGGGTGAAGGCACAGTCAATGCCTCATCAGAGGATAGGTTGATGAGCGAACTCATAGTGTCTGTTCTAGTAAAGCCAGGAATATAAATAATTTTATGGGGCAAATTCCCCTCAAGTAGTTGCACAAACAACAAACTTTGGAATTGAGTTATGCGCCTACTCAATTTGCTCAGTTTTCTGCGGTTCTGGAAATGGTAGTACTGGCAAGCGATCGCCGCGCAAAATTTCTTCGGTTGCTTGTCCGAGCGACTGAATCAATTCTAAGTAGGCTTTGGCACCTAACATTGCCAACAATACTGGCCCCGTACTAATTTGTAACAAAACTTTAGGACTAAGACTCACAAAGAATAAATCTATTCCCTGTTGTTTTCTATCCTGACGCTGAAGTGTCATATTTGCTTGCATTCCTGGTTAATCTCTCTCAGTGTGCTCTCGCGAAGCTGGCATTCTTGATAGAACTCGAACTCGCCTTGTATGTCATTGTACTTTTGCAAATATTACAACTCATAATGCAATCTTATTATCTATATTTAACAAATTAATCCTTTTGATATAGATTAAATCGAGTAAAGTAATGTAAATTGTAGGAACAGGCAAATTCATCTTGTCTGATTATTTCTTCATAACTCACTTGTAGTTATCAAAAGCAATCATAGAAAGATGACAACAACTCTACAAAGACGCGAAAGCGCATCATTGTGGGAGCGATTTTGCAACTGGGTAACATCAACAGACAACCGGCTATACGTAGGCTGGTTTGGCGTACTGATGATCCCAACACTGTTAGCAGCAACAACCTGCTTCATCATCGCCTTCATCGCCGCACCGCCAGTAG